>VBAK01000058.1 GCA_005882275.1 Candidatus Segetimicrobium genomatis
GTCGGTCTCGTGGGACGAGCTCACCGCGCGCGTCGACTGGCACTACGACGGAGCGCCGCCGGCCCGCCGGGGGCACGTCAAACACGTGGCCATGTTCGTGTGGGCGGACGGCGCGGCGGAGGAGGCGAAGCAGCGGGCGCTCGACGCGGTGAGGCGGCTCGCGGAGGCGCCGGGCGTGGAGGCCGTCACCATCGGACACAACGTCGGCAGGCTGGTGAGCGACTACGACTGGATCATGGACGTTCAGCTGCCGGATCGGACCGCGACGGAGCGGCTCCTCCGCGGACCGCACTACGCCGGTGCGATGGAGACGGTCGCGGCGGTGACCAAGTACGAGTGGACGGCGCGCCTCTCCCACGTCATGCGCGGCCCCTGAGGCGCGCCCCACGCCCGCGCGGGCGATCGGCGCGCCGGTTCAGCCGGACTTCATCCGGTGCTGGATCTGGGCCGTGCGCTCCCCGCGGGTGAGCGAGGCGAGCCGCGCCGACGCCTGACGGTACGCGGGGTGGGCGAGGAACGCCGCGGCGCCCTGTTCGTCGGCGAAGTGCGCTTCCAGGACGAGATCGGCCCGCCCGGTCTTCGCCCAGCCGAGGTCCTCGGCGATCTCGAGCGCGTAGACGCTCTCGCAGTCGGCGCGCAGCGCGGCCAGCGTCCGGCGGGCTTCCTGCCGGCTGCGCGCATCGATACCGTCCCGCCAGACGTAGAGCGCGACGTGGCGCACCCGGCCCCGCACCGAGGCCGGTCCTGTGTAGGGGTAGTCGGCCCGCGCGGTGATCTCCTCGCGGGTCATCGTGTCGATGAACCCGCCGACCCGGAAGTGATGCGGATCCTGATTGTAGTCGTCCCACGACGCTTTGTCGCGGTGGTCCCGGAGGAGCGCGAGCCCATAGTTCGTCTCCCCCGAGAGGCCGAGATCCTCGCCGAAGTCGACCGCCTCGACCCGGCTGGCGAACCCGATGTAGGCGAGGCCCTCCTTCGCCCTCAACCTCTGCTCCGATGTGGCCCGCTCGTTCCAGCGCCAGAGCACCACACGCCGGATGACCGGGGAGATCGTCGTCATGCGACCCCATTTCGGCGGGGCACGAATGTTTCCCCGTGGGGGACGGCCGCGGAAGGATTCCGCAGGGGGTAAAGACCCATCCGGTCGAGAACAGGATCTACGGATCCATGGTCAGGCACACTGCGCTGAAGGGGGGAACCATGCACAGATCGCTGCTCGTGCGGGGCGCTGCGTGTTTGGCGCTCGTGGTCTCGGTCACGCTCTGGCTCGACGGCGGCATCGCCGTGAATTCGGCCTCATCTGCGTTCCCGACCGGTAAGATCACGATCACGATGTTCGGCAGCGACGAGGAGCCGCAGTTCAAGCTCGAGGAGGACCTGATCGGGGAATGGCAGAAGCTGCACCCGAACGTGACCGTGCAGGCGCAGCAGGCGCCGCTCGGTCCGGCGTTTCAGAAGCTGTCGACCCAGCTGCCGACCGGCGGCGGCCCGACGATCTTCTCGGTCTTCGAGCCGTGGATCGAGGGGTTCTCTCCGTACATGGCCCCGGCCAATCCGGCGGCGTTCGGCGTCGGGAGCATGAAGCAGATCTATGATCTGTACCTGCCGCACTCGCTCGACGCGCAGAGCCGCATGGGCCAAATCTACTGCCTCCCGAGCGCGGCGCCGTCGTGGAGCCTCCTCATCAACAAGCCGGCATTCACGGCCGCCGGGCTCAGGATCCCCCAGGACGTGCCGCACACGTGGGTGCAGGTGGCCGCCCTGCAGGGGAAACTGACGAAGTACGACAGCAACAACCATCTCGTGCAGCGGGGCTTCGGCATCCGGTACACCTCCGGGCCCCAATGGTACTCGATGCTGTTCGTCGCGTCGATCGAGTCGCAGGGCGCGGCGGTGCTGGACACAGACGGGAACCCGCTGCTGACCTCGGCGGCGGCCGCCAACGCGATGCACATTTTCGAGATGAACGCCGTCGCGCCGACCATCACCAAGGACGTGCAGACGTCGCCGTACCAGGACTTCGCCGACGGGCTCGACGTGATGTCGTACGGGGGCGCGAACGCGCTCAGCTTCGCCGTGCGCCTGAACCCCGCTCTGAAGGGCAACGTCCACGTCGCGCAGCTGCCCAGCCTCTCCGGCGCGGCCGGCGGATCGCCGAAGTACTCGTTCGACTACTGCATCAATAAGAACGCGTCCGCCGACGAGCAGTACGCGTCCTGGAGCCTCGTCGACTACATGACGGCCCGCGGCAGTCTCTACTGGACGGCGACCGGGGCGGTCCAGCCGCGGAAGAACTTCTTCACCTCGGCTGAGGTCAAGGACACCCCGTTCATCAGCGTGTTCCAGAACGAGCTGACCCATGCGCAGCCGCTGCCGCAGACGAAGCACTGGGGCCAGCTGCAGCAGGCGATCCAGAACGGGGTCCAGAAGGTCGTCTTCAAACAAGAGCCCATCGCGCAGGCGCTCCAGGAGATGCAGGCGGAGTACCTGCAGGCGATCGGCAAGTAGCCGGTCGGGGATCTATCCGCGCTGACGCGGCCGCGAATGTCCCGGCTCCGGGGGGCTCAGAGCATCCCGGAGCCGCCTCGCGGCATCACGGCCCATGAGCGGTCAAGGGACGGCGCGCATGACCGGCGGCGGCACGTGGCCGGCGAACCGCCGCGGGCCGCGGATGCGCCGCCGCTCGCTCGGCCCGGCTCAGTCCTGGTGGGGCGTCGTCTTCACGCTGCCGATGCTGGGGCTGCTCGTGGGGTTCAAGTTCTGGCCCATGGCGTACGCCGGCTGGCTGAGCCTGACCGATGCGAACCTCTCCGAGCCCGCCAGGCACTTCATCGGCACCCACAACTACACGCGGCTCATCCGGGACACCGCGTTCGTCGGAGCCCTCGAGACCACCGGCCGCTACGTGGGCGAGACCATCGCGATCTCGATAGTCCTCGGGCTCGGCCTCGCGCTGTTGCTCAACCAGAACGTGCCGGCCCGGGGGCTCTTCCGCACGCTCATCTTCCTCCCGGCGGTCGTGCCGATCATCGTCGTGCCGATCCTCTGGCAGTTTCTCTTCAACCCCTACGGACTGATCAACGACGCGCTCAAGAGCGTCGGGCTGCCGCCGATGAACTGGCTGCTCTCGGCCCAGGGAGCGGTGGCGGCGCTCGTGATCGCGACGGCGTGGCGATTGACCCCGCTCTGCATGGTCATCTACCTGGCGGGGCTGCAGTCGATCCCGATGGAACTGTACGACGCCGCCAAAGTCGACGGCGCCGGCGTCACGCGCCGGTTCCGCTCGATCACGCTGCCCCTGCTCAAGCCGACGTTCCTCGTTGTCGTGGTGTTCGCGATCACGCTCACCGTGCAGAATTTCGTGCTCGCCCTCGTCATGACGGGCGGAGGTCCCGACAGCGCGAGCACGACCCTCTCGCTGTTTGTTTACCAGACGGGCTTCCTGGGCTTCAGGATGGGGTACGCGTCCGCCGCCGCGATCGTGATGCTGCTGATCATCGTCGTGTTCACCATGATCAATCTGCGGGTGTTCAGAACCGATGAGTAACGCGGCGATGAGCCGAACCGCCGGGGCGCTCCCCCGTCCGCGCGGCGCGGCCCCCGCGGCCCGCGCACGGTCTCTCCTAACGACGGGCGCCGTGCTCCTGCTGCTCACGGCGGCCGCGGTCCTGTTCCTCGTGCCGATCTTTTGGATGGTCTCGACGTCGCTGAAGCCGAACCGGCACGTCTTCGACCTGCCGATCCGGTGGATCCCGGCCCGTCCCCTCTGGGGCAACTACCCGGCGGCGTATGCGACCGTCAGGTTCACGCGCTATTTCGTCAACAGCGCGATCGTCACGGGGTGCGTGACGCTGATCAACATTGCGCTCTCGGCCCTCGCGGGATACGGCCTCGCGAAATATCGCTTCCGCGGCAGGCAGGCCCTGCTCCTCCTGATCCTCGCGACGCTGATGCTGCCGCTCGAGGTGATCATGGTTCCACTGTACCTGACGGTGGAGCGGCTGGGGTGGCTCAACAGCTATCAGGGCATGATCGTCCCGGTCGCCGCGAACGCGCTCGGCGTGCTCATGATGCGGCAGTTCTTCCTGTCGCTTCCGGACGATCTCATCGCCGCGGCCCGGATCGACGGGGCCGGCCACGTCACGACCTTCTTCAAGATTTGCGTCCCCCTCGCCTGGCCGGCGCTCCTGACCGCCGCGATCCTGATCTTCCAGTCGACCTGGGACGATTTCGTCTGGCCGTTCCTCATCATCAGCGACACGTCGAAGGCGACCGTTCCGCTCGCCGTGCAGCTGTTCCAGTCCGCCGAGACGTCGAACTTTCCCGCGTTGATGGCGGTCTCTGCGATCGCGTCCCTGCCGCTGACCGCGCTGTTCTTCCTGTTTCAGCGCCAGATCATCGAGGGCGTCGCGACGACCGGGATGCGGCAGTGACGGGACGGCCGGCCGGGTAGCACGCCGTCCGCGGCGGGCGGCACCGGCATCGGCGCGGCGATCAAGGCGGCGGAGGGTGGATGTGCTGCGGCACACGGCGCTCTTCATTCATCGGGATACGATCACGGAGCAGCAGAAGCTCGCGATGCTGCGCGGGCTCGCCTTTCTCCGCATGGAGTGCGCCGGGGTGCGCGCGGGGGACTACGGGCCCGACCTGCTCGGCGGGTCGAGCCGGCTGCTCGCGGTGCCCCCGTGGAAACGGACGCCCCGCTGGCGCGGGCGGCGCGAGGGACCGCCAAGCCACTACGACGTTGCGCTCCACCTCGACTTCGATGATCAGGACGGCATGGCCCGGTACCTCGCCGACGAGGCGCACCGCGACGTCGCCCGCTTCAACGCCTCCGTCACCATCCCGGACCTCACCGCGCGGGTCGATTGGCGGTATGAGGGCGCCCCGCTGATCCGCCGCGGCCTCGTGCGCCACGCGGCGATGTTTGTCTGGACGGACGGCGCCCCGGCCGCCGGGCGCGCGCGCGCCCTCGATGCCGCGCGCGGTCTCGCGAAAGCGCCGGGCGTCGTCTCCGCGGCGATCGGCGAGAACGTGGGGACCCACGCCGCCAACTTCGACTGGATCGTGGACGTTCAGATGCAGCAGCCCGCCGACGCGCGCGCCCTGGTCGACGGCCCCCTGTACGCGGAGGCGATGGCCGTGATCGCTCAGGCGACGAAGTACGAGTGGACGGCCCGGGTCACCCACGTGATGCGGGGGTACTGACCCGCCGGCCCGGAGACCCCGGCCTACCCGACCCCCAGCAGCGCCGCCAGATTGCCTGAGAGGATTTTGGCCTCGACGCCGGAGGCGAGATGCAGCGCCCGGACCGTCTCCACCGGCGCCTGGTCGCCCATGTCGAATGGATAATCGCTGCCGACCACGACGTGGTCCTCCCCCATCCGGTCCAGCAGGAATCGCAGCGACAGGGGGCTGTGCGTCAGGCTGTCGCAGTAGAGGTTCCCGAGATACTCGCTGGGACGCCGCGGCAGCCGGTCATGAACCTCGCGGCGCGCGTCGTACCCGCGGTCCAGCCGGCCCACCTGATAGGGGAGGTAGCCGCCGCCGTGCGCCAGGATGACCCGCAGGCCCGGGAACGCCTCAAAGACGCCGCCCAGAATCAATCGCGAGGCCGCAAGGGCGGTCTCCGTCGGAAAGCCGACGAGATTCCACAGGTGGAAATCCCGCAGCCGGCGCATGTCGCCCCAGTTCTGCGGGTGCAGGAAGAGCGGCACGCCGAGCCGCGCCGCCGCCGCGTACACCGGATGCAGGCTCGGATGATCCAGATCGCGGCCGTTGATATGCGTGCAGATTTCAGCGCCGCGCAGCCCCAGCGCGGTGACCGCGCGCTCGAGCTCTCGTGCCGCCCGCTCGGGATCCTGCATCGGCAGCGTGGCCAGACCCACGAACCGATCCGGGTGCGAGCGTACCATCTCGGCCATGCCGTCATTGTAGGCCGCCGCGAGGCGTCCCCCGAGCCCCGGCGCCGCCCAATAGTAGAATTCCTCCGGGGACGGACCGAGGGCGGCCGCGTCCAGGCCCCGTCGGGTCAGCGCCTCGAGGATCTGCCGTTCGTCGTACAGGTCGGTCCGAAGCGTGGTGCCGGGCTCCAGGACGACGTCCGGGGGGGCGTGATAGATCATGCGGTCCACACCCCCGGCGCGTTCGATGTGCACCGCCTCGGCGAACGTCCCGCGCCGGACGGCCTCGACGAACCGGGGGGGAATGATGTGGAAATGGACGTCGATGGCGTTCACGGCGCTAATCCAGGACCAGCCCTTCCGGGCGCCCCCCGCCGATCAGCGTCACGATCTGCCGCGCCGTCGCCTTCGTGAGCTCCGTGCGCGCGTCCCAGGTGGCGCCGCCGTTGTGCGGGGCCAGGATGACGTTGTCCATCTTGAAGAACTCCTCGCTCGGCGCCATTTCCGGCGACCCCGGCGGCTCGTGCCAGAAGACATCCAGCCCGGCGCCGGCGATGGTGCGGTTCTGGAGCGCCCGGACGAGCGCCGGTTCGTCGACGATCCTTCCGCGGGCCGTATTGATGAAGTACGCCGTCGGCTTCATGAGGGCGAACTCGCGCTCCCCGATCATCTTGTGCGTGCTGGGATTGTAGTCGTACTCGAGACACACGAAATCGCTGCGCCGCAGGATGTCGCTCTGGTCCGCCCATTCCACGCCGAGCTCGCGCTCCTGCGCGGGCGCCAGCCGGGTGCGCTTCGTGTAGAGGACCGACATCCGGAGCGCGCGGAGACGCGGCACCATCTTCAGCGCCACTTTCCCCAACCCGAGCAGGCCGGCGATCTTGCCGGTGACGCCGGGCCCCATCAGCGCCATCGTATGTTCCTGCAGCGTCCGGCCGGACCGCGTGTAGCGGTCGGCGTCGATCAGCCGGTAGGCCAGGTCGAGGATCATCGCGATGGTCAAATCGCAGGTCGCTTCCGCGATGCGATCGTAGACGGGTTCCCAGGGGTACTGAAACACGACCGGCACGCCGAGGGCCTTCGCCGTGTCGAGATCGATCGAGTTGTTCACCGGCAGCCGCCGGTGCACCATGGCGATGCCTTTGAGCTTTGGGTTCGCCTTGATGACGTTCGTCGTGATGATGTTCCCGCCCATCACAAACAGATAGTCCGCCCGTTGGGCGGCCATGATCCATTCGTCTTCGCTCATATTGCGGTCCAGGCGCGGGAACACGGTGACCTCGGCGACCTCGCGCAGCATGTCCAGCGCGGGTTCCGGAATCGGCTGGCTGACAAAGACCTTCGGCCTCACAGTTCACCTCCACGGCAGATTTGGCGTTCGCGATGCGCGGTCCGGCGCCGCCGGCGGGGCGGCGGCAACCATAGGAAACGGTCCCGGGCCGGCGAAACCGACACGGCAGGATGAGCACCGCATCTCGGCGTCGCGCGCCGAGCCTGCTGCTGGGCGGCGCCGGGTTTTGCGTCAGTATTTCCTGGCAAGTGGTCCTGCCGATCTTGTCCCTCTATCTTGCGCACGTCGGGTTCAGTCTGGCCGGGATCGGGCTCGTGGTCGGCGTCTTCAGCCTCAGCATGGGACTGGTGGAACTCCAGGCCAGCGTGATCGCCGCCGCGCTCGGGCGGCGCTGGTCGCTGCTGGGCGGCTGCGCGGCGAACGCGCTCTGCCTCGGGGCCGCCGCGATCGGCCACTCCCGCGCGCTGGTCGCCGTCGCCCTCGCGGCCGTCGGCGCGGCCAGAGGCGTGCTGGTCCCCCCGCTGCACGCGACCGTCGCCGACTCCACGACCCCCGAGGGACGCGGACGGGCGTTCGGGGGGTTCTGGCTGTGCACCTCGCTCGCCGCCCTGATCGGCCCCGCGATCGGCGGATTTGTCGCGGCGCGCGCTGGCGAGGGCGCGCCCTTCGCGCTGGGCGCGCTGTTCAGCCTCGCGGCGATCCCCCTGCTCGTCGGGTGGCCCGTTCCCGGCCGCGCCGCCCTGCGGACATCCTTCGCCGACTTCACGGCGTTTCTGTCCGCCCCGCCGGTGGCGCGCATCGGCGCATCCATTCTGCTGTGCTACAGCCTGGCCGGGCTCTGGACGACGTACCTGCCGCTCTACGCCGCGCGGCAGGGGGTCTCCGTGGTGGTCATCGGCTGGATCTTCGCGATTCAAGGCGGCATGTATGCGATGATGCAGATCCCCACCGGCCGGCTGGTCGCGCGTGACCGCGGCCGATGGCTGACGCTCGCCGGCATCGTCGGGATGGCTGGCACGGAGCTCGCCGTTCCGCTGCTGCATGGGGGGCCACAGCTGCTCGCCGCGGGCGCCGTGTACGGCGCGGCCCTCGGCCTCACGCCCGTGACGTTTGCCATGCTCCTCACCGGACGCGTGGCGCCGGACCAGTATACGGCGGCGATGAGCGTCTACAACAGCGCCATCGACCTCGGGTTGTTTGCCGGCCCGCTCCTGGGCGCGGCCGCAGCGCGGTTCAGCGTCGCGGCGCCCTTCCTGCTGGCGCTGCCGCTCGGGCTCACGGCCGTCGCGATCGGCCTGCGGGCCCCCCGGCAGGCGGCGGCCGTCGCTCCGGCCCCGCGCTAGCGGCGTCATTCCTTGAGGCCCGACAGGGCGATGCCGCGAATGAACGCGCGCTGGAAGAAGAAGAACAGCAGCACCAGCGGGAGCATGGCGATGGTGGAGATGGCCATGACGGAGTTGTACGTGGTGACGTACTGCTCCTGAAAGCGCTGCAGGCCGATCGGCACCGTGCGCAGGCTGTCGTCGCTGATGATAATGAACGGCCAGACAAACGCGTCCCAGGTCTCGCGCCAGGTGAAGATGGCGAGGGTCAGCACCGCGGGCCAGATGAGCGGCACGACGATCCGGAAGTACGTGCCGAGCTCGCCGGCGCCGTCGATCCGCGCCGCCTCGACGAGCGAATCCGGGAGCCCCAGCATGAACTGGCGCATCAAGAAGACGCCGAAGGCGTCCGCCACCGCCGGAATGACCAGTCCCTGGTAGGTGTTCAGCCAGCCGAGCGCCTTCACGATCAGGAACGTGGGCACCATCAGCACCTCGATGGGCAGCATCAAGGTGCTCAGGATCGCGATGAAGAGGGCCCGCTGGCCGAAGTACCGGTACTTCGAGAGGCTGTACCCGGCCAGGCCCGCGAGAAAGACGTTCAGCACCGTGACCGAGGCCGACACGATGAAACTGTTGACGAAGTAGCGGGCGAACGGAAACTCGTTCCAGGCCTGGGGATAATTGCTCCACTGCGGCGGACGCGGAATCCACTGGACCGGCAGGGCGAAGATCCGGTTCAGCGGCTTGAGGGACGTGGAGATCATCCACAGGATCGGCGCCAGCTGCACGAGGCCCCACGCCGCGACGAGCAGGACCCCGAGCCAGTAGAGCAGTCCGAACCGCCTAGCCACGCGCATCCTCCCTGAAGAGCCGGAGCTGCAGCAGCGTAAACGTCATCGTCCCGAACAGCAGGAACATGGACGCCGCGCTGGCGAGGCCCATCTTGAAGTATTGGAACCCGGTCTGATAGATGAAGAGCGACAGGACGCGGGTCGCGCCGGCCGGCCCTCCGCCGGTGATGATCAGCACGTTGGTGAAGACCTTGGACATCAGGATGATCGAGACGACGACCACCAGCAGAATCGTCGGCCGCAGCAGCGGCAGCGTGACGAACCGGAACGCGTGGGCGCCGGTGGCGCCGTCGATCGCCGCGGCTTCATAGTACTCCAGGGGGATGCTCTGGAGGCCTGCGAGGTAGATAATCATGAAGTAGGGCGCGAAGCGCCACAGGCTCGACAGAATGAACCCCGGCAGCACCGCCCGCGTGTCGGACAGCCACTGCACGGCGGGCAGGCCGATCGCGTGCAGGGCCACGTTCAGCAGCCCGTAAGGATGGAACAGGAACAGCCAGATGATCGCGTACACGACGACCGGCACGATGGCCGGGATGAAGTAGATCGTCCGCAGCACGTTCTTGGCCGGCAGCGGCGCGTTGAAGATCAGCGCCAGGCCCAGCGAGGCGAACCAGATGAGGACGCAGGTCCCGAAGACGTAGTACGCGGTGACGCCGACCGA
>VBAK01000059.1 GCA_005882275.1 Candidatus Segetimicrobium genomatis
CCAGAGGATCGGCGGTCCGTGATAGCCGAGCGTGCGCAGCAGCACGTTGAGGATGCCGTATTCCGGGATGTACATCAGCCGGAAGCTCACCCCGGCGGCCACCGGCGGCGTGACCATCGGCACGATGAACAGCAGGTACGTGAGCGTCCGGCCGAGGACGCCGCGGATCGTGCGCTGGACGGCGACGGCCAGCGCCAGTCCGAGCAGCAGCTCCACGCCGACCGCGATGACCATGTAGAGCAGGGTCGCCCGGAGCGACTCCCCCAGGAGCCGGTCCTGAAACGCGTACGCGAAGTTGTGCAGCCCCGCGAAGCCGCCGAGCCGGTAGTACTGCAGGCTCAGGCTGACGGCGTAGGCCATCGGATAGACCACGACCGTCAGGAGAAAGAGGACCGGTCCGGCGACCAGGACGTACGGGGCCAGGCGGCGCCGGCGCGTGCCTGCGGTGGTGGACCTCGCCGGGCGGGGCGCCGCGGTGGCAAGCGGCGCCCCGCCCTCGAGCGCTGCCTTACTTAATGTAGCCCGCCTCCCTCATGTGCTGGCTGATCTCCGTCTGCGCCCGGTCGATCGCCTGTTCGGGCGACTCCGTGCCGGCGAGCGCGGCGTTCACATGGGTGCCGAGGATCGACTCCACCGCCGACCACTCCGTCGTGCGCGGCCGCCAGAAGGGCGGCGCGTCGAGCGAGCCGGCCATGGCGGTGAAAAACGGGTACCGCTTGACGAGCGCCGGATCGTTGAGGATCGACTTCCGGAACGGGATCCCCCCGGCTTCCGCGTAGGGCTTCTGGATCTCCTTGCTGGTGGCCCAGGTGATGAACCGGAAGGCCCACTCCTTCTCTTTCGCCGCTTTCGGGATGGCGAGGAGCCAATTGCCCATCATCGGCGTGTGGCGGCCTGGGGGCCCCGCGGGAATGGGCGCGTATCCGACCTTGCCGATCACCTTGCTCAGCTGCGGATTCTCCACGATGTCCGAGGCCTCCGCGGGCCAGACGGTCGCCTGGGCCGCGTGGCCGGTGGCCAGGAGCCGGGTGCGGTCGGCGGCGTCGGTCGTGTCGGCCCCCGGCTGCGCGACCGACTTCAGCTGCCCGACGAAGAACTTGAGCGCGTTCACGGACGCGTCGGACTTGAAGACCACGTTCCAGTTGTCGTCAAAGACCCGGCCGCCGAACGCGGTGAGGATGGGATACCACTGCGAGATGATCGGGTTGCCCTTGGCGCCGCGGATCGCGAACCCGTAGAACTGCCCGCCGGGATTCCCCAGCTTCGTCGCGTTCGCCAGCACCTCGTCCCACGTCTGGGGGGCGGTGGGGATCAGGTCGCGGCGGTACATGAACATGACGACGTTCCCCACGAGGGTGATCGCCTCGATGTGCCGGGGCTTGCCCGCCTCGCCCGGCGGGACCGGCCCGCGGGGGGGCGGCCACGACCCGAGATCGTAGACGACCGGGAAGATGTCCGGATCGCGCTTCAGGTTGAAGGGCGGCGCGTCGAGGGGCGCGAGCCAGCCTTCCGCCCCGAACTTCGGCATCCAGGGATCGTCCAGCATGACCACATCGAACGTCGCCGCGTTCGCCTGAAATGCGGTGACCATCTTCTCGTAGAGGCTCGCATACGGGTACACGATCAGGTTGAGCCGGACCCCCGTGGCTTTGTCCCACGTGGGCGCGATGGCCTGGAGCCCCCGGATCTCCCCCCCGGCGACGACGCCGATATTCAACTGCCTCGGCGGCGTTGCGGTGGCTCCCACCCCGAAGGAGCCCAGCAGCAGGACCAGGATCAACCCGGCCGGCGCGAATCGTCGCAGCATCTCCCTCCCCCCTTCTTTGTGAAGTCGTTCGCGGAGCAACGGCGTTTGATCGGCTGACGCCATACCAGCCGTGGACGGGGCCGGCCGCTCAGCCCGTGACCAGGACTTTGCCGTCCTGCCGCTTGGTGGCCCGCTCGATCGCCGCCACGGCCTCGCTGAGCGGAAACCGGCTCGTGATGACCGGCCGCAGATCGATGCGGCGGGATGCCATCAGCCGGATGACGTTCTGGAAGGTCCCGTACCCCGAGTGGCCCTGCGCTCCGTACACCTGGGCGGCGCGGGTCTGCAGGTGCTCCAGGTACATCGGCGCGCGCTCCGCGGCGCGGCCGATGATCACCACCTTGCCCCCGATCGCCAGCGACTGCTCCATCTCGGGCACCGTCCTCGCCGGCGCCCCGGCGGCCTCCACGGCCATGTCGGCCCCCGCGCCGCCGCTCGCGCGGAGCACCACCTCGTGGGGACTCCCTCCCTGCTTGGCCAGCGCCGCGGGATCGTGCACCTCATCGGCCCCCACCTGCCGGGCCAGCGCCTGCCGGACCGGGCTGACCTCGAAGGCGATCACCCGGCTGGCGCCCGCCGCGCGCGCCAGCGCGATCGCCGCGAAGCCGATCGGCCCGGTCCCGTAAACGGCCACAACGCCCCCAGGTTTGAAGCCGCCCGCGCGGACGAACATCCCATTGTACGCCACGCTCGTCGGCTCGCAGAGCGCCCCGGCCTCGCAGGCCGCCTCCGCCCCGCCGTACACCTCCGCGAGCGCCGTGATCGGCCAGCAGTATTTCGCGCCCACGACCAGCTGCTCGGCCATGGCCCCGTCGATCGTGAAGCCGATCTCTTCGAGATTCAGGCACTGGTTCGGCCAGCCGTTCCGGCACGGGACGCACTCGCCGCACCAGATCATCTCCTCCACGGTGACGAGATCGCCCGGCCGGAGGTCCCGAACCTCCTTCCCCACCTCGACGATTTCCCCGCTGAACTCGTGGCCGATCACCACGGGGAACTTCGTCAGCCCGGGGTAGCGGATGTACCCCTGCTCGTCCGTCTCGTAGAAATGGACGTCCGACCCGCAGACGCCGCACGCCCGGGGACGGATCCGGACATCCTTGGCCGGGAGCGGCGGCTCCTTGACGTCGGCGAGCCGGACGCGCGGATTGCGCCACACGCTCGAGCCGGTCACGGCCTTCCCGGTCCGCCGCTCAAACTCCGAGACCGCGTAGTCGGCCCTGGGGGCCCACTCCGCCGTGAACTGCAGTCCTTTCATTGCGCCACCTGCCATTCGGTCCGAATCCGATGAGGGCGGCGCCATCCCGGCCCGACCGGCCGGGATCCTCTGCGCAGCAGTCCGCGGATCGTTACCCGAGGGATGATGAGAGCAGGTTCACGGGCGACGGTCGGGATTCCTCCGGCATGCGCGCACGCGCGGGATGGAACCTTGGGAGCAGGCCTGTAAGCCGGGTTCAGTCGAGTGCGGCCATCTCTCTCGGGTGCCGGTTACCCGGCACCTCCAGCAGTCTACCCGGGGATCGGCGGGCCGCCTCATCTCCCCCTATGTGACCTTGCTCCGGGTGGGGTGTACCGAGCCGGCCGGTTACCCGGCCGCTGGTGCGCTCTTACCGCACCTTTTCACCCTTGCCCCCGCGAGGGGGTGGTATGTTTCTGTGGCACTGTCCTCGGGGTCGCCCCCACTGGGCGTTACCCAGCACCCTGCCCTGCGGAGCCCGGACTTTCCTCGAGCGCGTTCGCGCCCGCGGCCGCATGGCCTGCTCCCGGGGCTATGGTAGCACGGCGCCTTCGGGGATTCAACGCGACGGCGCGTCCGCCCCATCCAGCGCGCGGTTGGCGAGCGCGTCCGCGCGCTCGTTGTCGGTGCGGGGGACGTGCACCACGGAGACGCGGTCGAACTCCCGCAACCGGGCGAGCGCCTCGCGGTGGAGCGGGGCCAGCGCCGGGCTCTTCACCTGGTAGCGCCCGGACAACTGGCGGACCACGAGCTCGCTGTCGCTTTGGATCCGCACCGCGCGGGCGCCGAGGGCGGCCGCTTCCGCGAGCCCGCGGAGCAGGGCACGGTACTCCGCCACGTTGTTGGTCGTCACCCCGATCGTCTCTCCGATCTCCCGGATCGGGATGCCGTTCTCCAGCACCACGACGCCGATCGCCGCGCGGCCGGGATTGCCTCGGGACGCGCCGTCGAAGCTCACGGTGACCTCGCGCCCCCCGCCTCCGCCCATCACGCGGCCCCGGCCATCGCGCGGTCCGGCCCGACGGCTCGGGCCGCCGGACGGCTCAGGCCGCCCCCGGATAGAGGATGCGGCGGCACCGCTCACAGATCACCACCCGGCCCTCGCGCGCCAGGGTCACAAAATTCAAGGGGACGGTGTTGTGGCAGCCGCTGCAGCGCCCGTGCTGGATCGCCACGATCCCGACGCCGCCCTCCTGTGCGGCGATCCCTTCGTACCTCTTCAGCAGGCGGGACTCCACGGCGGCCGCGCGCGCGGCCCGCGTCGAGACGAGGTCGCCGATCTCGGCGTCCAGCCCGGCCCGCGCGGACTCGTAGTGGGCCAGGTGCGCCGCGAGCCGGCGGTCCAGGGCCTGATGCGCGGCGTCGGCGGACGCCGCTTCCTCTTTCAGGCCCTCGACCTGGTCCAGGAGCGCCAGGACCCGGTCCTCCAGCTGATCGCGCGTCCGGGCCAGCGCGGCCAGATCGTCCTGCAGGCTCGCCAGTTCCTTGGGGTTCGAGATCCGCCCTCCATACAGATCGCCCTCGATCTTCTTCTGCTTGGCTTCGGTGCTCTCGAGCCGCAGCTCGTGGTCGCGCAGGGCGGCCTGACACTCCCGCAGCCGGGACGCCGCCGCGGCGGCCGCCGCCTGGGCCGCCTCCACCTCCCCGCGGAGCGCGCTCCCGTCGTCGAGCGCGGCCCGCCTGGCCCGCGCGCCGGCGAGCCGGTCATCCACCTGCTGCAGGGACCAGAGGTCCGTCAGGGCCTGCAGCGCGTCCGCGTGATCCGCGCGCTCGATCGTCACCGCGGCGACACCAGGTAGATGCCGTGGCGGCCGTCGTCCGTTTCGGCGACGAAGGCCACCTGGCCGCGATCGTTGATGGCGGGGGCGCCGAAGGCCCGGAAGCGCCGGCGGAAGGGCGTGAGGTCCCCGGCGCGCACCACCGCCCGGACGCCCGCGCGGGCGGCCACGAAGACCGCGCGGGGAATGGGATCGGGGGTGCCCAGCTCGAACACGATCGATTCTTGTCCGTTGATCATGCTGCTGACGAAGGTCGTGAGGATCTCACCCGAGGCGGCCTCGCCCTGCCGGGCCAGCATGACCAGCACCGCCCGACCGGTGACGTAGAGGCCCTCGGGAACGACGCTGCGGGCGGCCCGGCCCACGAAGCCGACGGTTCCGGCATTGGTCAACATCAAGGACCCGAACTCGGTGAACCGGCCCCCCGCGGGCGCGTCCTCCTCCGTGGTGACGACCGGCACCGGCCGCCCCCCCACCAGGACGTACACGCCGAAGGTGCCCCGGGGGACGGTCGAGGCGATGAACGCGACTTCGCCGCGATCATTTTGCGCCGGGCTCCCGTCCAGGAAGAACTGGAACCTCCCGCCGGTGGGCGCGGGCTGGCCGCTGAGGACCAGCGGCGTGATCCCCCCCTCCGTGGCCGAGAAGATGCCTTCCCGTCCACCCCCGGTCGTGCGCCCGACGAACGCGACGACGTCCTCGGCATTGATGGTCGGGTTGGCGAAATCGGCGAAGACCCCGCCCGAGGGCGCCGGCTGGCCCGTCACGACGATCGGGTCGATCGTGCCGGCGCGGGCGAGGAACAATCCCTGGTGCGCCGCCCGGGCGGTCGTCTGCCCCAGGAACACCACGGTCTGGCGATCGTTGAGGATCACGTCGTTGAAGACCGTGAACACGCCGCCCGAGGGCGCGGGCCGGCCGCGTTGGGCCAGCACGGTGGTGCCCGTTCCGTTCCACAGGCAGACCGCGGCCTGCCCGGGGGATGAGGTCGACAGCGCGACAAACGCCAGATCGCCGCGGCCGTTCAGCGCAGGGTCGGAGAACTCCGTGAATGTCCCGCCGCCGGGGGCGGGCTGACCGGCGAGGAGGATCGGCCGGACGGTGTAGAGGGTCGCGGCGGCCGGCGCGGGCGAGGCGTGCGATCCGGCCGGCGGCGCGCCCTGCGCGCGCGGCGCAGACCCTCCCCGCGCGGCCGCGGCCGGCGAACTTGCGGGAGCGGCCAGGAGCAAGGGAACCAGCAGCAGCGAGGCGAGCCTCGTCATCGTCCTCTTATCCTAGCCCAGGAGCGGAAACAGCACAATGGCACCGCCGGCGCGCGCTCCGGGGGCGCCGCGCGATCGGGCGCGCGGGTGTGTGCGGCGGGGTGGAGAAAGGCGGCGCCGCATCACCCGCGAATCCTTAGGGCGGATCCCTGCATCGGGAGGTGCCTTGAGTGAATCGAGGAGTGAACGGACCGGATGTTCGTCACAGCGATCCCCGGGGCGCAGGCCCGTGCTGAGCATCGTGGACAGCCATCTCCACCTCGTGACGGCCGGGATGTTTCGCCGGCTCCGAGAGCGCGCCTGGCCGATGAGACCCCGCGCCCTGGCGGCGTTCACCGGCGAAAGCGGCCGGTGGGCCGAGCGGCTCCGCAGCCTCGAGGGGGTGACCCTGGAACAGCAGGCGGACGAGTGGATCACCGCGTTCGACCGGGCGGGAGTCCGAACGGGGTTCTTCATCGCGATCGGGGAGGGCAACGAGGAACTCTCCGCGTTCGTGCACCTTCACCCCTGGAGGTTCCAGGCCTGGGGGAGCGTGATGGACCCGACGGCGCCCGATGCGGCCGCCACCGTCAGGCGGTTCCGCGAGTGGGGGCTGCGCGGTCTGAAGCTCTATCCGCCGACCCAGCGCTTCAGCGCCGGCGACCGGGCGGTCTATCCGCTCTACGAGGCGGCGGCGGAGCAGGGGCTGGCCGTGCTCTTCCACTTCGGGATCACCGTGGCGCCGTTCTACGATCTCCAGTACGCGAACCCGCTCCACCTGTCGGCCGCGGCGAAAGACTTCCCGGAGATCACGTTCGCCATCGCCCACTGCGGGGCCGGCTTCCTCAGGGAAACCCTGTTCCTCGCCTACCACACCGACAACATCTGGGTGGACACGTCGGGCACCAACAACTGGCGGGACTACACTCCGGGGGCGCCGCCGCTCGCCGAGGTCTTCCGCGACCTGCTCCGGACCTACGGCCCGCGGCGGATCATGTTTGGGACAGACTCGACCCTCCCCCACGAGTACCGCGAGGCGATCCTCAACGACCAGCGGGCGACATTCGACCGTCTGGTCACGACGCCGGAAGACGGCGCCGCGATCTTCGGCGGCAACGCGCGGCGGCTCTTCGGGCTGCCGGACCCCTGACCTCCCACGCATTCATGCGCGGCCATAAAGCAGACAAGGCCGGGGAGGGGTTCCCGGCCTCGTCTTTAGGGGGGGAGGTGCACTAGCTCTATATGAAGGGCGCCACGCCGGCGCCAGGCGACCCGTACCGAACAGACCAAGCCACGGATGCGATCAGAGGGATCAAACAGGTGAGGTCCGCGAAGGTGACCCCCCACCGGCTGGATGCGCCTCGACGGCGCTCCATCCACCTATCCCCTTTCGGCAACCCGGCTGACCTCGAGAGAGGTCCCGTGGCTTTGCGTCCCTGAGTTACCTCAGGTTTGCCTTTGTCGTTGGAGACCGGTGATCATCACCGGTGCTCCCCGCGGTGCAACTGCGAGTGAATCTGACAGCATCATACGCACTGGGGCCCTTGATGTCAATGCAAGATTCCTGGAGGTTTGCCGGCACTTCGCGCGAACTCCGATGTTCGACCCTGACGAGGCGCGTCTTCCAGTCAGAAGAGCGCTCGGTTGCGGTGTCGAAGATGTCCGCATCGAATTCGAGCCGATCGGCCGGCGAGGTCGCGCTCCTCTTTCTCAAGCTCGGCTGCATCGCGTTCGGCGGGCCCGCGGCCCATATTGCGCTGATGCGGCGGGAAGTCGTGGTCCGGCGCAGGTGGCTCGATGAACAGCAGTTCCTCGACCTCCTGGGCGCGAGCAACCTGATCCCGGGGCCGACGTCGACCGAGCTCGCGATCTATCTGGGCTATGCCCGCGCCGGACGCCTCGGCCTGGTCCTGGCCGGGGCCCTGTTCATCCTGCCCGCCATGCTGCTCGTCCTTGCGTTCGCCTGGACCTATGTCCGCTACGGCGCAACGCCGCAGGCCGCGGCGCTCCTCTACGGGATCAAGCCGGTCATCATCGCCGTGATCGTCGAAGCGATCTACGCCCTCCTGCGCCCGGCCGTGAAGAACTGGCGGCTGGGGCTCGCGGCGGCCGCCGCGCTCTCGCTGTACCTCCTCGGCCAGAACCCGCTCATTCCCCTCTTCGGGCTGTCGCTGCTCGTCATGCTGGTGGAGAATCGCGGCCGCCTCCCCTCAGGCGCCCGCGCGGGGGGCGCGGGCCGCGGGGGGCACATCGTGCTCGTCCTGCCGGCGGCTCCGGGCGCCGCGGATGTCCTGGCTCACGCCGGAGGCCCGATCGCCGCCGGTGCGGCGGGGTTCAGCCTCGCGGCGCTGTTCCTCACCTTTCTGAAAATCGGCGCCACGCTGTACGGCAGCGGCTATGTCCTGCTCGCGTTCCTCCGCGACGACTTCGTGCGCCGGCTCGGCTGGCTCACGGACCGGCAGGTCCTCGACGCGATCGCGGTCGGCCAGTTCACGCCCGGCCCCGTGTTCACCACGGCCACGTTCATCGGGTACCTCACCGGGGGCTGGCCCGGGGCCGTCGCCGCCACGGTGGGCATCTTCCTGCCCGCATTCGTGTTGGTGGCGGCCGTCTACCCGCTCGTGCCGCGCCTCCGGACGTCTCCCTGGACCGCCGCCTTCCTCGATGGCGCCAATGCCGCGGCCCTCGGCCTGATGGCCGCGGTGGCGTGGCAATTGGGCGCGACCAGCCTCGTCGATCCGTTCACGGCCGCCCTGGCCCTCGCGGCGGCGGTGCTGCTGATCCGCTCCCGCGTCAACTCCGCGTGGCTGGTCCTCGGCGGGGCGGTGGCCGGCGCGGCGTACAGGCTCGCGCTGGGATGACGCCCTCGAGCGGCCCGCGCCGCCCGCCGCGCGGATCTA
Source organism: Candidatus Segetimicrobium genomatis (assembly GCA_005882275.1). GTDB lineage: Bacteria > Sysuimicrobiota > Sysuimicrobiia > Sysuimicrobiales > Segetimicrobiaceae > Segetimicrobium > Segetimicrobium genomatis. Next base: position 8,964 of record VBAK01000059.1, read on the forward strand.
CTCGCTCACCGCGGCGACCGGGGTGACCGCCGCCGTATCCTCCTCCCCCGTGCGGATGCGGTAGATCTTCTCCACCGGCAGCACAAAGATCTTGCCGTCTCCCACCTCGCCGGTGCGCGCGGCGCTCATGATGGCCCTCACCGTGGGCTCGACGAAGTGGTCGGAGACGCCGATCTCGAAGCGGACCTTCTCCGTCAACCCGACCTTGACCGTGGTTCCCCGGTAGGTCTCCACGCGTTCCAGCTCACCGCCGTGGCCCTGAATCCGGCTCACGGACAACCCACGGACCTCGGCCCGATAGAGCGCCTCGAGCACCTCGCTGACCTTGTCCGAACGGACAATCGCCACGATGAGTTTCATGCCTTGGCCTCCACCTTGCCCAGACCCGCCTCGAGGGCCGCGTCCGCATCCGCGCCGTCTGGGTACACCAGAATCGCGCCTTCGCCGGTCGTGTACGCTTCCTCACCATGCTGAGTGGAATCCATGCCCAAGGCCTCGGCCCCCCTGGTGGCCCGGAGCGCTGTGGCGGCGCCGATGATCCTGAGCAGCACAAACGTCCCCAGGAAGCTGTACGCGGCCGCACCGGCCACGGCGATGATTTGCACCAGGACCTGATGCGGGTTCCCGGCGATCCATCCATCCTGAACGCCGTTCCACGCCTTGACGGCGAACACGCCGGTCAAGATCGCCCCGGTCGCGCCGCCGACGGCATGGCCGGCGAAGACGTCCAACGACTCGTCCACCCGCGTCCTCGCGCGCCACAGCATGACGTAGTAGCTCGGGAGGGCGCCGATTCCGCCGACGACGAGCCCCCAAATCGGCGGCACGAACCCGGACGCCGGCGTGATCACCACGAGGCCCACCACGATGGCCGTGGCCACCCCCATCGCCGTGACCTTCCCGGTCCGCATCAGGTCGAGGAAGGACCAGACCACCATGCAGGCGCCCGGCGCCAGGAACGTGTTGGTGAAGGCGAGCGCGG
>VBAK01000060.1 GCA_005882275.1 Candidatus Segetimicrobium genomatis
CCAGCAGGACCATGATCACCACCAGGCCCGAGGTCGTCCAGTGGACCGCGTCGAGCGCCACGAACCCGTGGTTGATCACCCAGATGCCCCCGGCCAGGCCCGACAGGGCGCAGGAGAGCACCGCGGCCAGCAGCTTGTACCGGTACACCGCGTAGCCCAGCGTTTGGGTCCGGACGTCGTTTTCGCGGATGGCGAGCAGCACCCGGCCGAACGGCGAGCGCACGATCCGCCAGCACAAGAGGAGGCCCAGCACGGCGAGCGGGAACGCGGCATAGTAATAGGCCGTGGACGACGAGATGTCGAATCCGGCGAGCGCCTGGCGCGGGATGCCCTGGACGCCGTTCTCGCCGCCGGTCAGCGGCCGCCACTCGTTGACGACGTAGAACACCATCTGCCCGAACGCGAGCGTGATCATCGCGAAGTAGATGCCCCGGCGCCGGATGGCCAGCCCCATCAGCGGCAGCGCAAGGAGGCCGGTCGCGAGCGCCGCGGCCAGGGCGTTGAGGGGATACGGCACCCCCAGCCGCTGGGCCAGCAGGCCCGCCGTGTAGGCGCCGCCCCCGAAGAACGCCGCCTGTCCGAACGACAGCAGCCCGGTGTAGCCGAGCATGATGTCGAAGGCGGTCGCGAACAGCGCCCACGCCAGGATGTCGGCGGCCAGCACGGGATAGACCCGCAGCGGCAGCAGGAGGCCCGCCGCGAGGAGCGCCGCCCATCCGATCTTGCGGGCCATCTCACCCGGCCTCAGGACTGCCGAACAGGCCGGAGGGGCGGAGCAGCAGCACGACCGCCATGAGGACGAAGACGAGCGTGTTCGCGGCCGGCGGGTAGTACACGGCCCCCAGCGCCGAGAGCACGCCGACGAAGAACCCCGTCACCACCGACCCCAGGATCGATCCCATCCCGCCGATCACCACGATCGCAAACGTGGTGATGATCAGGTCCGCGCCCATCAGCGGCGAGACGTTGCGCATCGGCGCCGCCAGCACGCCCGCCAGCCCCGCGAGCGCGACCCCGAAGGCGAAGACCAGGGGGATCCACCGGTCGACATCCACCCCGAGCGCCCGGGTGAGGACCGGGTGTTCCGTCGAGGCCCGGATGATCATCCCGGCCCGGGTGCGCTCGATGAGCCACCACACGCCCAGGCAGACGAGCACCGAGAACCCCAGCACGAACAGGCGGTAGGTCGGAAAGAACATGAAGCCGATCAGGACCGCGCCCCGGAGCTGCGGAGGGATGCTGTACGGGACCCCCTGGATGCCGAACCGCAGGCGCATCGCGTCCTGGATGACCAGGGTCAGCCCGAAGGTCAGCAGCAGGTTGTAGAGGACGTTGAGCTCGTAGAGCCGCCGGAGCAGCGTCCGTTCGAGCAGGAATCCCACGGCGGCGACGGCCAGCGGCGAAACGATCAGGGCCCACCAGAACGAGACGCCCAGCTGCACGCCGAGCAGGTAGGCGCCGAATGCGCCGAGCATGTACAGCGCGCCGTGCATGAAGTTGACGACGCGGAGCATCCCGAAGATGACCGCGAGCCCGAGGCTCAGGAGCGCGTAGAATGCCCCGCTGATCAGGCCGTTGAAGACCTGGACGAGGACGATCTCCATCGGCGCTCAGTCCGGAAGGCTCGGCGGAGGCCCCTGGCTCGGGACCTCCGCTCCCCGCCCACCCGCGACCGGACGGGTGTCGCTACCGCGCCATATGGCAGGTATTCTCGCTCAGCGGCTGAAACGCCTCATTTGCCGGAATGGTGTTCAGGATCCGGACGTAGTCCCACGGCTCCTTCACGTCGCCCGGCGCCTTCACCTGCGCCAGGTAGGCGTCGTGGATCACGGCGTGGTCCTGCTTGCGGATCTCTCCGTTCCGGACGAAGAAGTCGTTGAATTTGTACCCTTCAAACGCCGCCACGATTTTGTCGGGGTCATCCGTGCCCGTGCGCCGGACTGCCTCGAGATACTGCCAGGTCGCGGAGTAGTTGCCGGCCACCGGATACGACGGGCGGGTCTTGTCACGCGCGAAGAACCGGTCTGACCATTCGCGGGCCTGCCTGTCCATGTTCCACTCCCACGCGGTCGTGTAGATGGTCCCCTCCAGCGCCGCGGGCGTGAGCGAGTGGATGTCGGAGAGGAACAGGAGGCCGATCGCCAGGTTGATTCCCTGCTGGCGCAGGCCAAACTCGTTGAACTGCTTGACCAGGTTGGTCAGGTCCTGGCCGGCCTGCATCGCGCCGAGCACAGTCACCCCGCCCGGCCGCAGCGTCCTGGCCTTGATCAAGAACGTCGAGAAATCCTCCGTCTCATTGGGGAACGGGGTCGCGTCGCTGAGCATCACCTTGCCCCCCGCCTTTTGGATCGCGGCGCTGAACGACCGGTTCATGTCCTGGCCGAAGGCGTAGTTGGGGTAGACGACGTACCATCGTTTCCCGATCCGCTTCGTGACCTCGGTGCCGGTCCCGTGGGCCAGCATGTAGGTATCGTAGGCCCAGTGGAAGGTGTACTTGTTGCAGTCCTCGTTCGTCAGGGCCTTGGTCGCCGCCCCAACATTCAGGAACAGCCGGTGCTTCTGCGCGGCGACGTGGGCGATGGCGATCCCGACCGACGACGTCGGGACGTCGATCACCGCGTTCGCGTTGTTGCGGTCGTAGAACTCCGCCGCCTTCGACGCGCCCACGTCCGGCTTGTTCTGGTGGTCCGCCGAGAGCACCTCGATCGGCCCGCCGACCGCGTTCGGTCCGTACTTCTTCACGAAGTCCTCGACGGCCATCTTGACCGCCTCGACGCCGTGTTTCCCCCCGATGTCGGCGTACACGCCCGACTGGTCGTTGATGACCGCGAGGACCACCTTGCCGTGCGTCAGCTGGACGGTCCCCTGGCCGGCGGCCGGCCACATCGGTCCGAGGACGATCAGGATCGCGCAGATCACCGCTCCCCCCCGCTGCATGCCCTCACCTCCTACAGTGGTGCGCACCCCTGGCGCCCGGATGCGCCCGGTCTCACACGCCGAGGTATTCCAGCAGTTCCCGCTCTTCCCGAACGACGTCCTGGTTGGAGAGGCTCCGCACCGTCCTCCCGTTGACGATCAGGTGGTGCGTATCGGCCACCGTCGTGGCAAAGCGCAGATTCTGCTCCACCAGCAGTACGGTCAGGCCGTGTGATTTGATCTCTTTGATGATCTCGCCAACCCGCTGCACCAGGAGCGGCGCCAGCCCTTCGGTCGGCTCGTCCAGGAGCAGGATCCTGGCGCCCATCCGGAGGACGCGGGCAATCGCGAGCATCTGCTGCTCTCCCCCGGAGAGTTTGGAGCCGGACTGCGCCGCCCGCTCCTTCAAGATGGGGAAGACCGAAAAGATCTTGTCGAGGCTCCAGGATTCGTCCGAGACGACGGGCGGGAGGACAAGGTTTTCCAGCACGGAGAGCGTGCCGAAGATGCCGCGGTCGTCCTGGACCCATCCGATCCCCATCCGGGCGATCTGCTGGGGGGGGAGGTGGCCGATCTCGCGGCCGTCCATCAGGATCCGGCCCCGCTTCTGCCGGTGGATGCCCATGATGCACCTGAGCGCCGTCGTCTTGCCCATGCCGTTGCGGCCGACGAGGGTGACGACCCGGCCGTCGCCGACCTCGAGGGCGACGCCGTGGAGGACCTGGCTCTCCCCGTACCACGCCTGGAGGCCGTCCACCACGAGCATCTACGCCGCGCCTCCGAGGTAGGCTTCGATCACGTCCCGGCGGGTCCGGAGCTCCGCGTACGTCCCTTCGGCGAGGACACGGCCGCGCGTCAGGACCGTGATGCGCTGCGAGAGCGCCGCGACCACCCCCATGTTGTGCTCGACCAGCACGACCGTGCGGTTTCGCGCGACCTGGCGGATCGGCTCCAAGATCCGCGTGACATCCTCCAGGCTGAGTCCGGCGGTCGGCTCGTCCAGCAGGAGCAGCCTCGGGCGCAGCGCGAGCGTCAGGCCGATCTCCAGCGCCCGCTTCTGGCCGTAGGGCAGCGCCGCCGCCGACCGGCCCGCCTGCCGGTCGAGGCCCACGGACGCGAGAATCTGCATCGCCTCATCGGTGAACTGATCCAGGATCCGATCCGACCGCCAGAAGGCGTAGCCGTGCCGGGTGCCGGCCTGGAGGGCCAGCCGGACGTTGTCGAGGAGGGTGAGATGCGGGAAGACGCTGGTGATCTGGAACGACCGGGCGATGCCCAGGCGGGCGATCCGGTGGGGGGGATGGCCGGTGATGTCCTGCCCCGCGAACAGGATCCGGCCCCGGGTGGGGGAGAGCAGGCCGCTGAGGAGGTTGAACAGCGTGGTCTTCCCCGCGCCGTTTGGCCCGATAATGGCGTGGAGCGTGCCTTCCTGCACGCGCAGATCGGCGTCGTGCAGGGCGCGGAAGCCCCGGAAGTCCATCGTCAGCCCTCTAGTTTCCAGGATGGCTTCCGCGGTCGGCATCGGCAGGGGCCAAGTCCCGTGAGCGCACAATTGGCACTCGCCCGCGGCAATCCCTTCAGCCGCCGGCGACCGTGCGGGATCCGGGAGTCCGGCGCGTCCGGCCGTTATCGGGCGTTCGGGCGGCGGCGGGCGGGCCGCTGGGATTCCGGCGCCGGCGCGCGCGCCGATTCCGGGAGCGGCGGGGGCGGGGAGACCGAGTAGGGGAGCATTTCGTGGACGATCTCGGCCACGACGACCTGAAGCGCGGCGGCGACGGGAACGGCCAGGAGTCCCCCGAGAATGCCCAGCAGCTTGATGCCGGTGAGGAGGGCGGCGAGCGTCAGGATCGGGGACATGCCGATGACCTGCGACATGATCCTCGGCACGAGGATGTGGGGCTCGATGTTGAGCACGACCACGTAGAAGACGATCACCCCGACCAGCTGCCAGGTCTGCTGCGACAGCGCCACCAGGATGGCCACCGAAGCGCCGAGGGTGGGACCGACCATCGGGATGAGCTCGCCGATTCCGGCGATGATGCCCAGGAGGAACGGGTACGGCATCCGGAACAGAAAGAGGCCCGCGGTCACCGGCACGGCGACGGAGAGGGACAGCAGCAGCTGGGCGCGCAGCCACCCGCCGAATTTCGTTCCGATCCGGTCGAGCAGCATGCCGACCCGGGGTCGTTCCGCGGGCGGGAAGAGGGCGATCATCCCGCGCTTGATGTCGGCGCCCTCCAGCAGCATGTAGAAGGTGAAGACGAGGACGGTGATGACCGCGGTTAGGCCCCCGAGGAAGCGGAACGCGACGTTCGCCGCTTCGGGGCCGAACCGGGACAGGTTGCTGACCATCGTGGGAAGCCGGTCCAGGGTCCCCGCCAGGTCGGGCAGCCACGGCTGCCGGCCGTGCAGCTCGGCGAGGATGCCCCGGATTCGTGTGAGGAGTTGGGGCAGCTGCTGGACGAATCTCCCGGTTTCGTTCACCGCGGGAATGAGGATGATCGAAAGAATCAGGAGGAACACGCAAAACAGCGCGAGGTACAGCGCGAAGATGGCCACGCCGCGGGAAAACCGCATCCCGCCGGGGATCCTCCAGCGCTGCAGCAGCCTGACGAGCGGCGCGAGCCCGCAGGCGAGGATCCCCGACACGAGCAGCAGGATGAGGACCTCGGTGACCTCGCGGACGAGCCACACGAGGAGCCACGCCAGGATGACGAGCGCGAGGACGGTGATGGTCCGGCCGATCAGTTCACGCTGCGTCACCGTGCCGGCGTCTTAGAGGAGATGAGGGAACAGCAGGGCCTGGGCGGCGAGCCCGATAAATCCCGCGACGAGGATCACAATGGACAGGCGCGCCAGGCGGGCGGTGACCTCGCTGTTCCGGCCGGCCATCTGGGCCATCGGAATGTGAAAGATGAGGCTGGCCATCGAGGTGAGGACGACCCCGTACCCGGCCAGCTCGGGGGGGAGGGCCCCCTTGGAGGCGAGGATCCCGGCCGCGGCGGAGGTGGACGCGCTGCTCACCAGCCCGCCGAGGGTCGTCACCAGGAGGAAGCCCGCGGGACCGAGCAGTTTCCTGGCGATCTGCGCCATCAGGGTGATGAGGACGAACAGCAGGCCGAAGGAAAGCGCGTGGCCGAGCGAGATGGGGGATTGAATCTTGAGCGGCGCCATTTCCTTGTCCTGGATGCGAATGCGGCTGGTGGCGATGACGCTGGCCAGCAGCATCAGGGCCACCGACATCCATCCGTAGGCCAGCGCCTGGCTTGCGAAGATCCCGAGGATCAGGCCGTTGCGGATCAGCATCGCGCTGTTGGCGGTCAGCATCCCCAGGAGGGCGAAGACCGACAGGCGGGCGGGGTCGGTGCGCGCGCGGCTGGCCAGTTCGGCGACCGTGGCCGTGCTGTTGACGAGCCCGCCGAGGAGCCCGGTCCACCGAATGCCCCGGGTTCCGTAGATCCGGAGCAGGACATAGTTCGTGAAGGCGATCGCCGAGATGACGAGCACCACGGTCCAGGCGGACCGGAGGTCGATCAGGTGCAGCGGGTCGATCGTGCCGTACGGCAGCAGCTGGTAGACGACGATGGCCATCAGCCCCAGGTAGATCGCTCCCCGGATCTCCTCGATCGTCACCGCCCCGGCGAACCGGACCACTTCCGCCTTCCAGGCCAGCAGCCCGGTCAGGACGATCCCACACGCCGCCGCCACGAGCAGCTGACCTTCGCCGACCAGGATCCCGATGACCGCCGTGGCCAGGAGCGCGACCGTGGTCGTGGTCTCCAACGACCGATCCTTGGTGAAGCTCCGCCAGTTGACCAGGGTAATGATGGGGATGAGCGCAATCATCAAAATGTAGCTGGCGGTCGGCGAGATCTGCCACGACAGCGTGGCGGCCAGGGATACGATCGAGAACGTGCGGACGCCGACTTCCTTGTGCGCCCACTCGCGCTCCAGGCCGATCATCATGCCGATCGCCAGCGAGATGGCGACGCGCTCCATGAAGAAGAGAAACTCGGTGTGGACGTTGATCAGGGGGGCCGGCATGCGGGCGCCTCAGTGGACCTGCAGGGGCAGGCCGCGTGTGGCGGTGAGGAGCGACACCCCGGCGGTCACCAGCAGCGCCAGCGCGGCGCTCAGATAAGGCAGGCTGATGCCGGCGTGGTAGACGGCGCCTCCCCAGGCCGGGCCCACGATCCGCCCCATGCTGTCGAAGGAGTCCATGATGCCGATCGAGAGCCCCTGGCCGGCCGGCGTCCGCTTCGAGATCAGCGACGCGACCGACGGCCGCATCAGGGAATGCCCGGCGCCGGCGAGCGCCGCGTACAGCGCGAGGGTCGCCAGGTCGTGGGTGGACATGATCAGGAGATACCCAACTGCGGCGACGAGCAGTCCTGCCTGGACCAGCCGGTCCTCGCCCCACCGGTTGATGAGACGCCCGACCAGCCCTCCGAGGATCGCGGCCTGCACGAGCCCGACGGCGACGAACACGACCCCGATCGCGCCGGCCCCGCCCGCGGCGCTCAGGTGCAGCCGGTCCTGGGCGAACAGCGCGTACGTCGCTTCGAGCCCGGCCAGGGCGAACGCCCCCACCAGGGTGACGACGTAGAAGAACGCCAGCGGCCCTCCGAGGGCCAGCCGTCCCGCTTCGAGTCGGGACGGGCGGTGCGGCGGGGAGGCGCGCCGGGCCGGCTCCGGGAGCGCACCCCAGCTCAGGAGCAGGGTGAGGAGCGCGAGGCCGGCCCCGATGAAGAACGGGAGCGCGAGCTGCCGGTGTCCCAGAATGCCGCCGATCCCCGGGCCAATGGTGAATCCGAGCCCCATCGCCGCTCCCATCATGCCCATGGCCCCGCCGCGGTGCTCTTCGCCCGTCGTGTCGGCGACGTAGGCCATCGCGGTGGGCAGGGTAGCCGCGCTCAGGATTCCTCCGAGGATCCGGGCCAGGAACAGCTCCCAGACCTGGTGCGAGAGACCGAACATGGTGAACGAAACGGCGTAGCCGAGCAGTCCCAGGGCGAAGATCGGCTTCCGGCCGATCCGGTCGCTCGCGGCTCCCCACAGGGGGGCAAAGAGAAACTGCATGCACGCGTAGCTGGTGGCCAGCAGGCCGATTTGGAATGGGGTCGCGCCCACGTTCCGCGCGTAGAACTGCAGCACGGGGAGGACGATCCCGAAGCCCATCATGGCGATGAAGACGGCCAGGAAGAGGACCACGAGGCCGCGCCGGCCGACGTGAGGCATCATGACCTCCTGTGCGAAACGGACTCCATTATCCGCGCGGGATGTCGGGATTGTCAAGGCGCGCCTTGCTTGACAGGGTCCAGCGGGCTTCCTACAATCAATCTTGAGGGACGTTCCTCGGTAGCTCAACGGTAGAGCATCCGGCTGTTAACCGGAGGGTTGTAGGTTCGAATCCTACCCGAGGAGCCACTGCCCCCCGACCGCGCAGGAAAGCGCCCGACGGTGTCCTGACCGCTCTGACCGCTTCCCGGTGTTCGCGCGCGTCCCTACGCGCCGGTCATGCGTAGATGTTCAGCGGGTGGCGCCTCAAGGCCTCGCCAAACTTCTTCCGGAGCTGTTCGAACATCTCGATGTCGTACTGCCCGACGAAGGTGATGGCCGTCCCGGCTCGGCCCATGCGCGCCGTTCTCCCGACGCGGTGGACGTAGGTCTCGATGTCTTCCGGCATGTCGAAGTTAATGACGTGGGAGATGTTCGAGAGATCCAGGCCGCGGGCGGCGACGTTCGTGGCGATCAACAGGCGGGTCCGCTTCTCTTCGAACGCCCGGAGCGCCCGCAGGCGCGCCGACTCGCGCAGGCCGCCGTGGAGCACCCCCACCCCTCCCTCCCGGTCGAGCGAGCGCGCCAGCCGGTCGACGCGGTGACGGGTCCGGCGGAACACGAGGCCCGAGGCAATCCCCGCGTCGCGCATGAGGCGCCGGAGCGCTTTGACCTTGTCCTGCTCCGCGACCTCGAGGTAAAACTGCTCGATCGAATCGACCGTCGGCAGCGGCGCCGCAATCCGCACCCAGGTCGGCGTGCGCATCCACCGCTGCGCGATCGTGTGGATCTCCGGCGAGATGGTGGCGGAGAACAGCGCGGTCTGCCGCGCCGGCGGCGTCTGGGACAGGATCTTCGACACGTCGGGGAGGAAGCCCATGTCCAGCATCCGGTCCGCCTCGTCGAGCACCAGCACCGCGACCGACCCCAGGTGGAGCGTCCGCCGCTGCATGTGGTCCAGCAGACGCCCGGGGGTCGCGACCGCGATCTGCGGGCGCGCCCGCAGCTCTTCGATCTGCCGGATGATCGAGGAACCGCCGAACACGGCCACAACGGAGAGGCGCCGCTCGCGCCCCAGGGCCCGCAGGTCGTCGGCGATCTGCAGGGCGAGCTCGCGCGTGGGGGCCAGAATCAGAGCCTGAAGAGTTCGGGACGACGGATCCAGGCGCTCGACGATGGGGATCCCGTAGGCGCCGGTTTTCCCGGAGCCGGTCTCCGCCTGGCCGATCAGGTCCTTGCCGCCGGCCATGACCGGGATGCCTTGCTGTTGGATGGGGGTTGGCTGGTTCCACCCGAGCCGGTGTACGGCCCGCAGAGTCTCCGGGCTCAGGGCGAGCCCGCCGAACGTTGGAGCAGTTTCCGTGTGCGCTGTCGGCGTCTGTTTCGTCGCTAGAATAACAATCGCCTCCTTCGTGTTCCGGCTGATCGCCGGGTGCGGCTTTGCCGCGGGAATCGGTGCCGGCACTCTGCGCGTGTCTCGCCGGAACCTACTCCCCACGAAGAAGGCCTGCGACACACAAGGAGGGACGCCGTCCGGCATCCCTCACAGAACGCATCTATGACGACACCAGAATTGTACCAGGTTCGAGGGATGGCGTCAAATTCAAGCCCTCGTAACAACTTCGTGAAGGCGGGGT
>VBAK01000061.1 GCA_005882275.1 Candidatus Segetimicrobium genomatis
GCCCACGAGCGCGTGGATGAACTCGAGTTCGACAGCGGTCTCGCGTCCCGGCTCTCGGGCGAGCTCCGCGGGGAAGGATTGGCGGAGATTCTCCTGGGGGCGTTCCTCGAGATGACCCAGTTCTTCAAGGGTGCGGCCTACATGTGCGATGAGGGGAGCCGTCCGCAGCTGCTGGCCGCCCGCGGGTTTGAATGGGAAAATGGAGACCTCAGCCCGGCGCATCTCCCGCTCCCGGCGCTGCCGGCCGGCGCCTCCGGCGGCGAGGTGATCACCCATACCGCTCCGGCGAACGCGTCGGGCGAGGTCATGGCCTGCGTGCCGCTGATCCACTCCGGGCATCTGCGGATGTGGTTGTGCGGGTTGGGGCAGCCGCCGCTCGTTTTTCCGGACCGCGTCCGCCGCCGCATCCGCCGGCTGGCCACCCACGGCGCGTCCGCGGTGGAGGCGGCCCGTCTCCACGAGAAGGTCAAGGACCTGGCCGCCAAGGATTCGCTGACCGGGCTGCCGAACCGCCGGACGTTCTTCGAGCGCATGGCCTCCGAGCTGGCCCGCAGCCACCGGCTCGGACGTCCCCTCAGCGTCGCCCTCGTGGATCTCAACGGATTCAAGGCCATCAACGACACATACGGCCACAGCACCGGGGACGCGGCGCTGATCCGGGCGGCGCAGCTGCTGGCCCAGGGCATGCGCGCGTCCGATGTGGTGGCGCGCTTCGGCGGGGACGAGTTCGTGCTGCTGTTCCCGGAGACCACCACGGCAGGGGCCCAGCGGGTGCTGCGCCGGCTGGGCACCATGAAGACCGCCGTCTCAGCGGAGCGCAGCGGCGAGCTGCGGCTCACGATCGCCTGGGGGGTCGCCACCTGGCCCACGGACGGCCCTTCGCCCGAGCAGCTGCTGCGGACGGCAGATCGGCGCCTCTACGAAATGAAGAAGCGCCGGCAGAACGGCAAGCGCGTCCGCACGGCCCGCGTGGCCAAGCGCCAGATCGCCTGACCCGCCTCCCCCGGATCCCCGCCCGTCCGCGTCATCTCAACACGCTCGTGACGGTTTCGGCGTGACGGCCCCCTCGCCGAGGAGCGTCCGCAGCGGCACAACGCTGTAGCCTCGGGCGCGCAGCCCGGCGATCATTCCGGCCAGTGCGGCCCAGGTCGCCCGCGGGGTGGTGGGATGTCCGCCCCGATCGTGCAGATCCACGATCGCTCCGGGATGGGCCCGCCGGATGACGCGCGCGGCCATCTCGCCCGCGCTCACCCCCCGAAGCCACCCCTCGGGCCGGACGGACCACAGGATGCGGTCCTCCCCCAGCTGCCCCGCCCGGACGTACGCGGTCCAGTTGAACATCCCCCAGGGCGGCCGGAAGTAGCGGGGATGGATCCCGGTGGCTTCGGCGACCGCCGCGGCCCCCCGTTCGACTTCCTCGGCCGCCCCCCGCGGGGCCAGGGTCCAGAGGTGGCGGTGCCCGTACGTGTGGTTGCCGAGATCGTGCCCGGCCTTCGCGACCGCCCGCGCCACCTCGGGGAACGCGTCCACCTGGCGGCCGACCATGAAGAACGTCGCCTGGACGCCGGCGGCGGCGAGCGTGTCGAGGATCAGCGGCGTGTACGTGGGGTCCGGGCCGTCGTCGAACGTCAGCGCGACCATCGGCCGGGCCGGCCCGCGCTTGACCACCCCCAGGCGGATCGCGCCCGCCATCACCTGCGTCCCGAGCGTGTACGCCGCGGCCCCCCCGAGCACGCCGGCGGCGGCGGTGAGCCCGGTCCGCACGCCGGCCCGCACGCCCTGCACTAGCCTTCCACCACGTCCGTGCGCCATCGGGCCGCCGCTCCGGAGGCCAGCAGCAGCAGCCCGCCGCTCAGGAAGAACGGCGCGGCCGGGTCCGCAATCTGCCAGAGGAGCCCGCCCACGAGCGGGCCGATCACGCCGCCCATGCCCTCGACGGTCATCAGAATCCCGAGACCCGCGCCGCGCACGTCCTCGGGCAGGAGGCGCAGCAGGATGCTGTTCCAGGCCGGGAGGACGAACGCGTAGCCGATGCCGATCCCCAGGAAATCGAGCGCCAGCAGCCAGAGGGGGCGGCAAAAGGGAACCGCGATCAGCAAGAGGGCGACGGTCCCCAGGCCGAGCCCGTACGTCAGGCGGCGCCCCAGCCGGTCCCCGATCCGTCCCGCCGGAGCCAGCAGGAGCAGCCCCGTGCCCATCACGAGCACCATCAGCACGAGCAGCTCGCGTTCGTCGAGGCCGACCACCGTCAGGAGGTAGGGAACGATGACGGGGATGAGCATGCCGGCCGCGATGATCTGCGGGATCAGGCTGGTGAACAACTGCGCGAGCGAACTGCCGACCAGGCGCAGCAGCTCGCCGACGCGCGGGCCGCCGACGACGGCCGCGCCGGCGGGATCCGCGGCGAGGCGGAACCCGAGGACCGGTGCGGCAAGCAGCGGGATGATGAAGACCTTGAGCGAGACGGGATGGTTCGTTCGGCTCAGCAGCGTGGCGGTGCCGATCCCCAACCCCGCGCCCAGGATCCACAGCGAGAACAGGTGGCCCAGCGCTTCGCCGACTTCCGAGCCCGCGCTGCGCGTCAGGCGGGTCAGCGCGGCGGGCCAGAGGGGCGAGGCGCCCGCGCCCATCGCGGCGAGGGCGAGGAACACCTGCCAGGTCTGGCGCGAGGCGACGAGCCCGGCGAACGCGGCCGCGTAGACCCAGAATCCCACCAGCAGCATCCGCCGCGGCCCGATGCGGTCGACGAACCACCCGGAGACCAGCTTGACCGCCACCTCGGCGAAGAAGTAGGCCGCGACGGCGGCGCCGATCGTGCCCATCGGCCAGCCGAGCCGTGTGGCCACCAGCGTCGGCAGGAGCACGAACAGGAGCGCCCCATGGACGAACTCGACGAGGCCGACCGAGACGGCGAGGAGCCCGATGTCGCTCTGAGATCTCAAGTCCGGGGGATGGAGGTGGCGAGCGTCCTCTGGGGGGCGGGCCTGAGGCTCGTCCCCGCAAGCTGGGCGAGGTGGGCGACAACATCCCGGGTGGCGCCGGGCCGCGCCAGCCCCGCCGCGGCCTGCTTCATCGCGGCGAGGCGCGCCGGGTCGGCGAGGAGCGTCTCGAGCATGCTGTGGAGCATCTCTGGGGTCTTCGGGGCGAGGGCGGCGCCGTGGTCGAGCAGATATTTCGTATTCCCCTCCTCTTGCCCGGGGATGGGCCGGTAGATCAGCATCGGCAGCCGCAGCACCATCGCCTCGCTCACGGTCACCCCGCCGGCCTTCGTGATCAGCAGGTCGCTGGCCGCCATCAGCTCCTCGACGTTGTCCACGTACTCGAAGACCTGGAAGGGGTGGGGCGACCCGGCCATGCGGGCGCGCACCTGGTCCGCCAACCGGCGGTCGTGCCCGCAGACGATGAGGGCCTGGAGCGGCCGCGGGAAGCGGGCCAGCAGGCGGGCCACGTCCCCGACGCCGCCGAGCATGGCGTAGGCGCCGGCCATGACGAGGATCACCGGCCGGTCGGGGGCGAGATCGAGCCGCCGCGCGATGGCCGCGCGGTCCAGCGCCCGAAGGAACTTGCGCTCGATGGGGAGGCCCGTGACCGTGATCCGCTGCGCCGAGATGCCGCGGGCGAGCAGCCCGTCCCGCACCTCCGCGGCGGGCACGCAGTACTCGTCTACGCGCGGGTGGATCCATTGGCTGTGGGTGACGTAGTCGGTGATGACCGTGAGGCAGGGGACCTCGCCGCGCCCGGCGATCTTGAGGTCGGACATCGTGCCGGCCGGCGTGCAGTGGACGCAGCAGACGACGTCCGGCCGCTCCGCCTTGAGGTAGCGGTCCAACCGCTCCAGCCCCATCCGGTTGATCGCCCGCTGCACGGGCGAGTCGGGCCGGATCTCCCCGGTGGCCTTGTAGAACATCCCGTACATGATCGGCGCCCGGCGGACGCTCTGGATGTACGAGAACTTGGTGATGGCGTCGAACACGGGGTGGACGAACCGGGCGAAGTAGTCGATGACCTCCGCGCGGCCCCCGGTCTGCGCCTCCCATTCCGCGGCGATCGCTTCGCCGACCCGGCGGTGGCCTCCGCCGTAATTGCACGACAGGATCGAGAGGCGCATTCCGCCTACCGGCGCTCCGCGCCCGTCTCTGCCCTGCGCGCGGCAACGGCCGGCGCGGGCGGCGCCGGGTGGATGACCGAAATCCGCCGCGGCAGCAGCGAGAGGTCGTAGGTGTGGGCCGGGCCGAGCAGGCTGCCGTCCACCTGGGCCTCGCGCCGCTGGTCGAGCTGAATCCGGACCGACGAGCAGCGCTCGACGCTGAGCTCCGGGACCGGGAGGCGGCGCAGGAGGCGGGCGGTCTTGCGGATGGGCCGCGAGTGCAATTCTTGCAGGAGGTAGAGGTCCAGCAGCCCGTCCGACAGGCTCGGGGCGGGCAGCGCCAGCAACCGCTCGCCGTACATCCGGCCGTTCGCCGCGGCGATCAGGACGGCCCGGCCGTTGAACACCCGGTCCCCGACCTGGACCCGCGCCTCGAAGGGGTCGAATCCGCTCGACAGCAGGAGCAGGGCGGCGACGTAGTAGATCGACCGGTTGCGGGCCAGCCGGTACCGGGCCCGGAGGGTGTTCACCATTTTGACGACCTGGACATCGTACCCCAGGCCGAAGATATTCAGGAAGTACCGGTTATTGACTTTCCCGACGTCGATCGGGCAGACCTCGCCGGCCAGGAGCACGTCCACGGCCCGCTCCGGATCCCGGGGGATGCCCAGCGCGCGGATGATCTCGTTCCCGGTGCCGCAGGGGATGATGCCGAGCGTCAGGTTCACGCCGCTCGTCAGGATGCCGTTGACGGCCCCGTTGAGCGTGCCGTCCCCGCCGATGACGGCCACCTGGTCGAACGTGGTCCGCGCGCCGGCGAGAAATTCGGCCAGCATGGGGGCGGTGGCCTCCCCGGTCGGAGCGACAATCAGCTCGTACTCCCGGCCGTGGCGCCTGAACGCGTTGGTGACCAGGGGCAGGACGTCGCGCGCCCGCCCGCCACCGGAGCGAAGGTTCGCCACGATCAGTGTCGCCGGCATCCCGTCACTCCTCTAACGGTCCGCGCCCTCGCGCATGTGACAGCCGCATGGGCAAGCATTTGGGGACACCCACCCTTGGACAGCGGGGGGGCATGGACCGATGTGATAACGCCTTCCAACCCCTTATTATCCCTGGAAAGCCAGGATGTGTCAATTTTCGCCGAAAATCTCTTCGACACTCCTCCGCACGAATGCGGAGGAATCGACCTGGGAGCGTAGAACCCCCCGCAGCGTCGACATTCGCGTCCGGGGGGCTCCAGCGGGCGTCCGGCGGGCCCAGGCTCGCCCCTGCGGCTTGTTCTGGAGGTGGGGTGTGGCGTACGCAGGAGGAGCGTCTGAGTTCGGGGTCCGCCCCGCCGCGTTGGGGCGCCGCGGGATGGTCGCCTCGGCCAACCCGCTCGCGACGCAGGCAGGGCTCCGGATGCTGGCCGCCGGCGGCAATGCCGTCGACGCCGTGGTCGCGACCGCCGTGGCCGTCACCGTCGTGGAACCCTACTTCTCCGGGCTCGGCGGGATCGGCATCGCCGTGATCACGCCGCCGGGCGGCGAGACCCGCACGCTGAACTTCATGGGGCGCTCCCCGGACCACGCGCGCGCGGAGATGTTCACGGAGGAGACCCAGGATCTCGGCCCGATGGCGCCGATGGTGCCCGGGATCGTCGCGGGGTGGGCGCGTCTGCACGGGGAGTTCGGCCGCCTGCCGATCGCGCAGGTGCTCGAGCCGGCGATCGAGCTCGCCGACGGGGGCGCACCGGTGACCCGGTTCGACGTCGAGCGCTCGGCCGTGGCGGTCGATCGGCTCAGGCCGCATCCAGACGCCGCGCGGACCTACCTCAATGACGGCCGGCCCTATAAAGCCGGTGAGACGCTCCGCCAGCCCGGCCTGGCGGCGACCCTCCGGACCCTCGCCGGGGAAGGCTGGGGGGCCTTCTACGACGGCGCGCTTGGGCGGACGATCGCGACCTATCTGTCCGAGCACGGTGGGTTGATTACCGAAGACGACCTGCGCCGCTATCCCGAGTCGCTCACGTGGGAACCGCCCCTGCGGGCCATGTACCGGGGCTACGAGCTCCGAACGCCCCCGCCGCCCAGCAGCGCGGTGCAGATTCTCCAGACGCTGCGCATTCTCGAAGCGTTCGACCTGGATGACCTCGAGCACCTCGGTCCGGACTACGTGGCGGTGCTCGCGGAGGCGATCCGGCTCGCCCGGATGGACTCGGCGGCGCACGTTGCGGATCCGCTGTTCGTCGAGGTGCCGCTGTCCTGGATGCTGGGCGACGAACGGATCCGCGAGCTGCGGGCCGAGGTCACCCGCCGGCTGGAGGGGGCGCGGGGGCGGTCGCGGCGTGAGCGGGGCGGCCGGAGCAACCGCGCCGATCGTCCCGGCGTCCGGCGCCGCATCGCCGCGCGGCGCCGCGGCGGCAGGATCCGGCGGGCTCGGCCGGCCCCCGAGCGGTCGACCACGCACCTGGCGGCCGCGGATGAGAGCGGGCTGGCCGTCAACATCACGCAGACCCTGGGGTCGTCGTATGGCTCCGGCGTCGTGATCGGGCGCACCGGCATCGCGATGAACAACGGGCACCACTGGTGCACGCTGATCCCCGGCGACCGCAAGGAGCTCAAGCCCGGCAAGCGGCGGGAGTCACCCACCTCGCCGGTGCACGCCTTCGGGCTGCACGGGGCGCCCGGCGGGCCCACGCGCTCCTTCGGGATCGATCCCCTCGGGCCGGCGCACGCCGCCAAGGGCGGCCGGCTCGCCTTCATGATCGGCACGCCCGGATCCTATGGGATCCCGCAGACGACCGCCCAGATGATCATCAACCTCGTGGACTTTGGCAAGAACATCCAGGACGCGATCGCCGCGCCCCGCTTCCGGTGGCAGGACGATGTCGGCGATCCGCTCCCCCCGAAGGTCCTCCTGCTGGAAGGGCGGTTCCCGCCGGCCGTCCGGAAGGCCCTCGCCGCGCGCGGCTACCGTCTCGAGATCCTCGAGGACTGGTCGATGCGGGTGGGCGGGGGTCAGGGGATCGTGTTCCGGGACGACCGCTGGATGATGGGCGGGGCGGATCCGCGGCGCAACGGCTACGCCATGGGGTGGTAGCGGGGGCGTTCCGTCCGAGAGGGGGGCACCGATGCGGGTGACCAACTGGGGGATGTTTTTGTTGGGCGTGTACCTGGTCCTCGCCGGGCTGATCTCGCTCGGTGTCTTTGGATATTTCTCCGGGATGTCCCAGCTGACAACTCTCATCGGGCTGGTGGCCGGCGTCCTGCTCCTGATGGAGCACTCGCGCGGCAGTTAGTGGACGGTGAGGGCCGCGCTGGCTGGACGTATTCGAAGCATCGCCGCCGGTCTGGACGGCACGATGGGGGTGTACGTCCGCGCCGTGGCGACGGGAGAGGAGGTCGAGCTCAACGCCGACCGGCCGTTCCAGATGGCCAGCGTGTTCAAGATTCCCATCCTTGCCGAACTGCTCTCTGAGACGCACGCGGGGCGGCGACCCCTCGACAATCGCATCATCCTCACCGACCAGATGAAGGCCCCGGGCTCGGGCGTCCTCAAGGAACTCTCCGCGGGGACGCCGCTCACGGTGCGCGACCTCGCCACGCTCATGATCATCGTCAGCGACAACACGGCGACCGACATCCTGCTGGGGCTCGTGACCAAGGAGGCCGTCAACAGCCGCCTCCGCGCGTGCGGGCTGGAGCGCACCACGGTCGCGATGTCCTGCCGCGAGCTGCTCTGGGATCTCGTCGGCCTGGGCGGCGCACCCGACACCCCCGAGAACCGGCAGGTGGCGGCCGGGCGGCTCAAGCGGCGGGAGCTCGACCCGAACAGCCGCGTCTACCGTGACGAGCGCGCCAACACGACGACCCCGCGGGAGATGGCCGTCCTGCTCGGGCATGTGCTCCGGCCCACACTCAACGGCGGATCGGCGTCCGGTCCCCTTGCTCCCGACGTCTGCCGGCAGATGCTGGACATCCTGCGCAGGCAGCAGATCCGCGACCGGCTCCCGCTGCTCCTCGCGCCCGCGGTCGACATCGCCCACAAGACCGGGTCGGTGAGCCGGGTGAGCAACGACGCCGGGATCCTGTACGCGCCGAAATCCCCCTGCGTTGTCACGGTGTTCACGAGGGACCTCGCCGACGACCTCAAGGGACGCATGGCGATCGCGCAGGTGGGGCAGGCTGTCTACGAGGCCTACGCGTGACAGAGGAGAACTTCCGGGGCCGTTGAACGCCCCATAAAAGAGTCTGCCCGCCGTTCCTCTGGAGGGGTAGGAAGGGGGGGCCACATGCAGGCGATCCTGTCTCAGCGGCGCTATCAGGTTCTCGGCACCGCCTGGCTGGCGTGGTTCGTGAACTACCTGGATCGAACGAAGACCGCCGCCCTGCTGCCGCTCATCATCGTCTCGCTGGGGATGACGACGAAGCAGACGGGCCTCGTTCTCTTCTGGTTCTTCCTCGGCTACGCGTCCGTCCAGCCGTTTGCCGGTTTCCTCACCGATCTGGTCGGCCCGAAACGGGCGCTGGCGCTCGCCGTCGGCGCGTTCTCGGTGTTCACCTGGACGATGGCGCTGGTGGGGAACTGGCAGGAACTGGCCCTCCGGAATCTCCTCTTCGGGATCGCGCAGGGCTTCGAGGTGACGGCCGGGTCCCGCCTCACGGCCACCTGGTTCCCGGTCGCGACCCGGGGCCGCGCGTTTGCCTTCCATCAGACGGCGTACACGATCGCGCCCATCCTGGTGCCGTTCGTCGCCGTCCCGATCGCGCAGGCGACGGGGTCCTGGCGGTGGTCGTTCATGGTGATCGCCTTCTTCGGGCTCCCGGTCCTGGCGGCCATCGACCGCTTCATCGTGGACCGCCCGGAGCGGGATCCCCGTGTGACCAGGGCAGAGCTGGGGGTCATCTTCGGTGAGGACGAGCTGCGGAAGAAGCGCGGCGAGATCACCGATCCCGCCCGCGCGCACGCCGCGGAAGAGCTTCCCCCCGGCGAGCGCATCACCCCGTACGCGGAGATCTTCCTCAATCGCAATGTCATGTTGATGTTCCTGGCGAGTTTCTTCAGCCTGCTGGCGTCCTGGGGGCTGACGACCTGGCTGCCGACGTATGGAGTCCAGCAGCTCAAGCTGCCGCTGCTCGTGGCCGGGACGCTGGCCTCCGTCGTCTATCTCGGCGCGCTCTGCGGGGTGGTGACCGGCGGCATCCTGTCGGACACGGTGTTCGGCACCAAGCGGACGCCGATCTGGCTGCTGGGCGGCCTGGTCATGGCCGCCGCGATTCTGTGGGCGTCCACATTTCGCCAGGGCGTGTCCCTCGTCACCGCGTATGCGGCGTTTTTCATCGCCGGGTTCTCCGGATCGTGGGCGCCCACGGGCCAGCTGTTCGCGCCGTATCTGGCCGAGATTCTCACTCCCGGCGCGGTCGGCCGGTCGCTCGGCGTGGTTGTCCTCGGCGGAATGGCCGGCAGCGCCGTGGCCCAGCCGCTGACGGCCGCGCTGGTGGTCCAGACGCCGGGCGGGCCGGATTTCTCACACGCGTTCGAGGTGTTTGCGTTGTGCGGTGTCTTGCTGTTTCTCTGCTGCGTGGGGATGATCGAGCCGCGCGTGCGGCGCACCTACCTCGGCTACCTGCTGTCGGGGAGAAAGGAAG
>VBAK01000149.1 GCA_005882275.1 Candidatus Segetimicrobium genomatis
CTTCCGGTGCAGCTGACCAGCTTCGTCGGGCGGGAGCACGAGATAGCCCAGGTGCGGGGTTTTCTGTCGTCGACGCGGTTGCTTACGCTCATCGGCGCGGGGGGCGTGGGGAAGACGCGGCTGGCCCTGGAGGCTGCGGCAGCGCTGGAAGAGTATCGGGACGGGGTGTGGGTGGTGGACCTGGCGTCGCTCGCCGATTCCTCGCACGCGGAGATGGCCGGGCTCGAGTTCCTCCGGTTGACCCCCGGAGGGACGGCCCGGCTGGAGTTCGTGCCCCGCCGGAAGGGCCGCTTCGTGTTCGCCTGCACGATCGAGGGGCATATGGGGGCGGGGATGCGGGGAGTCCTCGACGTGCGGTAGCGAGCCCCCGGGGCCTTTCGGATGGCGCACCGGGCGGCGCCGAGTCGGTGCACGATGACGACCGGACCGTGCGCCGCGTGCAGGAGCGTGCAGCACCCGTTGCTTGACTATCGTGATCGGCGAGACTACAATGTAATTACTTCCGTCGAACGTTCCGGTACACCTGGGGGGAGGTGAATGAAAGTGGTTAACGCCACGAAGGCGCGCGTGGTGCGGATTGGTAACTCACGCGGGATTCGAATCCCCAAGGTGTTGTTGGAGCAACTCGAGATTGGGGAAGAGGTTGAGATGTCTGTCCATAGGGACGGTCTCACCATTCGCTCCGCCCGCCGTCCACGGAAGGGATGGGCTGATGCCTTCAGGCAGATGGCCGTACATGGCGACGATCGTCTTCTTGATCAGCCAGCGCTCACAAACTGGCAGGCGAAAGAGTGGGAGTGGTAATCAAGCGGTTCGACGTCTACCTTGTCGCCCTTGACCCAACGATCGGCAGCGAGATCAAGAAAACTCGGCCGTGCCTGGTTGTCTCACCGGACGAAATGAACGAACACATCGCCACCATCATCGTCGCGCCGATGAGCACCAAGGGACGCCCATATCCCACGCGGGTACCGTGCCGGTTCCAAGGCAAATCCGGCCAGATTGTTCTTGACCAGCTGCGCACAGTGGATCGGGCGCGTTTGATCAGACGTCTGGGCCGTATTTCGACAGGCACACAAGAGGGTGTTCTGGCCACCCTCATAGAGATGTTCGCGAGATGATACCGACCTGCCGCCGGGGGTCGCCTCCAACGAAGAGATGATGCGCGAGCACGCCCGTGGATTTCTTGCCGACCGAGTTGCCGCGGTGAAGACCCTTATCGACCCGACGACTGCGGAGCTCTAGGCCGCGAGAGAGTGCCATTTCCCCCAGAGACGCGTCGCGCGAGCCGTCCGGACCGCGGGTGCTCGCGCTCACCACCCTGCAGCAGGCCGGCCTGACCTGCATCCGCTTCGGCCTGCCGATCCTCGCTCCGTTCTGGCGGAATGCGCTGCGGCTGTCGCTTGGCCAGGTGGGCCTGCTGCTCGGCGCGTTCGACCTGGGCGCGCTGCTGTTCTTCATTCCGATGGGTCTCCTGGCCGACCGGTGGGGAGAGCCGGCCGTCCTCACCGCCGGAGCGCTCTTCACGGCGGTCATGACCGCGCTGATCACACGGGCGCAGAGTTTCTGGTCGGTCGCCCTCCTGCTGGCCGTTGCGGGGCTGGGGTACGGGAGCGGGCAGACGGCGGGGACGAAGGCCGTTGCGGCCGCCTTCGGCCCCGGAGGGCGGGGAACCGCGATGGGGATCCGGCAGGCGGGCCTGCCCCTCGGGGGCGTGATCGCCGCGCTGCTGCTCCCGCCGCTCGCCGGCGCGTTCGGGTGGCGGACGGCGCTCGCAGGGGCGGCCGCGGTTTGTGCACTCACGGGGATCCTCTGCTGGCTCGGGCTGCGCGACACCGCACACGGCCGGCGTCCCGGGGAGGCGACCGGACGAGGGAACGGGCGGGAAGGCCGTCTCGCCGGCCAGGGCACGATCGTGGATCGGGTCCGGGCAATCTTGAGGAACACAGGAGTGCTCCGCACGACGGAGGCGTCCATGCTCCTCGTCATCGCGCAATTCTGTTACCAGGGCTATCTTGCGCTCTATCTGGTCGATCGGTTTGGGTGGAGCAATCACGCCGCCGCCGTGCTGCTCGTCGCCGTGCACCTGGGTGGCGTGCTCGGGCGGCTGGCGTGGGGCGCGCTTTCCGATCGCCGCTACGGCGGGCGCCGCGTGCCCGCGCTGGTGTGGTGCGTCGGCGCGGGGACGGCATTTCCGGTCGGGCTGATCGTCCTGCCTCACGTCGCCCATCCCTCTACGGTCACGGGGGCGGCGTTGATCGGGGGCATCCTGCTGCTCGGGTGGAACGGACTCTACAGCACGCTGATCACCGAATCCGCGGCGCCCGGCCAGGGCGCGACCGCGATGGGGGTGAGCATGACGCTCATGTACACGGCGACGATGTTGACCCCGCCGCTCTTCGGGTTCCTCGTCGATCGCACCTCGTACGCGGTGGGGTGGGCGAGTCTCGTCGGCGTGATGGCCTGGGCCCTCGTGCTCACGTACCGGATTCCGGAGCCTGCGGCGCACGACCCTGCGTAATTTGGGAATACTTCATAACGGACAGCGGAACACGGATCACGGACTGCGGACCTGTCGACCGGTGTAAGTCTTGAAGGGCGTTCAATCGGGCATACACCTAATCCGGCGAGAGGCCACAGGAGGACATCCGAATGAGCGATACTGTTATCGAGCAGAACGGTTATCGCATCGAGCCCCGATCGCAGTGGGTCCCCTCGGGCCGCGGAGTCAAGAAGGGGTGGAGGCCGAAGGCGGAGGTCGTGGAGTCGGGTCCGCCGCAGCTGCAGTATCTCATTTCGCCGAACAATGTTGAGACATTCCCGACGCAGGAGGAAGCCAACGCCTACATGCTGCGGTGGGCGCGGGAGTGGATCGAGCGGCATCAGTTGGTGGGGACCCTGCGTTGAGGGGGACGACAACCATGGGGCCCCGACCTCTGAACGTCGTTGTGCGGCGCCGCGGTCCAGGACGGCGCCCCGAACGCCCGGTGACGGGCGTCCCGGCCGGCCGGGCGCAGCCGGAGATGATTGCGGGCGGTCTGCCGCCCACCCCCGACCACGATCTGCAGTATCACGGGGGGAAAACCATCCGGAGTCTCGCCTTCACCAACCTGTATGTCGGCGGAGCGCAGGCCTGGAATCCGGGCCTCAGACAGAACATCGACGCCGCGCTCGCGGCGGCCATGTCCGATGCGCATCTCAACAACGTGATGATGCAGTACTTTGCCAATCAATCGATCGCCAGCACCTTCACCCCGTCGCGGGTGCTGCCCGGCGCCCCGCCCGCCACGTTCTCGCAGGCCGACGTCGAGGCTCTGGTCGGCCAGTTATACGCGCGGGGGCAGCTGACCGGATTCGATCTCGGCGCGACGGTGTTCGACTTCATGCTTCCCAGCGGAACGGTCCTCACCATCGACAGCAGCACGTCCCTCCAGGGGCTCGGCGGGTTTCACGGCTCCGTGCACCCGCCCGATGGGACGACCGTCTACTACGCGGTGGGGGTGTTCTCCGAAGTCCTGCCGGATGGGCGCACGAACGGGATCGTGGCGTTCAACGCGCCCTGGAAAAACGTCGTCGCGACCTTCTACCACGAGCTGAATGAAGCGAGAACCGATGCGGACGTCGAGGACGCGATCAGGGCGGGGAACGATCCCGGCGCCGACCGGTTCCTGGGGTGGGTGTCCCCGCAGGGGGAGGAGTGCGGCGACTTTCCGGTCTTCGAAGCAGAGCCCGACCTCAGCCTGGTGATGCAGGAAGTGCCGCTCACAGACGGCAGCGGGACCGTTCCGGTGCAGTTCCAGTACTCCGACGCCGTCCACGGCCCCGAAGGCCCGATTCCCGCTCCGCACACCGCCGGGCGCAGTCAGAAGCACCGCCGGAAGCGCCGCCGGTAGGTCCCACCCTCCAGCGAAGCCGCCCATGGCTGCGAAGAGCCCGATTGAGCACGTCGTGCTCATCATCAAGGAGAACCACGCCTTCGACAACTACTTCGGCACCTTCCCGGGGGCCAACGGGATGGCGCTGCCGCACTCGCCCAACCCACCGTCGCAGGATCCGGATCACCGGCACGGGGCCTGGTTGACGAGAAAACAGACCGCCGTCCGCCTGCAGTTTACCGAGCAGGACATCCCGGCGTACTTTGCCTACGCAAGGCAGTTCACGCTGTGCGACAACTATTTCACCGATGTGGCCGGACCGTCCACGCCGAACCACCTGATGCTGATCGCCGCGGACTCGCCGGTGATCGAGAACCCGCCCGGGTACCGGCGCGGGACGGGCGGGCCGGTGTTTCAGCTCCCGTCGCTGCCCGCCGGTCTGCAGAAGGCCAACCTGACGTGGCGAAACTACGGGGGCTACGCGTTCAGCTTCATCGCCGGATTGGGCAAGCAGAACCAGACGACCTCCGACCAGTTTGTCCGGGACGCCGGCGCCGGCACCCTCCCCACCGTGTCCTGGGTCTACGCGCCCCACGACGCCAGCGAGCACCCGCCCGACTCACAAGATAGCGGCAAGCCGCTGGTCGGGAACGTCACGCACGGCATGCAGTGGACGGTGGACCAGGTGAACGCCATCGTCAAAGGCGGGCTGTGGCCAAAGATCGCCATCTTCATCACCTGGGACGACTGGGGCGGGTGGTTCGACCACGTCGATCCCCCGAACGTCGAATCGTGGCAGGGCAACGGCCAGCATCCCGCCTGGAACGGCACACAGTTCCGCTACGGCTCACGCGTCGGCTGCCTGGCGCTCAGCCCCTTTGTGAGGTCGGGGTATGTCTCCAAGGCGCTGCACTCCCACGTCAGCCTGCTGAAGTTCTGCTGCGCGCAGCTTGGCGTGCCGGCGTGGAATGACCGGCTCCGGAAGGCGGACGACATGTCCGACTGTTTCGAGTTCAGCCGGTCGCCGGTCCCGGCGCCCTCCTCCGGCGGCGCTGTGGCCGCGCCGGGAGGGATCCCGGGGCCGCGCGGCGGTCCCAGGCCCTCGAAGCGCCCTCGCGGCGGAGCACCCGGAGGCCGGCGACCCTCGAAGCGCCGCGGCGCCTGAGCGGAGGAGATCGTCCCCGCAGCGAGAACCATCGCACCGGGGGCTGCTCGCCGCCGTGTTTCGTGCGCGGAGCGGCAGCGCACCCGGAGGGTCGGAGATGGAGCTCAGGCAATTCGTCGCGAGCCTCGCGAACATGATCTGGGAGCGCGAGCGGAAGACACAGCAGCAGGTCGATGCCGTGGTGCTCGGGTACGTCCACGGTGCGGTCACTGCCGAGCTGGAATACCGGCGCCGCATGCACGAGCTGAGCCGCCGCCTCGCTGAGATCGACAAAACCCTGGCAGCGACGGGCGCCTCCTGACGCAGCCTGGAAGCGGGCGCTGGTTGGGACGCGACCGGCCACGATGATCCGCGCGTCGAACCGGAGCCGCGAGCCCCGCCTGAGCCCGACGGCAGTCGTGGACTGCTGAGCGGCAACGATTGGCTGAAGGCGACCGGGGTGGGCGTGCTGGGAGGCTTTCTCCTCCGGGTGGGCGTCGAAATGACGGCCAGCCGCGCCGGCGATCTGCTGCTGGCCGCCGCCGCCGGCTCCGTGGACCCTCGGGCAACGCTGCTGGCGCGGCTCTGGCTGCTCAGCGCCGTGCTCGTCACCCTGGGCGCCGCCGCGGCTGCATACGCGCTCGTCCGGGAGAACCGGATGCTCTGGATGCTGGTGGCCATGGCGTGCGTGGCGGTCCCGTTGCTGGCGCCCTGATGCGCCGCCTCCCACACCCTGCAGCATCCGCATCGCCCCGGCGAACCCTCGGGACGGGCCGGCGGACCGTGGGCCGCCGAAGGCATCCCCGATGTTGATGCACCCGCTCGTGGTCCATTTTCCGATCGCGTTCTGGCTGGCCAGTACGTTCTTCGATCTGCTCGGATGGCGCAGGCCGGGGACGTTGTACCGGGACATGGCGCTCTGGCTCGTGGGCCTCGGCCTCGTCGGGGCGGCGGGGAGCATCCTGCTCGGATGGACAGACCTCCTCGCGCAGGAACGCCAGGGCGTGGGCACGGGGCTGGTGCTCCGCCACAACGTTCACAGCTGGCTCGCGTACACCGCGACGGCGGCCTACCTCGGCGTGTTCGTGGGGCGGCGGCGGATGGAGAACCGGCCGGCCTTGGGGATTCTGCTGCTGTCCCTGGTGGGCGCGGTCCTGGTCACCGTCGCGGGGTACCTCGGCGGGGATATGCGGTCGGTGATGTGAGCGCGGTCGGGATGCCGCCCTCCTCGGTCACGCAGGACCTCGCCGGCGAACTGCGGCGCGCCGTCCGCGGGGAAGTCCGCTTCGACGCCGTGTCGCGGAGTCTCTACAGCACGGACGCGAGCATCTACGAGATCGAGCCCATCGGGGTCGTCATCCCGCGGGATGCCGCGGACGTGCAGGCGGCGCTCGAAGTGACGCGCCGGGCGCGCGTGCCGGTTCTGCCGCGTGGGGGCGGCACCAGCCTCGCCGGCCAGGCCGTCGGGCACGCCGTGGTGCTGGATTTCTCCAAGTACATGAATCGCCTGCTGGAGGTCAACCGTGAGGCCGGATGGGCCCGCGTCCAGCCGGGGCTCGTGCGCAACGAGCTGGCGGCGGCCCTCGCGCCCGGCGGGATGATCTTTGGCCCGGAAACGTCGACGGGGAACCGGGCGACGATCGGCGGGATGATCGGGAACAACTCCTCCGGCTCGCGCTCGATCGTCTTCGGAAAGACCGTGGACAATGTGATCTCGGTCCAGGGGCTGCTCCCCGGGGGCGAACTCGTGACGCTCGGCCCGCTGGATTCAGCGGAGGTGGCCGCGCGGGCGCGCCGGGACGGTCCCGAAGGAATCCTGTACCGGCGGATCCCCGAGATCGTCGAGCGCAACCGCGATGAAGTGGCGCGGCGGTATCCCAAGATCCAGCGCCGGGTGGGGGGCTACAATCTGGACGCGTTTCCGGAGGGCGGCCCCTGGAACCTGGCCAAGTTGATCGTGGGGTCGGAAGGGACCCTCGCCACAGTGACCGAGGCCACGGTCCGGATCGTTCCGCGCCTGCCCGCGACCGCCGTGGCGGTGCTGCACTTCGACGACCTTGTCCGGTCGCTGGAAGTCACGCCCGAGATCCTCGAGACCGGTCCCACCGCCGTGGAGGTCGTGGACAAGATCGTCCTGGACATGGCCCGCCAGATGCGCGAATACTCGAAGAAGATGACCTTCGTCGAGGGCGATCCGGAGTCGCTGATCGCCGTCGAGTATGCGGCGGAAACCCCCCAGGCGCTCGTGTCGCGGCTCGACACCCTGGAGGCCCGCATGCGGCGGCGCGGGTTTGGGGGAACGATCCTCCGGCTGACCGAGCCGGCGGAACAGGCGAACCTCTGGCAGATCCGGGAGGCCGGGGTGGGACTGCTGCTCGGGATGAAGACCGCCCGCAAGCCGGTGGCGTTCGTCGAGGACACGGCGGTGTCCCCCGATCGCGTGGCCGAATACGTCCGGCGGTTTCGGGCCATCGTCGAGCGCCACGGCACCCGGGCCTCCTTCTACGGGCATGCCAGCGTCGGGCTCCTGCATACGCGCCCCATCCTCGACCTCCACGACGCGAAGGATGTCGATACGATGCGGCAGATCGCCGAGGAGATCTGCGACCTCGTTCAGGAGTTCGGGGGCGCGATGAGCGGCGAGCATGGAGACGGGCTGTCCCGCAGCCACTTCAACGCCAGGCTGTTTGGCCCGCAGTTGTATCAGGCGTTCCGCGAGGTCAAGGCCGCGTTCGATCCCGACTGGCGGATGAACCCGGGGAAGGTGGTCGACGCGCCGCCGATGACCGAGTCCCTCCGGTATGGCCCGGCCTATCGGGCGGCGTCGATCCCGACGATCCAGGACTTCAGCCGCGACGGCGGATTCGTGAACGCCGTGGAGTTGTGCAGCGGGGTGGGGGCCTGCCGGAAGCCGCGGGGCGGCACCATGTGTCCGTCCTATATGGTGACCATGGAGGAGGAACATTCCACCCGGGGGCGCGCCAACGCGCTCCGTGAGGCCATCTCCGGCCGCCTCCCCGCAGACACGCTGGTCGGGCGCGAACTCTACGAGGTCATGGATCTGTGCATCGGCTGCAAAGCCTGCAAGGCGGAGTGCCCGAGCAACGTCGACATGGCGAAGCTCAAGCACGAGTTCCTGGCCCGGTATTACGCCGCCCACGGGCTGCCGCTCCGGGCGCGGATGTTCGGGCGCGTGGCGGACCTGGGGCCGATCGGCTGCGCGACGGCGCCGGTCTCCAACTGGCTGATGGGCGGCGGGCCCGCCCGGTGGCTGCTGCACCGGCTCCTCGGCATTCATGCCCGCCGGCGCCTCCCGCCCTTCAGCCGGCAGCGGTTCAGCCGCTGGTTCCGGAGCCGCCCCCCCAAACGGGGGGTCCCCGCCGGGGCGGCCCACGGGCGCGCATCGGACCGCGGTCCCGGCGGCGGCCGGGTCGGGCTGTTCGTCGACACGTTCACCGAGTACTACTATCCGGCGATCGGCCGGGCGGCGGTGCGCCTGCTGGAAGCGGCGGGATGCGAGGTGGTGCTGGCCCCCGCGCGGTGCTGCGGACGGCCGATGATCAGCAACGGGATGCTGCGGGAGGCGCAGGCCATCGCGCGGGCGAACACGCAGCGCCTCGACGCCTTCGCGCGCGAGGGGGTCCCGCTCGTGGGCCTGGAGCCGTCGTGCACCGTCACGCTCACCGACGAGTACCCCGATCTCGCGCCGGGTGAGGCGGCCGATCGGGTGGCGCGGCAGACGTTCATGATCGAGGAGTTCCTGGTGCACCTCCACGAGCGGGGCATCCGCCTGCCGTTTGGCCGCCAGGAGCGGCGCGTGCTGCTCCACGGGCACTGCCACCAGAAGGCCATGGTGGGGACGCAGCCGTCGCTCGCCGCCCTGCGGTGGCTGCCCGGGGCCACCGTCCAGGAGGTCGATTCCGGCTGCTGCGGGATGGCGGGGTCCTTCGGCTACGAGGCCGAGCACTACGACATGTCTCTGGCGATGGGAGAGCGTGTGCTCTTCAAGGCGATCCGGGAGCTCCCGCCGGATGCCCTGATCGTGGCCGCCGGGACCTCGTGCCGGCAGCAGATCCTCCACGGCACGGGGCGGCGGGCGCTGCACCTGGTCGAGGCCCTCGCGGGCGCTCTGGACGGGTAGGACGGGTCACCGAGCGGCGCCGGGTGCCCCGTCGTCGATCCGGACGGGCTGCTTTGGACGCGAATGGCTTAACGGATCCCCATCCGGCCGTCCCTATGCGGTGGGGATCGACTGAGGATCCTCTTGTTCCTTCAACGCCTCGTCGAGGAGGGAGAGGAATTTTTTCACGTCGAAGGGCTTGGTCAAATACTGCCAGGCGCCGGCCGCGCGCAGCCGATCAATCTGACCGGGGGTCGCGTCGGCGCTGATCACGATCACGGGGATGTGGCGGGTCTCCGGCGTTTCCCGCAGGCGCCGCAGCACTTCGTCCCCCGGAATATCAGGGAGCTGCAGGTCCAGCAGGATCAGGTCTGGATTGTGCTGGCTGGCCAGGTCGAGGGCGAGCCGCCCCTGCATGATCGGGAGGAGTCTCACCTTTGGGCGATGGACCAGCAGACGTTTGATGAGCTGGACGTTGGACAGGTTGTCCTCGACGTAGAGCACGATGCCGGCTTTGGAGGACCCGTCACCGCCGGCCGAGGCGGGCTCTGCCAGGTCGTCCCGTGTCAGCCGTTTCACCGGGCTCTCCGCAACGGCGAGTTCGATCCAAAACGTGCTGCCCCGGCCCAGGGTGCTTTCCGCGCCGAGCCTGCCTCCCATCGCCTCAACCAATCGCTTGGAAAGGGCAAGGCCGAGCCCCGTGCCCTCGATCCCTGCTTGCTCGGCCCCCAGGCGCTCGAAGGGCGCAAACAGCCGTTCCAGTCCGTCGGGAGGGATGCCCGGGCCGGTGTCGATCACCTCGAGCCGCAGCCGGCCCGGCGCGGGGGCCGAATACGAAAGCGTGACCGTGCCCCCCTCGCGGTTGTATTTGATCGCGTTGGAGAGGAAGTTCAACAGCACCTGCTTGAACCGCTGCGCGTCGGCCAGAACGTGCTGGTCGGGGGCATCGGATGCTCCACCGTCGAGGAGCCTGACGTGCCGCTCCGCGGCGAGGGGTTTCACCAGGTCGAGGGCCTCTCGCACGATGTCCCGCACCGGCACCGGCTCCGGGGAGATGGCCAGCCGGCCCGCCTCGATGCGCGCGATGTCCAGCACCTCGTCGATCAGCCTGAGGAGGTGGCGTCCCCCCTTCACGATATATCCGACGCTCTCGCGTTGCTCGGGGTTGAGGGAGTCCATCTCCAGCACCTGGGCGAAGCCCAGGATGGCGTTCAGCGGGGTGCGCAGCTCGTGGCTCATCCGCGAGAGAAATTCGCTCTTCGCCCGGTTTGCCGTCTCGGCTCTCAACTCCGCCGCCCCGCGATCCGCCATGCCGCGCTCCAGCTCCCGGCGGCTCGCCTCGAGCATGAGGACCGAGCGCCGGTTGTTGCTGCAGAGGAGGGAGGTGAAGATCGTGGTGGCGGCGACGGGGATGGCGTGCGCGACGACGGAGAGGTCGTTGCGCCCGTAGTAGTAGACCCAACTGGGCGCCACATAGTTGAGGATCCCGTGATGGAGGGCGGTGAGCAGCAGGACGATCCAGCCGAGCCGCCAGTCATTGTAGACGGTGAGGAGCGCCAGCACCATGAAGAAGTGGAAGTGCATCTCGATCGACCCGCCGCTCAGAAACACGAAGAGGTAGGAATAGGTCGTGAAGGCGAGGCTGGCTACGATCCGCCAGACGTAGTGATTCTCGATCTTGCCGCGGACGAGCGCCGGAACGGCGGCCGCGGCGATCCCGAGGAGCGTCGCGACCGCGGCTTCCCCCCCGCCGAGCAGGCGCCAGGAGAACGGCGAGGGAGCGTACAGGGCCATGCGAAGGACCGAGTTCGCGAACGCCATCAGGGCGACGAACCCCGCGTGCCACCAGAGGATACTGACGAGGTACCGATCGATCGCGACGTAGTTCATGGAGGCGGCGTAGTCGCGGTTGATGTCGGTCACAAAGTCGAGCCGCATCGGGACCTCCTCGACATCGCCTGGTTTCCTCGTGCGGCGAATCCGGCCCCGCGCTCCAGGCGCGCGAGGTCGCCGGCCCGGAGACAGCGCCGGGGCAAGGGGTGCAGCGTTTGCGGCGAGGTGATGCTGAGAGTATCGTCTGTAAGACGGATACCCATCGAAACTTCGGCCTAGACGGGTGTGGGGTCGGGTTTTTTTGAGTCCCTGATGCGCTCTGGACGCTCCGCGCGGCTGAATGCTACAATGCTGGCGCGCGGTGGCCGTAGCTCAAGGGCAGAGCACCAGACTGTGGCTCTGGGGGTTGGGGGTTCAAATCCCCTCGGCCACCCCATCCCCAGAAGGAGGGGCTTCCCGATGGTCGACGAGGAACGCCTCGTCATGACCGGGGTGCAGGTGGAGTTCGATCGCCGGGCAGGGCGGTGGGTGGCCGCGTGCGACGATCCGGGCGGCGAAGAACGGCTCGTCGTGAACGCGGAGACCCTGGAGCGCGCCGAGCGGCTCCTGGACGAACGGTGGCGCGCCCGCCTGGAACTCCTCGATCACGAAGGCGAGGAGGACCGATAAGCACTGAGGCCGCGAGTCCCCACCGGGAGCCTGGTGCCCCGGGCGGCGGGTTCGAGGTCGTCACCGCCGCCAACCCATCGCCGTACACGCTGGCCGGCACGAACACCTATCTCATCGGCCGCTCGGGCGAAGCGGTCGTCATCGATCCGGGGCCGGAGGATCCCTCGCATGTGGCCGCCGTGCTGGATCGGGCCGGGGCGCCCGGCCGGCGGGTCGCGCTGATCCTGGTCAGCCACGGCCACAGCGACCATCTGGGTGCGGCGGACCGGCTGGCGCACGAAACCGGCGCGCCGGTGCGGAGGTGGGGGGCGGGGACGAACCCCCTGCGCGACGAAGAGCTGCTTCCGGCCGACGGCGGCGGGGTGCGGGTCTTGTACACGCCGGGGCACGCGCAGGATCACGTGGTGTTCTACTGGATTGGGCCGGCGGTGCTCTTCTCGGGAGATCTCCTCCTTGGGACAGGGACCGTCCAGGTGACGCCGCCGGGCGGGTCGATGCAGGACTATCTCCGCTCCCTGGAGCGCGTGGCCGCGCTCGCGTTGACGCTCATCGCGCCGGGGCACGGGCCGGTGATCCGGGATCCGCGGGCGCGAATCGCCGAGTATCTGGCGCACCGCCGCGAGCGCGAACGCCAGATCATCGAGGCGCTGGCGGCGGGGCCCCGGTCGGCCGCGGATCTGGCCGAGGCGATCTACGCCGGACTGGATCCCCGGCTCAGGCGGGCGGCAGAAGGCACGGTGCTGGCGCATCTGGAAAAACTGGTGGCGGAAGGACGCGCGCGCCGGGTCGGCGGCAGGTTCGCCGGGGCGTGAGGAGGAGGGTGCGATGGCGGTGCCGGTGGCGGCGGCGCAGGATGTGTGGGACCGGCGGGGCCAGCCGGTGCGGACCGGCGATCTGGTCCGGGTCGAGGGGCTTGCGGATGCGGCCGAGGTCCAAACCATAGATGCCCGGTACGGCGTGATGGTCGTGCTGATCCCCGGCCGGGCGGGCAAGATGGGGCGGATGGTGCGGGCGCAGGATGTCGAGCGCCTGAGCCAGCCGGATCATCGATAACGCTGGGGAATGCGATGGGGGGCCGCAAAGGCCCCCCATCGCCATCGCTGCGGCGCCCCGCGGCTACATGTCCATGTCCTCCGGGTTGTAGCCGCCACCAGGGGCGGGGGCGGCGGCCTTCTTCTTCTCGCGCTTCTCCACCACGAGCGCTTCGGTCGTCAGCAGGAGGCTCGCGACGCTCGCGGCGTTCTGCAGCGCCAGGCGGGTGACCTTGGTCGCGTCGATGACCCCCGCCTTCAGCATGTCTTCGTACCGCCCTTCCGCGACGTTGTAGCCGATGTTGGACTTCTCGTTCTTGATCCGCTCGACGACGACGGCGCCCTCCAGCCCCGCGTTGGCCGCCAGCCACTTGGCCGGCTCCTCGATCGCCCGGCGCACGATGTTGATGCCGCTCTGTTCGTCGGCGTCATCGGCCTCGAGCTTATCGAGGACCTTGCTGATGTTGAGGAGCGCGACCCCGCCGCCCGGGACGATCCCCTCCTCGACGGCCGCTTTGCTCGTGCTCAGCGCGTCCTCGAACCGGTGCTTCTTTTCCTTGAGCTCCGTTTCGGTGGCGGCGCCGACCTTGATCTGCGCCACGCCGCCGGAGAGCTTGGCCAGCCGCTCCTGCAGCTTCTCCTTGTCGTAATCGGAGGTCGTGGTCTCGATCTCTTTCCTGATCTGGGCGATCCGGCCCTGGATGTCCTTCTTGGCGCCCCGGCCCTCGATGAGCGTGGTCTCCTCCTTGGCCACGCGCACCTTCGCGGCCCGGCCGAGCATGTCGACATCGATGTTCTCGAGCTTGACGCCGATGTCGTCGCTCACGACCTTGCCGCCGGCGAGCACGGCCATGTCCTGCAGCATCGCCTTTCTCCGGTCCCCGTAGCCCGGCGCCTTCACCGCGACGCACGGCAGGACTCCGCGGAGCTTGTTCACGACGAGCGTGGCCAGCGCCTCGCCTTCGACGTCCTCCGCGATCACGACCAGCGGCCTGCCGAAGCGCATCACCTTTTCCATCACCGGGACGATGTCCTTGACCGCGCTGATCTTCTTCTCCGTCAGGAGGAGGTAGGCGTCCTCCACCACGGCCTCCATCTTGTCGGCGTCGGTGATCATGTAGGGGGAGATGTAGCCGCGGTCGAACTGCATGCCTTCGACGACCTCGACGGTAGTTTCGATCCCCTTCGATTCCTCGATCGTGATCACGCCGTCCTTGCCGACCTTGTCCATCGCTTCGGCGATGATCCGCCCGATCTCCGGATCATTCCCCGCGATGCTGGCGACGTGGGCGATGTGCTCCTTGCCCTCCAGCGGCACGCTCACCTTCTTGAGCTCGCCGACGAGGGCCTGGACCGCCTTGTCGATCCCCCGCTTGAGGATCATGGGGTTGGCCCCGGCCGCCACGTTCTTCAGGCCTTCCTTGACCACCGCGTGGGCGAGCACCGTGGCGGTCGTCGTCCCGTCCCCCGCGGCGTCGTTGGTCTTGCTCGCGACTTCTTTGACCAGCTGGGCGCCCATGTTCTCGTAGGGATCCTCGAGCTCGATCTCCTTGGCGACGGTGACCCCGTCCTTGGTGATCGTGGGGGATCCCCACTTCTTCTCAAGCACGACGTTCCGCCCCTTGGGGCCGAGCGTTACGCGGACGGCGCTTGCGACCTTTTCGACGCCCCGCTCAAGGGCTTTGCGCGCATCCTCATCGTAGAGCAAGAGCTTGGCCGGCATACCCGAGCCTCCTCGACGCGTGGAGTTTAGCACTCGCGATGGTTAAGTGCTAACCATTCTCATTTTTCACTGTGAGGCCCGTGCTTTCAAGGGTATTCAGGGGGTGGGTGGGGAGGCGGAGAGCCAATTTCGGTGGCTGTCGCCGAATTGCTCGATATTTCGTTGGATTACTCGTGAAATTACCAATTTCCAGATGGCCGGCGATCGCCCAAAAAGCCGGGACGGCTGCCGCCCAGCACGGAGAGGCTCCGTCCCTGGGCCGTCGCAGCCGTCGGCCGTCCCGTCCTGGAGACGGTCTGCACTTGGGTCGGGGCCGCTCAAACTGACTTGAGGTGGCGCCCCGGCCTCGCAGCCCGCTCGGCGAAACGGGAGACTACCGTACCACGGTGGCCGGACCAGGTCAAGGCGAAGGGGAGCGTTCAACGCGCTTTCTGGTAGGATCATTGCGTGAGCGCGCGAGAGCACCCTTCCCGGCCCTGGGCGGCGCTGCTGATCCCCGTGGCGGTCCTGCTCGGGTTCCTCGCCTTGGTGACGGCGCAGCACCAGCGGTCGCTGGCCGTCGGCACCGCGCTTGCGCGGGGGGAGACGCCGCCGGCCCCCCCCGTCACCTTCCCCACGTTCGAGGGGGGCCGGGTTTCTCTCGGCGATCTCCGCGGGCATCCCATCGTCATGAATTTCTGGGCCGCGTGGTGCGTCCCGTGCCGCGAGGAGGCGCCGCTTCTGGAAGGGATCTGGAAGGCGTACCGGGAGAAGGGACTGGTCGTCCTGGGGGTGGATACCCAGGATCTCTCCGAGCCCGCCCGGGGGTTCATCACGCGGTTTGGGATCACCTATCCAAACGTGCGGGATCCGGACGGGAGCGTGGCCCATCTGTTCGGCGCGACGGGGGTCCCCGAGACGTTTTTCATCGGCGCCGACGGCCGCGTCCTGGGCAAGTTTCCGGGCGAGGAAGTGGCGGCTTCGGCCTGGCGCGCGGCGGCAGAGGCGCTGCTGGCCGGGCGCGCCCACGTCCCTTGGCCCACCTGGCCCGCCCCGTGATTGACCGAGGTGGCCCGCCGGATTAAAATAGAACCAAGTGGTCCTACATCACCGGCATCCTGGGATGAAGCGCGACAGGTGCAGTCGGGAACGGATCCTCGAGGCCGCGGGGGCCCTGTTCCATCTCCGCGGCTTCCAGTCGACCGGGCTGGACGACATCCTCGAGACCAGCGGCGTCTGCCGGAGCAATTTCTACTATCACTTCCGGAGCAAGGAGGACCTCGGGCTGGAAGTGCTGCGGCGGCAGGCCGGCGCGTTCGAGGCGGGGTACATCCGAGGGCTGCTCGAGAACGCCGCCCTGCCCGCCCGCCGGCGCCTCGAGCTCCTCTACAAGAACGTGGCGAGCCGGCACCGGGCGGACGGATACCGGCGCGGGTGCCCCTTCGGCAACCTGGCGGCCGAGTTGTCAGGGATCCACCCGGAGTTCAGGCGCTGCCTGAGCGCCTTCTTTGCGCGGTGGGAAGAGTCCGTCGACCGCTGCCTTCGTGAAGGCGTCGCGCGGGGGGAGTTCCGTCCGGACCTGGACACGCGGCGGACGGCCACCGCGCTCGTCGGCCAGATCGAAGGGGCGGTGCTCCTGATGAAGGCACACCGGCGCGCGGATCCCATCGAAGCAGGTGTGGGGACCTTGCTCAAGTTGATGGAAAGTAGGTGACCCGAATGGGACCTGGCGACCGTCAGACCAATACCGCTGCGGCTCCCCTCCCGCCTCCGGCGCCTGTCGCGGGCGAAGCCGCGGCGCTTGCGCGCACCCCGGGGGTGGCCGAGGCGGCGCTGTTCAACGAGATGGCCACGCAACACCTCGACGCCCTGTACCGGACCGCACTCCGGCTCAGCGGCCGGCCTCAGGATGCCGAGGATCTCGTGCAGGAGACCTACCTGCGGGCGTGGCGCTCGCTGCACACGTACAAGCCGGGCACCAATCCCAAGGCCTGGCTGTTCCGGATCCTGCACAACGCCCATATCGATCGGTTCCGGGCTTCGTCACGGACGGTCCAGACCGTGGACGAGTTCGAGGGACAGGACCCGGCCTTCGTGGTCCACGAGACCCCCGAGTCGTTGATCATGGCGGGCCTGATGGATGCGGAGGTCCGGCAGGCGTTGATGGAGATCCCCGATGTCTTCAGAGCCTGCCTCATCCTGGCCGACCTCGAGGGGTTTTCCTACCAGGAGATCGCCGACATCCTGGGGATTCCACGGGGGACCGTGATGAGCCGGCTCTTCAGAGGCCGGCGGGCGATGCGCCGGGCGCTGATCAAGTACGGGCGGGACCACGGCTACCTGAAAGCCAGTTAACGAGCGCACGCGCCTTCAGGGCCGAGAGATCCGATCGGCCGTTCACGGGTGGGCGTGTTTGAGGATGGTGACGGCGGTCGGCAGGACCTCGACCCCCCTCGCCCCTTGCGTCGCGACGATGACGCTGTCCGCGTAGAGCCACAGCGACGCAGCATCCGTCCATACCTGCCGCTCCACTTTGGCGTAGGCGGCGTCCCGGACCCGCGGGTCGAGCGCCCGCGCGCCTTCAGCCAGCCACGCATCCACCTCGGGGTTGGAGTACCAGGTGAAGTTCCAGGCCCGGGGGCGGTGCCGGCGATCCGGATTCGACCGGTAGAGCGCGTCGAGGTGATCGCCGCCGTCGCCGTTGCTCGGCCCGAAGCCGAAGAACGCCAGGTCCCACGTGATCTGGTCGGGAGGGACGAGCAGGCGGTCCGGCAGCGCCGCGGGCTCCACGTACGTGAAGTGCGGCTCGAACCCGACGTTGCGAAGGTAATCGGCCAGCGTTTCGACGACCTCGACGTCGTGCGGGAAGGCGCCCCGGGGGGTGAGGAGGGTGATCTGCAGCGACCTCCCGTCCTTGACTCGGACGCCGATGGGAGGAGCCGGTTTCCAGCCGGCCGCGTCGAGCAGCGCTCGCGCCTTCGGAGCATCGTACGGCCAGGCGCCGGCATCCGTGTATCCCGACGTCTGGGGGGCGATCGGCGAGCGCAGGACCGCGGCGTTTCCGCGGAAGAGGGCCTGGACCAGGAGCTGCTTGTTGACCGCGTAGTTGAGGGCCTGCCGCACCCGGATGTCCTGCAGCGGGGGGCGGTTCAGGTTGATGCCCATGCCGAACGTGCGCAAGGCGGGCGTGACCGTGACGGTGACCCCGGGAGCCCGCCGTACCTCGTCCACGCGCTCCGGCGGAATGCCCTCGGTGACCTGCGCCTGGCCGCTCAGGAGGAGGGCGATGCGGCCGGCCGGATCCGGGACGGCACGAAGCACGATCCGCTCGAAGCCGGGGCGCCCGTCCCAGTACCGGCGGTGTTGCGCCAGGTCGAGCCGCGTTCCGAGGTCCCAGCGGTCCACAGCGTATGGTCCCGTGCCCACGGGGTGCAGCCTGTACTCCGCCCCCCAGCGCTCGACGGCGGCCGGGCTCGCGATGAGGGCGGACCCCTGAGCCAGCGTGTTGAGGAGGGCCCCGTAGGGCTCCTTCGTGAGCACCCGCACGGTGGCGGCGTTCACGGCGGACACCGACGCGATCGGATCCCAGAGCGTCCGGTTCGAGGTGTTCGTCGCCGGATTGATCACGCGATCCAGGGCGGCGACGACCGCCTGGGCGGTGAGCGGCGTCCCGTCCTGGAACGTCACCCCCCGGCGGATCGTGAACGTCCACGCGCGCCCGTCCGGGTCGACGCTCCACGATGCGGCAAGCTCGGGCACGATCGTCATCGCTCCCGTAAATCGGACCAGGCCGTCGTAGATCAGGAACGCCGCCTCCGATTCCGCCGGGGACACCGGTTGGCCGGGCGAGCCGGCCGATGGGCCCGCCGGGTCGAGGGCCGACACGGCGTCGGCCTGGGCCACCACCAGGGTCGTGCCGGCCTGCGCGCGGACGCCTGCCGGCGCCGTGCCGCCGGTCAGGAGGGCCGCGGCGATCACGGCGAGACCGCGGGCGCCTCCTCGGGTCTTCAGAACCATGGATACCGCGGCTCGCGGTACAATCGCCCGAAGTCGATGCCGCTCGCCACCATCCGGCCCAACAGATCGACGATGTGACCGTGCAGCGGGCCGGCGACCGCATCCGCTCCCACATCCAGCAGCCCGGGTCCGTCGTTGTTGGCGCCGGCCGCGGCGCACAGGTCGTGCACCCGGGCGTCGATCTCGCGGGTATGCAGGATCTCGGGGCGCTCCAGCAGGAGGGCAATTCCGGCCTCGACCCCGTACGCGCCCCAGTTGGAGATCGCCGCCGC
Organism: Candidatus Segetimicrobium genomatis; assembly: GCA_005882275.1. Taxonomy (GTDB): domain Bacteria; phylum Sysuimicrobiota; class Sysuimicrobiia; order Sysuimicrobiales; family Segetimicrobiaceae; genus Segetimicrobium; species Segetimicrobium genomatis. Next base: position 18,664 of record VBAK01000149.1, read on the forward strand.
GATGAGAAGGTCGGTCGCGATCTGGGGGACGGTGGTGCCGCCACACGGACAGGCGCAGCGGGCCGCGTGCGGCACCGCCCGCAGCACGCTGTCCCGGATGGCGGCGCAGCCGATCTCGTTGCCGCCGTCGCCGATCCCGATCGTCAGGATCTCGCGCTCGGTCGCGGAGGCAAACAACGGATCGATCTTCCCGCAGTAATCCGTCAGCCGCTTCCCGCCCGATGAGTGGTACTGCCGGTGCTCGTTGGCGCCCGTCCGCTCGATGGCGACGAGCGCCGAGGGCCGCAGCGTGTCGAGGAGCGTCTGCGCGCGGGCGGCGGCCTCATCCCATTCCAGGGGGAAGGGAATCACCGCGGCGGTCGTGGGCAGGCTCAGGGCCTCGTCCAAAGGGCGGACGTAGAGGCCGGCGCCGCGCAGGGCGGCGGCGCAGAGGTCGACGTTGACCGGATCGGTGACGATGATCGGCCGGGCGCCCACCGCGAGCAGGAGCGCGCGGGCCAGGGTGGCGGTCCCCACGGGGCCGTCCTGCTCCCCGGCGAACCACGGATACATCGGCAGGCCGGTCGCCAGGATCACCACCTGGCCCTTGCTGACCCTGTCCAGCAGGCGCGCGGCTGCGGTGAGGCACAACGGCGCGTCCTGGAGGGCCCGCGCGGCCCGGTAGAGATCGCCGATCACCCCGCGGCCCGTGATCTCGATGCTGACCAGCCGATCGATGCCCTCGCCGATCGTGCGCTGCGCGGGCGTCAGTGTCATCGCCGACCTGTCCTCCCAGCGGTGAGCTCGTGCGGGAGCCCTAAAGGTGGAGCGGCCGATCTACACTATGCCACGGGGCGGCTCACCGTTCCTGCCGGACACGTTCATCGGCGGGCGCTCCGCGGAAACGGAGCGGGGAGGGCCGAGCCGGCCCTCCCCGCCTGTACGCGCAAGCCGCTTGTGTTATCCGCTGACGCGCCCGTGACCGCGGTCTCCGTGACCCTCGCCGCGGCCTTCGCCACGGCCCCGGCCCTCATCCGCGACGATACTCGCGGGGTTGTAACTCAGGTGGCCGGACCTTATCGTCTGCGCGGGCGTGAACGCCGGCGCCAGCGCCACCAGGAGGCTGAGGGCAGATGCCACCGTCACGAACCGTGCGATCTTCTTGGTCATGATCCGTCTCCTCCTCTGGTTTTGTCTGCTTCCCGTTCGGCCCCCGCGTCTGTGGGGGCCGTCCTCGTGCGCTCGCGAGCGTGCCCATTCTATTGCCCGGCCCCTGTGCCGCGCCAGACGTGAGATCACTGCGGGCGTCGGCCTTCGGGGGAAGTATCGAATTGTCGGTGTTGGTCGCGCGCCGCGGGCGTCTGAACGTGGTGAGGTCGCGTCCCGCGCCCGAGTCCCGCTGTTCCTCGCGGGGCGCGTGTCTGCGTGGAAGGGACGCCTGCCCGAGCCGCCTCTGGAAAATGTGACGACGCTGACGTCGCTTCGCATCGGCGCCGGAGGCGAAGATGTTCACGCCTGCACCGCTCTCCCCGTTCGCGCAATGAGCAGGATCGATCGCCCACGTCTTGACCGGCGGTTCCTCCGCCCTTTGCGAACGCACGTTTGGGGCGCACACCCGCTCGCACTGGTCTCGGCGGCCTGCAAGGTTGGGCACAAGAGATAAAGGATGGAAGGGGGGGTGTTCGAGATGCGAGGGGCCGTCTGGAGCCACTGCCGCACCGTCCGAGGCGCCGCCGCGATCCTCGTGGTCTTCCTGTGCATCGGCGCGGCGCAGTCCGCCGCCGTTGCGCGGGAGGGCGTCTTCGAGCCGGCATCCCTCGACGACGGCATCGCGGCATACCGTGATGGGGATCCGCTGCGCGCGCTTGCGGCGTTCGCGCGGCTGGCCCAGGTCCGCCCCCAGTCGGCCGCGCCGGCGATCTGGGCGGGCGTGGCGGCGACCGGCGCCGGGAGGATGGAAGAGGCGGATGCCTATTTCCACGAGGCGCTTCGCCGTCCGCACTGGCCGCGTCAGGAGCGGGTCATCCGCGGGTGGCTGGCGCGCCTGAGCTTCCTGCGGGAACAAGAGGACGCAGAGCGTCCCACGCCGATTGCGCACCCCGACGCGAACTCGATCGCGGCGCTGGCGCGCGCCTCGAATCCCGCGCTGACATCGCAGCAGGCGATCTGGATGGGCGACCACGTCGTGGCCGCCGCCCTCCAGGCCGGCCTGGATCCGTTCTTCCTCGCCGCGGTGGTGTATATCGAGAGTGGGTTTCACCCGAGCGTCAGGAGCCGGGCGGGCGCCATCGGGCTCGGACAGCTCCGTCCCCAAACGGCGCGGTCGGCCGGCGTGAACGTGAACGACCCGTGGGGCAACCTGCTCGGAGCCGCCATGACGCTCAGGGTCTACTACATCAGGTTCAAAGACTTGAGCCTGGCGCTGGCGGCGTACAACGCGGGCGAGGGAGCCGTCCACCGGTACCGCGGCATCCCTCCGTATGCGGAGACGCGGTGGTACGTGGCGGCCGTGTGGGCCGTCTACCACCGGATCCACCCGGTCGGGTAGGACAGACAGCGCCACCGCCTGAGACCCCACGCGCATTCGCAGGCGCACGGGGGCGGCGGGCGTCCATTTTGTCTGGGCGGGCGGGCCGCGGGGCATATTCCAAGTGACCAAGCGTGAAGCCCGACCAGAACGGTGGGCGGGCTTCATCGCAATTCGTCAACGGCTGAAGGCGCACGCCCTCAGGCCGGGAGCACCAGGTCGCGGTCATGAGCGAATGCGAGCTGGCGAAGGCCGCGCCGCGCCCGGCCCGGTGGGCGCGAGACAGTTGAGAGACGCCGGGCGCACACGCGGCAGGCAGGGAGGCCCGGGGATGGCAGGGCGGTCTGTGGCGGGAATCGCGAGAGGGATGACATCGCTCGGCGTGGTCCTGGGGCTGCTGGCGTTTGCGCCGGGCGCCTCGGCCGTGCCGGTCCCGCCGGTCCACTTCGGGGTGATCGGGTCCCTTCACAAGGAAGGACCCGCCGATCTGGGCGTGGCCGTCCTCCAGGGGTCCAGAGCGGCGGAGCTGGCCGTCAACGAGGGCGGCGGCATTCTGGGCCGCGGGCTGGTGCTCGATCCGATGAATGACGACGGTGAGGTCGAAGACGCCGGGCCGATGGTCAACAGCCTGATTGGCCTCGATCACGCGGCCGTCATCATCGGTCCGACGACGACGGCGGAGTATCTTGCGACGCGCCCCATTTTCACCCAGTATCAGATCCCGGACCTGATGCAGGGACCGGACGCCGCGCTCGATCATGAAACGAATCCGTACTTCTGGCGCGATCTGCCGTCGGTCACGGTCCCGAGCGTGGCCGTGGCGCTGTACGCGCGCCGGCTGGGGTATGCGCAGGCGGCGATCATGATGACCGAGGATCAACCGACCCAGGACTTCAAGGGTCCGCTCGTCCAGGCGTTTCAAAAGCTCGGCGGCGCGATCGTCGCCGACGTCGCCATTCGGCCGGGGCAGACGTCGTACCGCACCGAAGCGCTCGCGGTGATCAATGCCCACCCTCAGGTCATCTTCACCGAGACCGATCCCGTCTCCGCCGCCGCCATCTTCGACAGCTTCCGGGAGCTGAACCAGCTGGCCATTCCGTTCATCGGGACTCCCGCGACCGCCAGCGACGACTATCTTCGGACGATCACGTATCAGGGGGCTCACGATCACCTCACCTCGGTGCTCGGCGCCCCGCTGCCGGACCGGGCGGGGTTCCAGCAATATTACCACCGGCTCTATCCCGACCGGCAGCCGCCGGCGACCGCCCCCCATGCGTACGACGCCGTCATCAGCGCGGCGCTGGCGATCGGCCAGGCGGGCTCCACGGATGGTCCGAAGATCAACGCGGCGATGATGGCGGTGACGAACCCGCCGGGCACGCCGTGCTCCCTGTACGCGGACTGTCTCACGCTCTTGCGGGCAGGCACGAAGATCACCTACGCGGGCGCCAGCGGGAACCTTTACTACAACCGCTACCACAACGTCTTCGGCGTCTACGGCGCGCTGCGCGTGGATCCCACCGGCCAGTTGCAGTGGGTCGCGGTCATGCGCGATCTGGAGCTGGACAAGGCGGCCCCGTAAACGGACCGGCCGGGGCGGGGTTCGTGGTGGGCCGTGCAGGACTCGAACCTGCAACCTTGGGATTAAGAGTCCCCTGCACTACCAGTTGTGCTAACGGCCCGCTCCCGATCGGTGCCATTCTAGCAAAGGCCTCGAAGAGTGTAAATCGCGCGCGGAGGAATTCGTAGAATCGCTTGTCCGCCGACCGGCGCGGGTGTTATCCTGGGTACTGCCGGGCGGGCGTGGCGGAATCCGGCAGACGCACCAGGCTTAGGACCTGGTGGGCCGAAAGGTCCGTGGGGGTTCAAATCCCTCCGCCCGCACTGCCGCGCAGCGCGTCGCTGAATCGTCCGCGCGTCCCGCATGCGCGGGTCGCTTGAACGCCTCCACGGTCGTGTGCTATACTTCGCCCGGGTGAGAATAGCCTCGGCGGATCAACCCGTCGAGGCTATTTCCCATCCGGAGTCCCCCGGGTCATGAAAGGGAGGCAGGCCAGTATCCATGGCGACGGCGCCGGTGAGGAACGCCTACAGGAACGAGCCGGGAAGCCGGGCGGTGCTCGAGATCGAGATCGCGGAGGATGAGGTCGGCCGGGCCATGGACCGCGCCTACGCGACGCTGGTGCAGCGGGTGCAGGTTCCCGGATTTCGGCGGGGGAAGGCGCCGCGCGCGGTGCTCGAGCGTCACGTCGGAACCGAGACCCTGCGGGAAGAGGCGCTGAAGCGGCTGCTGCCCGAACGCTACGCCAAGGCGGTGGCCGAGGCGGGGCTGTCCCCCGTGGCGCCCCCATCGTTTGAGGTCAAGGAGCCCGCGGAAGGCAGGGGGCTGCATGTGACCGCGACCGTGGACGTGTACCCTCAGGTGACCCTCCCCGAGTATCGGGCCCTGCGGGTCGCGGCGGAGAACCCGACGGTCACCGACGCAGATGTCGAGCGGGTGCTCGAGGATCTGCGCGCGCGGCACGGGCATTTGGTCAGCGCCGCGGATGCGGCCGCGCGCCGCGGAGACTTTGTCCTGCTGACCGTCAAACGCGCCCCCCAGGAGTTGAAGCGGCTTCAGCCCGGCAAGGAACTCCTCGTGGAGGTGGGAGGCGGGCTGCTGCCGGCGGACGTCGAGGCGGCCCTGGAAGGCGCCCGGCCCGGCGATGAGCGGACGGCGCAGCCCGGGGGGGCCGAGGGACCGGTCGAGGTGCAGGTGCTCGATGTCCGCAGGAAGGAGCTCCCGCCGCTGGACGATGCTTTCGCCCGCACGGTCTCCGACCAATCGACGCTCGCGGCGCTGCGCGATCTCGTGCGGGATCGGCTGGGCAAGGAGCGGGCCGGCGCGGCGGAGCGCGACCTGCGCACGCGGGTGATGGACGCCCTCCTTGCGCAGGCGGGGATCGATCTGCCCGAGAGCATGGTGCTGCACGAAGTGGAGCACGTGCTCGACGATCTCGTCCGGCGGCTGCGATCGGGGGGGTTGAGCCTGGAGACCTATCTGCGGTCTCAGGAGAAGGACGAAGCGGCGCTGCGCGCGGACCTCCGGCCCGCCGCGGAGCGGCGGGTCCGCACGCGGATTCTCCTCGACGAAGTGGCAAAGCACGAGGCCCTGACGCTCACCGAGGAGGAGATCTCCGCCGCGATCGAGAACCTGGCGGAAGAGGCACACGAAGATCCCGGAAAGTTGAAGGCCCGGCTCGCGCAGGGCGAGGGCCTGGCGGGACTGCGGGAGCACCTGCTCCGGCAGAAGGCAATGACGATGCTGGTCGCGTCTGCCTCGGGGGCTCAGGCGGCCGGTGGAGCCCCGACGGCGGCCCCCGGCGCACCTGTCGAGACCCCGGGAGAATCCGCGCGGTGATGATTCCCCGGGGTTTCCGTTTCAGCGCGCCGCCCGCGCGCCGGCGCCCCGGTCGTCCGGCGGCGCCAACCGGGGTATCCTATGGAATGCGGGCGGCGGGCCGGCCCGCCTGGAGGAGCAGAGTCTCGTGGAGGACCGCGTGAAGCTCTACATGCCCATCGTCGTCGAGCAAACCGCGCGGGGGGAGCGCGCCTACGACATCTACTCGCGCCTGCTCAAGGAACGGCTCATCTTTATCGGCGGCCCGATCGAAGACGAGATGGCCAACCTGATCATCGCCCAGATGCTGTATCTCGAGTACGAGGATCCGGAGAAGGAGATTCAATTGTATGTGAACACCCCCGGCGGCTCTGCCACCGCGGGCCTGGCAATCTATGACACCATGCAGTACATGCGGGCGCCCGTATCGACGATCTGCGTCGGCCTGGCGGCCAGCGCCGGGGCGATCATCCTCGCCGGGGGAACCAAAGGGCGCCGGTTTGCGCTTCCGTATTCACGGATGATGATTCACCAGCCGTGGGGGGGCGCGCAGGGCTCGGTGACCGACCTGGGGATCCAGACCAAGGAGTTCATGGCGGTCCGGCAAATCCTCAACGAAGTGCTCGTCAAGCACACCGGGCAGCACTTGGAGCGCATCGAGAACGATACCGAGCGCAATTTCTGGATGAGCTCGCTGGAGGCGAAAGACTACGGCCTCATCGACGACGTGATCAAGCCGCGGCAACTGATCGCGCCCGCCAGCCGGTAAGAATCGACAGACCCAGAGGGACACCGGGCCGATGTTCAAGTTCGGGGACGAACGGGACCGCCTCAAGTGCTCGTTCTGCGGGAAGACGCAGGAGCAGGTGCGAAAGCTCGTCGCCGGCCCCGGGGTCTATATCTGCGACGAGTGCATCGAGCTGTGCAACGAGATCATCGAGGAAGAGCTCTACGGCGAGCCGCGCGGCCAGGCCAAGTCCCGGAGCATCCCGAAACCCCACGAGATCTTCCAGACGCTCTGCCAGTATGTGATCGGGCAGGACCGCGCGAAAAAGGCGCTCGCCGTCGCCGTCTACAATCACTACAAGCGGATCGGCGCGCAGCCGAAGCGCGCCAGCGATGTGGAGCTGCAGAAGAGCAACATCCTGCTCATCGGCCCGACCGGATGCGGCAAGACGCTCCTGGCCCAGACCCTCGCCCGGATCCTGGACGTGCCGTTCGCCATCGCGGACGCCACGTCGCTGACCGAGGCCGGCTATGTCGGGGAAGACGTCGAGAACATCCTCCTCCGCCTGATCCAGACCGCCGAGTACGATGTCAAGCGGGCGGAGCGGGGGATCGTGTACATCGACGAGGTCGATAAGATCGCGCGGAAGTCGGAAAACCCCTCGATCACCCGGGACGTCTCGGGCGAAGGCGTGCAGCAGGCGCTGCTCAAGATCCTCGAGGGGACGACGGCCAACGTGCCCCCCCAGGGAGGGCGCAAGCACCCGCACCAGGAGTTCATCCAGATCGACACCACGAACATCCTGTTCATCTGCGGCGGCGCCTTCGACGGGCTGGACCGGATCATCGAGTCGCGCATTCGGGTCGCCAACATCGGGTTTGGCGCCAAGATCGAGCCGAAGCGCGAGCACCGCGTGGGGGAGCTGCTGGGGCGGGTGATGCCCATGGATCTGCTGCGGTACGGGCTGATCCCCGAGTTCATCGGACGCCTGCCGATCGTGGTCCCGATCGAGCCGCTGACCGAAGCGGACCTGGTCACGATCCTCGTGGAGCCGCGCAACGCTCTGGTCCGGCAGTACCAGAAGATCCTCGAGATGGACGGGGTGGAGCTGACCGTCACCGACGGGGCGCGGCGGGCGATCGCCCGGGAGGCGATGACCCGCCACACCGGCGCGCGGGGACTGCGGACCGTCCTCGAGGAGATCATGCTGAATATCATGTACGAGATCCCGTCCCGCGGCGACGTGAAGCGGTGCATCATCGCCGAAGAAACCGTGGCCAACCGGGTCGAGCCGCTGCTCCTGACGGCCGGCGATCTCAAGAAGATGCCGAAGGAAAAGCCCGCCTGATCGCGCGGGAGGCGCCGGACCCCCGCGTACGGCCGATCGAACGCCGATCGGCCTTCCACCCCGCCAGGAATCATTTTAGGCCTGTCTACCGTATTATTGGGTAGATAACATGGGAAGGCAGGTGTGCCGCGCGGCGGCCTACGCTCCCTCCCAGGAGGGCCACAGATGACCGACCAGAAGCCGGAGCAAAAATTGGACCCGAAGCCGAAGCCGGAGCAAGACCTGCAGACGAAGATCCCCGAGATGCTGCCCGTTCTGCCGCTCAAGGGGACGGTGGTGCTGCCCTACATGGTGGTGCCCCTGGGGGTCGGCAGGCCCAAGTCCCTGGCCGCGCTGGAAGCCGCGCTCGCCGGCGAGCGCATGATCCTGCTCGTCGCCCAAAAGCAGGACGATCTGGAAGATCCCGGGCCGGACGACCTCTACTGGTTGGGCACGGTCTGCAAGATCCTGCAGGTCGGCAAGCAGGCCGACGGGACCGTTCAGGTGGTCGTGGAGGGGCTCACCCGCGGCGTCGTCTCGGAGTTCACGCAGACGGCCCCGTTCTTCCAGGTGCGGGTCCACGCCCGCATCGATCCGAAGGACAAGCCGCTCGAGATCGAGGCCCTGATGCGCGGGGTGACGTCCCAGTTCGAGCGATACGCCCGGCTGTCGCGTTCGATCGCGCCCGAGGCGTTCATGCTGGTGATGTCCGCCGAGGAGCCCGGGCGGCTCGCCGATCTGGTCGCGCAGCACCTGCAGCTCCGGGTCGAGGAGCGTCAGGCGATCCTCGAGGCGGCGCCCAAGGACCGGCTGGAGAAACTGAGCGGCGTCCTCACCAAAGAGATCAACATCCTGGAACTGGAGCGGAAGATCCAGAACCGGGTCCGCAAGCAGATGGAGAAGAGCCAGCGGGAGTACTTCCTGAAGGAGCAGATGAAGGCGATCCAGCAGGAGCTCGGCGAGAAGGACGAGCGGACCGCGGAAGTCGAGGAATACCGGAAGAAGATCGAGGAGGCCAACCTCCCCGAGAAGGTCAAGGAGAAGGCGCTCGAAGAGGTCGGCCGGCTGGAGAAGATGCCGCCGATGGTGGCGGAGGCCGTCGTGGTGCGCACCTACCTCGACTGGATCCTCGCGCTGCCGTGGAGCGTCCGGACCGAGGACCGGCTCGACATCAAGGCCGCGCGCAAGATCCTCGACGAGGACCACTACGGGCTGGAGAAGGCCAAGGACCGGGTCGTCGAGTACCTGGCGGTGCGCAAGCTGGCGCCGGAGTCGAAGGCGCCGATCCTGTGCTTCGTCGGGCCGCCCGGCACCGGGAAGACCAGCCTCGGGAAATCCATTGCCCGGGCGCTGGGGCGGAAGTTCGTCCGGGTCTCGCTGGGCGGGGTCCGGGACGAGGCGGAAATTCGCGGGCACCGCCGCACCTACGTCGGGGCGCTCCCCGGGCGCATCGTCCAGGGGATGCGGACGGCCGGCAGCAAGAACCCCGTCTTCATGCTGGACGAGATCGACAAGTTGGGGATGGACTTCCGCGGCGATCCCTCGGCGGCGCTGCTCGAGGCCCTCGACCCCGAGCAAAACAACGCGTTCAGCGATCACTATCTCGAGCTGCCCCTCGATCTCCGCGAGGTCATGTTCATCACCACGGCCAACATCCTGGACACCGTCCCGCCGGCGCTCCGCGACCGGCTGGAGGTCATCCGGTTCTCGGGCTATATCGAGGACGAGAAGTACCACATCGCCACCCAGTTCCTGATCCCCAAGCAGCAGAAAGAAAACGGATTGAAGGGGGAGCAGATCACCTTCACCGATGAGAGCCTCCGGCACGTCATCCGGCAGTATACGCGGGAGGCGGGGGTCCGGAACCTCGAGCGGGAGATCGCGACGCTCTGCCGCAAGGTCGCCCGGGAGGTCGCCGAGGAGGAGGCCACCGCGGTCAAGGTGACGATCCAAAACGTCCACAAGTTCCTCGGACCGCCCAGGTACCACTACGGGACCGCCGGCAAGATCGACGAGGTCGGGGCGGCCACAGGGCTCGTCTACACCGAGCAGGGCGGAGACATCATGACCGTGGAGGCCACCCTGGTCCGCGGGGACGGGAAGCTGATCCTGACCGGCCAGCTCGGGGATGTGATGAAGGAATCCGCCCAGGCGGCGCTGAGCTACATCCGCGCCCGGGCGCTGTCGCTGGGGGCCGACGACACCTTCACGTCGCGCTACGACGTGCACGTGCACGTGCCCGCGGGGGCGGTGCCGAAGGACGGGCCGTCCGCGGGGATCACGATGGCGTCCGCGCTCGCCTCGGCCCTCACCGGCCGCCAGGTGCACAAGGATGTCGCGATGACGGGCGAGATCACCCTGCGGGGCAACGTGCTGCCCATCGGCGGACTCAAGGAGAAGGTCATCGCCGCCCACCGGGCCGGGATCAAGACGGTGATCGTCCCGAAGGAGAACGAAAAGGACCTGGTCGAGATCCCCAACAACGTCAAGAAGAAGATCCGGTTCGTCTTCGTCGAGCACATGGACGAAGTGTTGAAGGAGGCGCTCGGACCGGCCATGGGGCTGCCGGCCCTGACCCGCGCCCCCGGCGAGGTGCGGCGCCAGCAGCCGTCGATCCAGGCTTAGGCCGGCGCGCCCGGCCACGCGCGGCGTACCTTGCGCACGCCGGGCCGGCGCTGGTATAATACGCGACACAGATTCCGCCCCGCGGCAGCGGGGCGGCGCGAGGACGGGGAGGAGTAGATCCGTCGTCCGGAAGCGAGGGGAGGGTATGGTGCGAGCTCCCCGGGATGAGCGGGTCGAATGTTGCCCCCGAGCGGCGGGCCCGACAACCGGCGTCGGGTGACGAGGCCCGCGGGAGCGCCCGTGACAGCGTAACGAGTCGATCGGCCTGATCCGGACCGGTCGGAACAAAGGTGGTACCGCGGAGCGCCGCTCCGCCCTTTGGGGCGGGGCGGCGTCGCATTTTGGGGCGGCAGGAGAGAGGAGGGCGCGGCCGTGACGGAGATCCCGAGCGCCTACGAGCCGAAGCTGGTGGAGGAGCGCCGGTACGCCGAGTGGCTGGCCGGGGGGGAGTTCCACGCGGTCCCGGATCCGGCACGGCGGCCGTACGTGATCATGATGCCGCTCCCCAACGTCACCGGCGAGCTGCACATGGGCCACGCCCTCAACAACGGCCTCCAAGACTGCCTGATCCGCTGGAGCCGGATGCGCGGGCTGAACGCGCTCTGGCAGCCGGGGCTCGACCACGCCAGCATCGCGGTGCATGTGGTGATGGACCGCCGGCTGGCCCGGGAGGGCCTGACCCGGCTCGACCTGGGCCGGGAGCGGTTCCTCGAAGAGACGTGGAAGTGGAAGGAGCAGATCGGCGGGACGATCCTGAACCAGCTGCGCCGGCTGGGCTGCTCGTGCGATTGGGACCGCACGGCCTTTACGATGGATCCGGCCTACGCCGCCGCCGTGCTCGAGTGCTTCGTGCGGCTCTACCGCAAGGGACTGATCTACAAAGGCAAGCGGATGATCAACTGGTGCGTGAAGGACCAGACGTCCCTCTCGGATCTCGAAGTGGAGTACGTCGAGATGCCGCGGACCCTGTACTCCGTCCGCTACCGGGGGGAGGATGGGGGCGAAGGGATCGTGGCGGCCACGCAGCGCCCCGAGACGATCCTGGCCGACGTGGCGGTCGCCGTGCACCCCGAGGACGACCGTTACCGCCGGCTGGTGGGCACCCGTGTGCGCGTGCCCATCGTGGACCGGGTGGTCCCCGTGATCGCGGACCGGAGGGTGGAGCGCGGGTTCGGGACCGGCGCGGTGAAGATCACGCCGGGGCACGACCCCCTGGACAATGAGATCGGGGCCGACCACCACCTGCCGGTCCTCGTGTGCCTGGATCCCCAGGGGCGGATCAACGATCTCGGGGGGGAGCGGTACCGGGGCATGGACCGGGATGAGTGCCGCAAGGTCATCGTGGAGGACCTCCGCGCCGAGGGCGCCGTCGTGCGGGAGGAGGCCTACACCACCAACGTCGGCCGGTGCGAGCGGTGCAAGACCGTGATCGAGCCGTACATCTCCGACCAGTGGTTCTGCCGGATGCAGGAGCTGGCCGCGCCGGCGATCCGGGCGGTGCGCGACGGACGGGTGCGCTTCCACCCGCAGCGCTGGACCAAGGTGTACATGGACTGGATGGAGCAGATCCGCGACTGGAACATCAGCCGGCAGCTCTGGTGGGGGCACCGCATCCCGGTCTGGTACTGCGACTGCGGGGAGGTGGTGGCGAGCAAGACCCCGCCGGGGACATGCCCCCGCTGCGGGGGGTCGGCCCTGACGCAGGACCCGGATGTCCTGGACACCTGGTTCAGTTCGGCGCTGTGGCCCCTGGCCACGCTGGGCTGGCCGGAGGAGACCGACGATCTCCGGTACTTCTACCCGACCAGCACGCTGGTGACCGCCCGGGACATCATTTTCCTCTGGGTGGCGCGGATGATCATGTTCGGACTGGAGTTTCGCGGCGAGGTGCCGTTCCGGGATGTCTATATTAACCCCACTGTGCTCAATATTGAAGGGAAGAGGATGAGCAAGACGATGGGGACGGGGATGGACCCGCTCGTCCTCGTGGACCGCTACGGGGCGGACTCGCTGCGGTTCGCGCTGATCAACCGCTGCACCGGCGAGCAGGACCTGC
>VBAK01000107.1 GCA_005882275.1 Candidatus Segetimicrobium genomatis
CGGGGTCAAGGCGTTTCTTGTCACGCGGCTGGGGGACGTCGGAATGCTCCTCGGCATCTTTGTGGCGTTTGGCGTGTTCGGGACGACGGACTTTGGGGTGATGACCAGGGATGCCGGCGCGCGGCTCGCGCTCGGCGGCGGCGCCGCGACCGCGCTCGCGCTCCTCTTGTTTGCGGGCGCCGCCGGAAAATCTGCGCAGCTCCCCCTGCACGTCTGGCTGCCCGACGCGATGGAAGGGCCCACGCCGGTGAGCGCCCTGATCCACGCGGCGACGATGGTGACGGCCGGGGTCTACATGATCGTCCGGCTGCACGCCGTGTTTCTCCGCGCGCCGGCCGCCATGGATCTCATCGCGGCCGTGGGGGCGGTCACGGCGATCTTCGCGGCCGCCGCCGCCCTCGTCGAACCCGACCTCAAGCGGGTGCTCGCCTACTCGACGATCAGCCAGCTCGGGTACATGTTCCTCGCGGTCGGGGTGGGGGCGTTCTCCGCCGGCATCTTCCATCTGACGTCGCACGCGTTTTTCAAGGCGCTCCTCTTCCTCGCCGCAGGCGCCGTGATGCACGCGCTCGGCGGGGAGACCGATATGCGGCGGATGGGCGGGCTGGCGCGCCGGCTCCCGCGTACCACGGCCGCATTTGCCATCGGGGCGCTTGCGCTGGCCGGGATCCCGCCGCTCAGCGGATTTTTCAGCAAGGACCTCATCCTCTCCGAGGCGTTCCGGGCGCAGGCCTGGTGGTGGGCCGTCGGGGTGGCGGCCGCCGGGCTGACCGCCGTGTACATCCTCCGGGCATTCGCGCTCACGTTCCTGGGAGCGGATCTCCGCGGCGCGGAGGGCGCCGCGCACGATCCGCCCCCCTCGATGGCCGCGCCGATGTGGATCCTCGCCGGGCTCACGGTCGCCGGCGGCGGGTTGGGATGGTCGTTCACCCATCCCGGGATCCTGGAGCGGTTCCTTCTGACGGTTCTGCGGGGGGGCGCCGCGGCTCCCGCGCGGGCCGGGGGAGCGGGGGAGGGGACGCTGGTCGCCGCGAGCGTGCTGGTCGCGGTGGCCGGCATCGTGGTGGGCTGGCTCGTGTACGTTCGCCGGAGCCTGCGCGGCGGCGTCCCGGCGCTGGCGAGGCTTCTGAGCCGCCGGTTCTATATTGAGGATGCGTACGCGGTCGCGGTCATCGGTCCGGTTCGCGCCCTGGCGCGCGCCGCGGCGGTCGCGGACCTGACCGTGATCGACGCCGCCGTCATGGGGCTGGCCCGCGCGGTCGGACGCAGCGGCCAGGCGCTGCGCGGCCTCGAGACCGGTTACCTCCGCCACTACGCCGCCTTCGTCCTGATCGGCGTGCTGCTGATCCTCGTCTATTGGGTGTCGCGCTAGTGGGGCCGCTCACCTGGTTGATCGCGCTCCCCCTGCTCGGCGCCGCGGCCGCGGCCGCGGTGGGCCGGGATCGGGAGCGCGCGCTGCGGATGGTCGGGCTCGTGACGTCCGGCCTGGTGTTTGCGATCGCGGCCCTGGTCTGGGGGAGGTTCGCGCCGGGCGCGGCGTCGCTCCAGTTCGAGGAGCACGCTCCCTGGGTCCCGGGCGTCGGCCTCGTCTACCACCTCGGCGTCGACGGCCTCTCGGTCAGCCTGGTGGCGCTCACCGCCCTGCTCTTCCCGCTGGCGCTCGGGGCCGCGGCCCAGCAGGTGAAAGGGCGCGCGCAGGGGTTCGTGATCACGGCCTTGCTGCTCGAGGCCGGCATGCTCGGGACGTTCCTGGCCCAGGACCTCGTCCTGTTCTACGTGTTCTGGGAAGGGATGCTCATCCCGATGTACTTTCTGATCGGGCTGTGGGGGGGCCCGGGGCGGGCGCCCGCGGCGATGAAGTTCCTCCTGTACACGATGGCCGGGAGCGCGCTGATGCTCGTGGCCCTGGTGGCGGTCGCGTTTGCCGGCGAGCGGATCGCGGGGCGGTTCACCTTCGATCTGCCGGCGCTGCTGGCCCGCCCGCTGGGGCTCGGCGGGCCGTATGAGACCGTGCTGTTCCTGGCGTTCGCCGCGGCCTTCGCGATCAAGATGCCGGTCTGGCCGCTGCACACGTGGCTCCCCGACGCGTACGCGGAGGCGCCCCCGGTCGTCACCGTGCTGCTGGCCTCCGTCATGGCCAAGGCCGGCGCGTACGGGCTGCTGCGGTTCTGCCTCCCGCTCTTCCCCGAGGCGATGCGGGCGTTCGGACCGCTCCTGTCCATTCTGGCGGTCATCGGCATCCTGTACGGCGGCGCGATCGCGTGGGCCCAGGGCGACATGCGCCGGCTGCTGGCCTACGGGAGCATGAGCCATATGGGGTTCATCCTGCTGGGCATCTTCGCGCTCAATGTGCCCGCGCTGCAGGGCAGTCTCATCCAGATGATCAATCACGGCATCAGCACCGGGGCGCTGTTCCTCATCGCGGGGATGCTGATCGCCCGGACCGGCCGCGCGGACACCGACGGCTACGGCGGCGCCGCGGCGCGCGCGCCGACGCTCGCGGCGGCGGCGATGATCGTCGCCCTGTCCTCCCTGGCCCTCCCGGGCACGAACGGCTTCATCGGCGAGTTCCTGATCCTGCTGGGGACCTTCCAGGCCCGTCCGGCCGCCGCGGTCCTGGCGGCGTTCGGCGTGGTCGCGGCGGCGGCCTACCTCCTCGCGTTCATCGGCCGCATCTTCCACGGTCCCGTTCGCGACGGCCTCGCCTCGATGGCGGACCTCCGCAGAGAGGAACTCGCGATCCTCGTGCCGCTGATCGCGGTGATCTTCTGGGTGGGCCTGTACCCGCGCCCGCTGCTCGCGCGGAGCGAGGCGACCGTGCGGGCGCTCTTGGCGAACGCCGCGGCCTCGGCCGCGCCGGCGCCGGCACGGCACGGCCGTGATGCGGCGGCATCGCAAGGCGCGCATCCGGCGGCACGGCAAGACCGCCGGGCGCCGGCATTGTACCGCGCGCATCCGGCAGGAGGGGAGGCGGGGTCGGCCCGCGGAGGGGCGGCGGCCGGCGGGGGGACCTCCCCGTGAGCGCCGCGGACCTGGTCCTCGTCGGACCGGAGCTCGTGCTGACCATCGCGGCGGTCGTCGTCCTTTTACAAGAAGCGTGGGCGGCCGGAGGGGTCCTCGAGCCACAGGCGCCCCGGATGGCGGCCGTGTGGGGGTCGCTGGCCGCGGTCGGCCTGGCGCTGGTCTGGGATCTCGGGGGCCGGCAGTGGGGCCCGGCGTTCGGCGGCATGTATATCCGCGATCAGTTCACGGTGATCGCCGATCTCGCGGCGCTGGCCGCGGCAGGCCTCAGCATCCTGCTCTCCTCCGCGTACCTCCCCCGGGTGCGGCTCCCGGCGGGCGAGTACCACGCGCTGCTCCTGCTGGCGACCGTCGGGGCGATGGTGATGGCGGCGAGCGGCTCGCTCATCACGCTCTTTCTCGGTCTCGAGATCCTGAGCTTCTCCCTGTATGTCCTGGCGGCCATCGCGCGGAGGAGCCGGCGGTCGCAGGAGGCCGGCCTGAAGTACCTGCTCCTCGGCGCGTTCGCCACCGCCTTCTTTGCCTACGGGATCGCGCTGATCTTCGGGGCCACCGGGTCGATCGATCTCCGCGAGATCGGGGCGGCGCGGTCCTCCAGGCTCCTCGGCGCCGGGATCGCGCTCCTCACGATCGGGCTGGCGTTCGAGGGAGCGCTCGTCCCCTTCCATGCCTGGGCGCCGGACGTCTACGAGGGCGCGCCGCTCCCGGTCACGGCGTTCATGTCGGTCGTGGCCAAGGTGGGGGCGTTCGCCGGGCTGCTCCGGGTCTTTCCCCTCGCGCTGGCCCACCTCGCCGGCGTCTGGGGGCCGATGCTGGCGGCGATCGCCGTGGTCACGATGATCCTGGGCAACCTCGCCGCGCTGTTCCAGACAAACCTGAAGCGGCTCCTCGCCTACTCCGGCATCGCCCACGCCGGCTATCTCATGATCGGGGTCGCCGCGGGTGGGCCCGCCGGGACCTGGAGCGTGCTCTTCTACCTCCTGGTCTACGTCGGGATGAACCTCGGCGCGTTCGGCGTCCTGCTGCTGCTGGCGCGCCGGGGGATGGAGGCGGACCGGGTCGAGGATCTCGCGGGCCTGTCCGGCCGCGCGCCCTGGGCCGCGGCCGCCCTGGTGCTGTTCCTGGTGTCGCTCGCCGGCCTGCCGCTCACGGCGGGGTTCATCGCGAAGCTGTATCTGTTTCGCGCGGCCCTCGGCGCCCATCAGCCGGTCCCGGCGCTCGTGGGCGTCCTCACGAGCGTGGTCTCGGTCTACTACTATCTCCGGGTGGCCTACGCCGCCCTGAGCGGCGGCGCCCCCCAGGCCGTCGCGGTGCTGCGGAACAGGCTCGTCGGGGCCGCGCTCGTGCTCGCCACCGCGGCAGTGCTCTGGCTCGGACTGTTCCCGGCGGGATTCACCGCGGCGGTGCAGCAGGCCGCGCAGCAGGCGGCCGCCGCGGTCAGGTAGAAACCCGGCTCGTGGCTTCCGAAGAGTTCGACGCGATCGTCGTCGGCGCCGGCCCCGCCGGCGCGGCGGCGGCGCTGACCATGGCGCGCGGCGGCCTCAATGTCGTGCTGTTCGAGCGCGGCGAGCGGCCGGGCGTGAAGAACGTGATGGGCGGCGTGATGTACGGCCGCATGCTGGCCGACGTCGTTCCGGAGTTCTGGAAGACCGCGCCGATGGAGCGCGTGGTGACCGACGAGCGGTTGTGGCTGACCACCGCGGACAGCGTGGTCACCGCCGGCCACAAGCACCTGCCCCACTCGATCGAGCCCCCCAACGCCTTCACCGTGCTGCGCGTGCCGTTCGATGGCTGGTTCGCCGCCCAGGCGGAGGCCGCCGGGGCCCTGCTCATTCCCGGGACCACGGTGGACGATGTGATCCGCGAGCACGGCCGGGTCGTGGGAGTCCGCACCGGCCGCGAGGAGGGCGAGCTCCGCGCCCATCTGGTGGTGATCGCCGACGGCGCGAACTCGTTCCTCGTGCAGAAGGCCGGGCTGGGCCGGCCGCTGGAGCCCAACGAGATGGCGCTGGTCGTCAAGGAGATCATCGCGCTGCCGGGGGCGGCGATCGAAGAGCGGTTCACCCTCGATCCCGGGATGGGCGCGACGATCGAAGTCTACGGCGCGGTGACGCGCGGCATGGCCGGGTACGGGTTCATCTACACCAACCGCGAGTCGCTGTCCGTCGGCATCGGGGCGCTCATCTCGCAGTTCATGGAGACCCGGATCACGCCGTGGGACCTGCTGGAAGGGTTCAAGGCCCACCCGATGGTCGCCCCCCTGCTGCGGGGAGGCGTCGTGCGGGAGTACCTGGCCCACGCGATCCCCGAGGGCGGCCTCCGGGCGATGCCCCGCCTCTTCGACGACGGGGTGCTGGTCGCCGGCGACGCCGCGATGATGGTCAACAACCTCCACCGCGAGGGCAGCAACATGGCCATGGCCGCCGGCCGGATGGCCGGGGAGACCGCGATCCAGGCCAAGCGCGCCGGGGATTGGTCGGCCCGCTCGCTCGCCCAGTACCGGGAGCTCCTGGAGGCGTCGTTCGTCCTGCAGGACCTCCGGAAATACCGGCGGCTCCCCGACCTGGTCGAGCGGCGGCCGGACCTGCTGCGCCTCTATCCGGAACTCGTGAGCGAGGCCGTCCACGAGATGCTGACCGTGGACGGCGCCGGCAAGCGCGAGAAGCAGCGCCGGATCCTCCGCCGGCTGCTCGCCCGGCGGCCGTGGTGGCGCCTGATTCGGGATGCCTACGAAGGCTGGCGGGCGATGCGGTGACGACCGGACGCTGGCTTGACTCCGCGGATTTTGGGCATACCCCGGGAAGATGGGGATCGATTCCGGGCAGTCCGATCGAAGGACGGGAGAGTCGGTCGAGCCGGGGCCTGCCGGGGGCGCCCGCGCAGTCGAGCGGCGCCGCGATCCACAGCGCGCGGAGCGCGGGCTCACGCTCATGGAACTGGTGGTCGTGCTCTCGATCATCGCTGTGCTCGTCGCGCTGGCGCTGCCGCGCTACATCATCCCGCGCAGGAACGCGTACAGGTTGGAAGCGGAGAATATCCTTCAGGAGCTCAAAACGATGGAATGGGCCTACTACCAACAGTGGAACGCGTTTACCTCGAACGTGACGAGCGCCGGGCTGGCCATGCCCGGCGGGTCGCATTGGGCGACGCCTCTCCTGTACACGTTCTCGCCCGGGTACATCGTGTTCGGGACCTATGGCGCGGTCGCTCCGATGGCGTGGAGCGATATCGTGTACATCACCCTCAGCAGCGACGGCAGTTCTACCTCAAGATCCACATTCTAAGGATTGACCCAGGACGCGCCGCCGCCGGCGGCGAACCGGCGCGTGAGAGGTTCCCAGATCGAGACCGGGGGTGCGGCCGTGCCTGTCGAGGCCGTGCGATGAAGATCGAAGAGAAACTCTACCTGCTGCGCTGGAAGCACGACAAGCGGTCGCACATCGCGATCAAGGACCAGCACGTCTGCCTGGAGACCTGCGGGGCGAAGTGGAAGCGGCCCTGCACGACGTTCTGCCCGGCCAGCGTCTACACCTGGGACGGTGAGAAGACCGTCGTCTCCCACGACAACTGCGTCGAGTGCACGTCCTGCCTGCTCGGCTGCCCCTACCGCAACATCGACTGGACGCTCCCCCGGGGCGGGTTCGGCATCGAGTGGCAGCACGGTTAGGGGGAGATTCCCCGCCGACTCCAGACGAACCACGCTCCGCCGACGATCAGGACGAGCGCCGCCATCTGCCCCCAGGTGAGGAACAGGACCGTCCGGTCCTCGCCGCGCAGCAGGTCGAGCAAGAAGCGCAGCGTCGATGACGCGGCCATCGCGGACCAGAACAGGAACCCGTCGAAGGGACGTCGGCCGGCCGCCGCAAGCGCCCACGCCAGGATGATGGCCGTCCCGGCCATCTCGTAGAGCTGCAGCGGGTGGCGGGGGCCCCCGGGAACGCCGGGGAAGACGACTCCCCACGGCAGACCGGTCGGGTCGCCGTAGAGTTCGCCGTTCATGAAATTCCCCCACCGCACCAGGATGATGGCGACGAGGATCGCTGGGGTGATCGCGTCGGTGACCCGCCACAGCGGCACCCGGTGGCGGCGGCTCCACACCGCCAGGAAGGCGAGGCCGACGGCGATCGCCCCGTGGGACGCCAGCCCGGCGAAGGGGGGCCGGACGGCCGCCAGCGGGTCGCCCGCGAATTCTTGGAAGTGGGACACGACGTACCCCGCGCGGGCGCCGGCAAGCAGCGTGGCCATCAACGGAACGGCGAGCGAGTCGACCACGAGCGTCCGCGGGATCCCAAACTGCTCCCCCATGCGGGCGCTGAGCGGGACCGCGAGGAGGATGGCGAGCGCCATCATGGCGCCGTACCAGCGGAGGAGGAGCGGGCCGATCTTGAAGGCGCCGAGCGCGAGCGGGCCGAGCCTGACGAGCACCGGATGCATCCGCGCCTAGTATAGCATCGCCGCATTCCAGGAGCCGTCGCGTCGGGCGCAGAACAGAGCCTCGTGCCCGCCCGGGGCGCGTGGGCGTCCTCCGGGCCGGCGCGCACACGCACATCCGTGACCGGGAGGCGGTCTGGGGGAAATTCTGGGGTGCGTGAAGGGGATGGGGCGTATGGGAGTGCAGGAAAGCTCTGCGAACGGTCCCCGCACCGATTTGGATTCCCTGCTGGCGGCGCTGGAGGCCCTGCTGGAGCGGATTCGAGACTCTGCCCGGGTCCATGTGCCGGTCCACGAGCAGGTCGAAGGAGAGATCCGCCAGGCGATCAACCACCTCTTCAATGCCATGGAAATCCTCGTCGACTGGATGAGCCAGGATCACGGCCGTCAACCGCACGCCGCGCTGCTCCTGCGGCAACTTCGAACGGTCTCCGACACGCTCATGGGGTGCATCGGCGGATGCCCGTCGGCGATGGTGGTGGACGCGGGGCTGTCGTGATCCCAGGGCGACAGAGGCATCGCTCCTACCGGCGGGCGAGGCGGTCCAAATTTCTTGACACAGGCGGGGGTCTATGCTAAGTTAACTTCAAACTGAATAGCAACTCTTATCCAGAGTGGTTGAGGGACGGGCCCGATGAAACCCGGCAGCCTACCAGGTTCCCGCCTGGCGTGGTGCTAACTCTCGCGGAAGATCCAATTCCGGTAGATAAGAGGGATGACCCCCTCGCGGAGTTGGAGGGGGATTTTTGTTGGAGTCGGCGATGACTCCGGTCCCCGGCGTGCCGGCCCTCGGGCGCGGAGTCGGGTGGAAGGGGAGGGACGAGATGGCGGTGCGCGGGCTGGTGTGCCGCGAGTGCGGCCGGCGGTTTGCGGCGGAGCCGATCTTTGTGTGCGAGCAGTGCTTCGGGCCGCTCGAGGTCGAGTACGATCTCGGCGGACTCGACGCCGCGGCGCTCCGGGACCGGATCGCGGCCGGTCCGGCTTCCATCTGGCGGTATCAGGATCTGCTGCCCGTCTCCCGGGTTCCGGAGTGGGACCTGGTGCCGGGGTGCACGCCGCTGGTGCGGGCGCACCGGCTCGGCGAAGCGCTGGGGCTCCGCAACCTGTATCTCAAGAACGATACCCGCAATCCCACCTGGTCGTTCAAGGACCGCGTCGTCGCGGTGGCGGTGGCGGCGGTGAAGCAGTTCGGCTTCTCGGTGCTCTCCTGCGCGTCGACGGGCAACCTCGCCAACGCGGTCGCCGCGCACGCGGCAAAGGCCGGGCTGCGCGCGGTCGTGTTCATCCCCAAGGGACTCGAGCGGGCGAAGGTCGTGACGACCTCGGTCTACCGGCCGACCGTGGTGGAGGTGGAGGGGACCTACGACGACGTGAACCGGCTGTGCCTGGAGATCGGTGACGAGCACCGCTGGGCGATCGCGAACGTCAACCTCCGGCCGTACTATTCCGAGGGCGCCAAGACCCTGGCGTTCGAGGTGGCCGAGCAGCTCGGCTGGCGGGCGCCCGATCGCGTCATTGTCCCCGTCGGCTCCGGCAACATGTTCGTGAAGATCCACCGGGGGTTTGAGGAGTTCCAGCGGGTGGGCCTGATCCCCCGCCACCAGGTGCGGATGACCGCGGCCCAGGCGGACGGGTGCGGCCCCGTGGCCGCGGCCTACAAGGACAACACCGACAAGGTGGTGCCGGTGCGGCCGCGCACGATCGCGAAATCGCTCGCCATCGGGGCGCCGGCCGACGGCCACTACGTTCTCGATCTTGCGCGCCGCACGGGCGGCGCCGTCGAGTCGGTGACCGACGACGAGACCGTGGAGGCGATCCGCCTCCTCGCCGAGACCGAGGGGCTGTTCACCGAGCCTGCCGGCGGCGTGACCGTCGGCGTGCTCCGCAAGCTGGCGGGGGCCGGCGTGATCGGGCCCGACGAGGTCACCGTCGCCTACATCACCGGCATCGGCCTGAAGGCGCTCGAAGCGGTCGAGCAGATCGTCGAGCGTGTGATTACGATCAGGCCGACCCTGGCATCGTTCGAAGAGCGGGTGCTGGCCCTCGCGGGCGATTGAAGCACACTGGGGGGAACGATCGATGGCGGTGCACGTCCGGATTCCCACGCCCCTGCGGCGGATCACGAACGGCGAGCGGGTGATCGTGGTCAGCGGCGGCAACCTGGCGCAGGCGCTCGAAGACCTGGACCGCCGGTTCCCGGGCTTTCGGGCAAAGATCATGGACGACCGGGGGGAGCTCCTCCAGTTCGTCAACATCTTCGTGAACGAGAAGGATATCCGCTTCCTCTCCGGCCTCCAGACGCCGCTGGCCGAGGGGGCGGAGGTCTCGATTGTCCCGGCCATGGCCGGGGGCAGCCCGCCGCCACTCCGATAGCCCGACAGGCGGCTCCCCTGCGAGCGGACGGCGCGTCGGCGCCCGCGCCGCCGGCCTCCTCCGCTGGATCCTGGTGACCGCCACCCCCCTGCACGTCGTGACAGGGGCGTTCGGCTATACCGGCCGGTTCATCGCCCGCCGGCTCCTTCAGGCGGGGAAGCGGGTGCGGACGCTCACGGGGAACCCCGCCCGTCCCAATCCGTTCGGCGACCGCCTGAGCGTCGCCGCATTCGACTTCGACCATCCCGACGCGCTGGCCCGCAGCCTCGAGGGCGCCGCGGTGCTGTACAACACCTACTGGGTGCGCTTTCCGCGCGGCCGGGTGACGTTCGAGACGGCGGTGGCGAACACCCGGACATTGATCCGGGCCTGCGAGCGGGCCGGGGTCCCCCGGATCGTGCACCTCAGCGTGACCAATGCCGCCGCGGACTCTCCCCTGCCGTATTACCGCGGCAAGGGCGTGCTGGAGCAGGCGATCACGGGCTCCACCCTGTCGTACGCCATCCTGCGTCCCGCCCTGGTGTTTGGCCCCGGGGACATCCTCGTAAACAACATCGCCTGGTTCCTCAGGCGGTTGCCGCTGTTTCCGCTGATGGGGGCAGGGGGGTACCGCCTGCAGGCCGTCTTTGTCGACGACCTCGCCGAGATCGCTCTCCAGGCCGGTGAGCGCCGGGACAATTCCGTCGTGGACCTGGTGAGCCCCGAGATCTACACGTTTGATGCGTTTGTCCGGCTGATCGCGGCCAAGATCGGCAGCCGGGCCAGGATCGTTCACTGGCCTCCAAGGCTGGTCGGGGGAATACTCGGCGCCGCGGGCCTCGTTGTCGGGGATGTGGTGCTGACCCGCGACGAGATGGCCGGCCTCATGGCCGAGCTGCTGGTATCGTCGAGCCCTCCGCTCGGCCGGACCCGGTTCGCGGACTGGCTCGACCGCTCCGCCGCCGCGCTCGGGCGGACGTACGCCTCGGAACTCGACCGGCATTTCCGCTCCCAGCCCCGGATGCGCGCCGAGGGACCGAGCGGCGCAGCGCCGAATCCCTCGGAATAGAACCGCGCTCGTGTCCCGGAGGCTCGTGGTGATCTGGTGCTCCGCCGCTCTGCCCCCCGGAGTCAAGCGATGAAGACCAAAGGCCGGCGACTGAGTCTACGACGTGAGCCAGAACGTCCCGCCCCGCGGACGCCGGGATCGCGCCGCGCGGCGGACCGTCCCGGGGACGTGGTGCGGCGCCTCGAGGAGCTCCGCGAGAAGATCCGCTACCATCTGCACCGCTACCACGTGCTCGACGCGCCGGAGATCTCGGACGAGGCGTTCGACGCCCTGATGGGGGAACTGCGGGCGCTCGAGGCCGCGCACCCGGCGCTCGTCACGCCGGACTCGCCGACCCAGCGGGTCGGGGCGCCGCCGGCGGAAGGCTTCCGTCCGGTGACGCATCCCCAGCCGATGCGCAGCCTCGCCAACGCCTTTGACGAGGACGAGCTCCGGGCCTGGTACAAGCGCGTGGTCACGAACCTGGGGACCGCCACGGTCGACCTCGTCTGCGAACTGAAGCTGGACGGTGCGGCGATCTCGCTGGTCTACGAGCGGGGCGTGTTCGTCCGGGGCGCGACGCGGGGGGACGGGGTGCGGGGCGAGGACATCACGCCCAATCTCCGGACCGTCCGCTCCCTCCCGCTGCGCCTCCGGGAGGACAGCGATCCCCCGGAGTTCGTCGAGGTGCGGGGCGAAGTCTTCCTGCCCCTGCGGGCGCTCGAGGCGATCAACCGGGAGCGGGAGACGGCCGGGGAGCCGCCCTTCGCCAACGCGCGAAACGCCGCCGCCGGCTCCCTGCGCCAGCTCGACCCCGCCGTCACCGCGCGCCGGCCGCTCGACCTGGTGATCTACCAGGTCGGTGTGGTCCGCGGCCGGCGCTTCAAGACGCACCGGGAGAGTCTCGAGTGGGCGCGGACCGCCGGGGTCCCGGTGGATCCCCACTCCCGGCGCGCGGCGTCGATCGAAGACGTCCTCGCCTACGTGCGCGAGTGGTCGGCGCAGCGCCAGACGCTGCCGTACGGCACCGACGGGATCGTGGTCAAGGTCGACTCCCTCGACCAGCAGGCCGAGCTGGGGGCGACCAGCCAGGCCCCCCGGTGGGCGATCGCGTACAAGTTTCCGGCGGAGCAGGCCGAAACCGCGGTGCGCGATATCACGGTCCACGTCGGGCGGACGGGAGCGCTCACCCCGGTCGCGGACCTGGAGCCGGTGCGGGTCTCCGGGGTGATCGTCCGGCATGCGACCCTCCACAACGAGGATGAGATGCGCCGCAAGGACGTGCGGATCGGGGACCACGTGATCGTCCAGCGGGCCGGCGAGGTCATTCCCGAGGTCGTGCGGGTGCTGACGGAGAAGCGAACCGGAGACGAGCGCCCATTCGCGATGCCGGCGACGTGCCCGGTGTGCGGCTCGCCGGTCGAGCGGAAACCCGGCGAGGCGGTGGCGCGGTGCACCGGCGGGGCGATCTGCCCGGCGCAGGTGCTGGAGCGCCTGATCCACTTCGGCTCTCGGGACGCGCTGAACATCGAGGGGGTCGGTCCGAAACTGCTCCAGCAGCTGCTCGACCGGGAACTGATTCGCGACCCGGCGGATCTCTTCAGGCTGACCAGGGCGCAGGTGCTGACCCTGGAGCGGATGGCCGACAAATCCGCCGACAACGTCATCGCCGCCATCGCCCGAAGCCGGCGGCCCACCCTCGCCCGGCTCGTCTACAGCCTGGGGATCCGGCACGTCGGCCTGCACGTCGCCGAAGTCCTCGCACAGCACTTTGGCGACCTGGACCGGCTGGCCCGCGCCTCGCTCGAAGAGGTCAGCGACGTGCCTGGGATCGGCCCGACGATCGCGCAGAGCGTGGTGGAGTTCTTCCAGCAGCCGGCCACCCGGGCATTCCTACGGAAGCTCGAGGCCGCCGGCGTGCGGCCGGAAGCGCCTTCCGCCGCGTCGAAGGGCCGCCTGTCCGGAAAGACCTTCGTCTTCACCGGCGCCCTGGAACGGTTCTCCAGGCGGGAGGCCGCCGAGCGGGTGGCCGCCCTGGGGGGTACCGTTACCGACAGCGTCAGCGCGCGGACCTCCTACCTCGTCGCCGGGGGCGATCCGGGGAGCAAGCTGGAGCGCGCCCGCAAGCTCGGGGTGACCGTCCTCGACGAGCCGGGGCTCATCCGCCTGCTGGAGGAACGGTGATGGCCCGCGGCCGGCCGGGCCCGGGGCGCGAGCGGCGTTCCCCTCCCCGGTGGGCATGGTGGCTGCTCGCGGTCGCGCTCGTAGGGATCGCCGGCGCGGTCGCGAGCCGCTGGATGGCGGCGCCTCGGCGCCCTGCGGGGGTTGACGTCTACTTTGTCGTCAGGGGGGCCGGCCGCACCGGCTCGCTGGTCCCGGTGCGCCGGCCGGCGCCGGCCGGGCCAACGGAAGTCCGGCTGCAGGCTGCGCTGCGGGCGCTCCTGGATGGGCCGCACGACGCGCGGTTCCACACCGAGATTCCGCAGGGGACGGCGCTCCTGGGGGCCAGCGTCCGGGACGGGGTGGTGACCGTGGATGTGTCTCCGGCGTTTGCGTCGGGCGGCGGGAGCACGAGCATGCTGGGACGGGTCTGGCAGGTGGTGTACACCGCGACCCAGTTTCCCGACGCCCCGGCGGCGCAGATCTTGATCAACGGCCGGCGGGTGGAGGCGCTGGGAGGGGAGGGGATCCTGATCGGGGCGCCCCTCCGCCGTCCCGACGTTCCCCCGTCATTTTGAGGCAGCTTTTGCGCCCCGGGACATTGTCCGTTCGAACCGTCTATTCGGATGGAGGGGGCCCTTTCTTACGGGCAGAATACCCCGGCGATGCCCCGAGAGATCCTCGCCGAAGATATCGAACGGTTCCTCACCACCGTCGATGGGGTGGTGTCCGCCAGGCTGCTGACCTCGCCGTCCGGGGAGGTCGACCAGATCTACATCACCGCGGAAGACGCCACGGAAGGCCGCGCGGCGCGGCGGTCGGTGGTTGCGGCGCTGATGACCGCCTACGGGATCCCGATCGAGCCCGGGCGGATTCAGGTGACCCACCTCCGGGGCGCCCGCGCCGCCGAGGTGCCGGATCTCAAGGTCGTGCGGGTGGAAGAGACCGCCTCGGGCGCCGAAGTCTCGGCGCGGGTCCAGGTGGCCTGGGAGCGCGCGGGGGAACGGCGGACGGGAACGGGGCAGGCGCGGGGTCCGGCCGGGACGGCCCACCGTCTCCGCACCCTGGCGGCCGCGGCGATCGACGCCGTCCGTGCGGTGCTCGAGCCGGCCCAGCGGCGGGTGACGCTGCACCAGGCGGCCCTGGTCGACTCCATGGACCAGCCGGTGGTGCTGATCGGCATCAGCGCCCCGACGCCCCGGGGTCCCGAGATCTTCATCGGCGCGGCGCCCCAACCCGAAGGGGAGCCGCAGGCCGCGGTGAACGCGGTCCTCGACGCTGTGGCCAAGTGGATGCTTCAGGCGCCGGCCGGGCACCCAGAGACGTCCCCGGAAGGCAATCGCCGCGCGCGCCTGGAGGCGATGCGGCACTTCGTCCGGTCGGGCGCGAAGGCCCCGCTCGAGGCGCCGGTCCGCCAGACGCCTGGCGGCTCCCCGGCCGATCCCGAGGCGGAGGCCCTGGACGCCGCGCCGGCGACCGAGCCGTCGATGGCCGGGCGGGATGACCGCGTGCCGATGCTGTCCGACATCGTCATCGATCCGCAGGAGATCCGGCCGGAGCAGGCAGGAGGGGCCGCGGTGATGGCACACGATGTTTCACGGCCGGGGGGCGCGTCCGCCCGAACGGGGCGCCAGTCCGGCGAGGACGGGTTCTACCTGGCGCTGCTCGAGGCGCGGACTCCCGTGCGCATCCGCTGCCGCGACGGCTACGAGATCGCGCATGCCGTGCTCCGGGACGTCGGGACCGAGACCCTGCTCGTGGAAGCCGAGGGCGGCACCGAACTCCTCTACAAGCATGCCGTCATCTCGATCCGGCCCCGCGGGGCGTCCCCGGGCGTCTGAGGAGTTGTGACCGACCGTCTCCCCAGCCGGCAGGACGAGCTCGCCGTCCGCCGCGCCCGGTTGGAGGAAGGGGGCGGCGGGGACCGCGTCGCCCGCCAGCATGCCGCGGGCAAGCTCACGGCCCGCGAGCGGCTCTCGGAGCTGCTCGATCCCGGCACGTTTGTCGAGCTCGACCGCTTTGTCACCCACCGCGCCGCCGCGTTCGGGATGGACAAGGTCGAGGCGCCGGCCGACGGCGTGGTGACGGGGTACGGGGCGATCGAGGCGAGGCTGGTCTATGTCTTCTCCCAGGACTTCACGGTGCTCGGGGGCTCGCTCGGGGAGGGCCACGCGGCGAAGATCTGCAAGCTCATGGACCTGGCGCTGCGCAACGGCGCGCCGGTGATCGGGCTGAACGACTCCGGCGGCGCGCGAATCCAGGAAGGGGTCGTCAGCCTGGGCGGGTACGCGGAGATCTTTCTCCGGAACACGCTGGCCAGCGGCGTCGTCCCGCAGATCTCGGCGATCATGGGGCCGTGCGCGGGCGGCGCCGTCTATTCGCCGGCGATCACGGATTTCACCGTGATGGTCCGGGGGACCAGCTACATGTTCGTCACGGGCCCCCAGGTCGTCAAGGCCGTGATGCACGAGGACGTGACCTCCGAGGACCTGGGCGGCGCCGAGGTGCACGCCGCCCGCAGCGGGGTCGCGCACTTCATCGCGGACCACGATCTCGATGCGCTGCGGTTGATCCGCCGCCTCGTCGCCTACCTCCCGCAGAACAACCAGGAGGGTCCCCCGCGCGTCCCGTGCGCGGATCCGCCCGACCGGATGGATCCGGCGCTGGACGCGGTCGTCCCGGAGGATCCCCACCGCCCGTACGACATGCGCGAGGTCATCCGGCGCGTCGTCGACGGCGGCGAGTTTCTCGAGGTCCACGAGCGCTTCGCCCAGAACCTCCTCACCGGGTTTGCCCGGCTGGACGGCCGGTCCGTCGGCATCGTGGCGCAGCAGCCGGAGGCGCTGGCCGGCGCGCTCGACATCAACAGCTCCGTCAAGGGCGCCCGGTTCGTCCGGTTCTGTGACGCCTTCAACATCCCCCTCGTGACGTTTGTCGATGTGCCCGGGTTCATGCCGGGCACGGGGCAGGAGCACGGCGGGATCATCAGGCACGGCGCCAAGCTGCTGTTCGCCTATTGCGAGGCCACCGTGCCGAAGCTGGCCGTGATCACCCGCAAGGCGTACGGCGGGGCCTACGACGTGATGTCCAGCAAGCACATCCGGGGCGACCTGAACCTCGCCTGGCCCACCGCCGAGATCGCCGTGATGGGTCCGGAGGGCGCCATCGACATCATCTTTCGCCGCGAACTGGCCGAGGCGGGCGATCCGGAGGGGACGCGCGCGCGGCTCGTCGCCGAGTACCGCCGGCAGTTCGCCAACCCGTACGTCGCGGCCGGCCGCGGGTATCTGGACGACATCATTGAGCCCCGCGAGACCCGCCCGCGGCTGATCTCGGCGCTGCGCATGCTCGAGGGCAAGCGCGACCGCAACCCGCCAAAGAAGCACGGGAACATCCCGCTCTAGCCGCCACGCCGTGACCACGGCCGCCCGCCCTCTGCGCAAGATCCTCATTGCCAACCGGGGAGAGATCGCCCTGCGCGTCATCCGGGCCTGCCGCGCGGGCGGGCGCACCGCGGTGGCGATCTACAGCGACGCCGACCGCGCCGCCCTCCACGTGCACGCGGCGGACGAAGCCTACCGGGTCGGGGGCGCCGCCCCCGCCGACTCGTATCTCAACATCTCGGCGATCGTGGGCGCCGCGCGCCGGTGCGGCGCCGACGCGGTGCACCCGGGGTACGGGTTCCTGTCCGAGAACCCGGCCTTCGCCGAGGCCTGCGAGGAGGCCGGCCTGACCTTCATCGGGCCGCCGGCCGCCGCCCTCGCCCTGTGCGGCGATAAATCCCGGACCCGTCGCGCCGCCCTCGCGGCGGGCGTGCCCGTGCTGTCGGGGACCGATCTGCTGAGCGACGCCGCGGCGATGCAGGCGGCGAAGGATCTCACGTTCCCGGTGCTGATCAAGGCGGCCGCCGGCGGCGGAGGAAAGGGCATCCACCTCGTCGAGCGGCCTTCGGAACTCGTCGGGGCGCTGCTCCTGGCGCGCGGTGAGGCGCGAACGGCATTCGGGGACGACCGCATCTATCTGGAGCAGTGGCTGGACCGTCCGCGGCACGTCGAGGTGCAGATCCTCGCGGACGCCCACGGCGCGGTCGTCCACCTGGGAGAGCGGGAGTGCTCGATCCAGCGGCGGCACCAGAAACTGATCGAGGAGTCTCCCGCCCCCGCGCTCACGCCGGAGCTCCGGAAGGCGATCGGGAAGGCGGCGCTCGCCGCCGCGCGCGCGGTCGGGTACCGCAATGCCGGGACCGTCGAGTTCCTCGTGTCGGGGCGGGCGTTCTATTTCCTGGAGATCAACGCCCGGCTGCAGGTGGAGCACCCCGTCACCGAGTGGGTCACCGGGCTCGACCTGGTGGCGCTGCAGTTCGGGGTCGCAGAAGGAGAGCCGCTCCCGTTCCGCCAGGGCGACGTGCGGCCCCGCGGGCACGCGATCGAATGCCGGATCTCCGCCGAGGATGTCGACCACGAGTTCCTGCCGTCGGTCGGGCGGATCGGGGAGGTCGTGCTGCCCGGCGGCCCGGGTGTCCGGGTCGACGCCGCGCTGTCGCCCGGGATGGAGATCACCCGGTTCTACGACCCGCTGCTGGCGAAGGTGATCGCCTGGGGACCGACCCGGGACGAGGCGATCGCCCGCCTCGGGAGCGCGCTGCGCGAGACGGTCGTCACCGGCGTCCTCACGACGATCCCGTTCCACCTCTGGACCCTGGCGCATCCGGGCTTCCGGTCGGGTCACTACCACACCCGGTTCGTGGAGGAGGAGTGGGCCGCGCCCTCCCGGCGGCCGGACGCCTCGCCCGGCCGCTGGCTGGCCGCGCTCGCCGCGGCGGCGCTTGCCGCTCGTGACGACCGCCGCCCCCCGCTCCTGCCGCCTCAAGACGCGGGCGCGTGGGGCCGGGCGGCGCGCCAGGACGGGCTGGCATGAGGACCTGCCGGGTCCGGCTGGGGGAGGAGGAGTTCGACGTCGGGATCGACGACACCGGCGGGACGCTCGCCGTCACCCTGTCGGGACGGACCCATCGGGTGGACCTGATCGAGATCGTGCCCGCGTGTTACACCCTGATCGTCGACGGCGCCTCCCATCGCCTCGCGGTGCGGGACCGCGCGGGGCCGTGGGTCTTCGAGCTCGACGGACGCACCGAGGTCGCCGAGGTCACCCGGACGGGGGTGGGGGCGGCCGCCGCGCGCGGGGCCGCGGCCCCGGCGCGGCAGGGGGAGATCAGGGCGCCGATGCCCGGGCTCCTGCTCGCCGTGCCGGTCGACCAGGGCGCCCAGGTGGTGGCCGGGCAGCCGCTGGCTATAATAGAAGCGATGAAGATGCAGATGGAGATCCGCGCGCCGCACGCCGGCACCGTCCGGCGGGTGCATGTCTCGCCGGGTCAGGAACTCGCCGCCGGCCAGCTGCTGATCACGATGGGCTGAGGCATGGGCCGCCGGGAGGACGTTCGGACCCCATCCGGCATTCCGGTGAAGCCGGTGTTCACCCCGGAGGATGCCGCCGCGGTGGACGCCGAGCGCGACATTGGATTCCCGGGCGAATACCCGTTTACGCGCGGCATCCATCCCACCATGTACCGCGGCCGGCTGTGGACGATGCGCCAGTACGGGGGATACGCGGGAGCCGAGGAGTCCAACCGCCGGTACCGGTACCTCCTGGAGCAGGGGCAGACCGGCCTTTCGATCGCCTTCGATCTGCCCACCCAGATGGGCTACGACAGCGACCACCCCCTGGCGGAGGCCGAGGTGGGCAAGGTGGGGGTGGCCATCGACTCCCTGGCCGACATGGAGGTGCTCTTCGACGGGATCCCGCTCGACCGCGTCAGCACCTCGATGACGATCAACGCCACCGCGGCGATCCTCCTGTGCATGTACCTCGCGGCGGCGGAGCGCCGGGGCGTGCCGGCGGACCGGTGCGCCGGCACCACGCAGAACGACATCCTCAAGGAGTACATCGCCCGCGGCACCTACATTTACCCGCCCGGCCCGTCCCTGCGGCTGGTCGCCGACACGTGCACCTACTGCGCCGCGCGCCTGCCGCGGTGGAACCCGATCAGCATCAGCGGGTACCACATCCGGGAGGCCGGGGCGACGGCGGTCCAGGAGGTGGCGTTCACGCTCGGGAACGCGATCGCCTACGTCGAGGCGGTGCGGGACACCGGGATGGCCGTCGACCGGTTCGCGCCGCACCTCGCGTTCTTCTTCGACGCGCAGATGAACGTCTTCGAGGAGGCCGCCAAGTACCGGGCCGCCCGCCGCCTCTATGCCCGGATCATGCGCGACCGGTTCGGCGCCAGAGACCCCCGGTCGCAGATGCTGCGGTTCCACACCCAGACCGCCGGGGTGGCGCTGACCGCGCAGCAGCCCAGGAACAACGTCGTGCGCGTCGCCCTGCAGGCGCTGGCCGCCGTGCTGGGGGGGACCCAGTCGCTCCACACCAACGCGCTGGACGAGGCGCTGGCCCTGCCGACCGACGAGGCGGCGCTGCTCGCGCTCCGCACGCAGCAGATCATCGCGCACGAGAGCGGGGCGGCCTCCACCGTGGATCCGCTGGCGGGGTCCTACTACGTGGAGCACCTCACCGCGGAGATCGAGCGGCGGGCGCAGGCGTACCTCGACCAGATCGAGCGGATGGGCGGGATGCTGCGGGCGATCGAGCAGGGGTACGTCCAGCGCGAGATCGGCGAGGCCGCCTATCGCGAGCAGCAGGAGATCGAGTCCGGCCGCCGGGTGGTCGTGGGCGTGAACCGCTTCCAGCAGGCGGCCGGGCAGGTCCCGGCCATTCTCAAGGTCGACCCCGCCGTGGTCAGCCGCCAGAAGGCCCGGCTGGCCGCATTGCGCGCGCGGCGCGACGGTGAGCGGGTGCAGGCGGCGCTGCGGGCGCTGGACGGGGTGGCCTCGGGCGGCGACAACCTGCTCCCGCCGATCCTGGAGTGCGTGCGGGCGTACGCCACCATCGGGGAGATCTGCGAGACGCTGCGGGGGCGGTTTGGGGTCTACCGGCCGCCGGCCGTGGTGTGAGCCCGATGAACGTCGCCCTGACCCTTGCCGACGGGGTCCTGCAGGGGTCCCCCCAGGCGGCCGCGCGCCTGATCTCGCTGCTGGAGAGCCGGAGCGACGACGCGGTGCCGGCGCTGAGGGCGCTGCACCGCCACACCGGACGCGCCCACGTGGTCGGCGTCACCGGCCCCCCGGGGGCCGGCAAGAGCACCCTGGTCAACGCGCTCATTCGGGTGCTGCGGGCCCAGGGCCGCCGCGTCGGTGTGGTCGCCGTCGATCCGACGAGCCCGTTTACCGGCGGGGCCATCCTGGGCGACCGGATCCGGATGCAGGACCACAGCACCGACTCCGGGGTCTTCGTGCGCAGCATGGCGACCCGGGGCCGCCTCGGCGGCCTGGCGCCTGCGACCGCCGGGGCGGTCGCGGTGCTGGATGCCTACGGCTGCGACGTCATCTTCATCGAGACGGTCGGGGCCGGCCAGGCCGAGGTGGACATTGCCGGCACGGCGGACACGGTCGTGCTGGTGACCGTGCCCTGGCTGGGGGACAGCGTCCAGACCCTCAAAGCCGGAATCATGGAGATCGGGGACGTTTTTGTGGTCAACAAGGCCGACCGGGGCGAGGCCGACAAGGCCGCGGCCGAGATCGAGATGATGCTGGGTTTGGCCCCCGACCGCGGCGCGTGGCGGCCTGCCGTTCTCCGGGCCGTCGCCTCCGAGGGCAGGGGGGTGGAGGAGATCCTCCAGGCCCTCGAGCGGCACCGGGCGTCCCTGATCGAGCACGGACTCTTGATGGCCCGGCGCCAGGCCCGGCGACGGCGGGAGATCATCGAGATCATCGAGGAGCGCTTCCTCGCCCGGATCAGCGCCGGCCGGATGGACGAACTGGCCACGCGGGTGGCCCGCGGCGAACTGGATCCTTACACCGCCGCCGAGGAACTGATGGCGGCGGGCGCCGGTGGGTAAGGCCAATCGAAGCGAGGAGTGGGGCATAGGTAAGGCCAATCGAAGCGAGGAGTGGGCCAAAGGTAAGGCCCGGCTGGCCCATCTCGGCGTCATCGTGCGCCGCCTCGATGCCGCAGAGCCCTTCTACGCGCGATTGGGGCTTTCGCCGGCCCCGCGGGTGTCGCTGGATCGCGAGCACGTCCGCATGACCTTCATCCGAGTCGCGGACGCCGAGATCGAGCTCCTCGAGCCGGCCGCCCAGGAGGGCCCGCTGAGCCGGTTCCTCGCGACGCGCGGGGAGGGGATCCATCACATTGCGATCGAGGTCGATGATATCGAACGTGCGTTGGCCCTCGCGACGGCCTCAGGGATGCGCGCCATCGATCAAGTCCCACGCCCTGGAGCCCATGGGACGCGGGTCGCATTCCTGCACCCGGGCCAGGCCCATGGTGTCCTGCTGGAATTGGTCGAACGCCCACGACATCCGCCTCGCGAGGAGCCCTCGACGTAATCTGCTTCATCTGCCAGGCCACCCTCTCTATCCAAAAGGACTATTGCATTGAATTTTGTCTATATGATATAGTGGCAACCGTAGAATAAAGTCTATATCACATAACCCATACCCCACCCCCTGACCGTCGCAGCATACCGCCGGCGCATAGAACTCAGGCAGACCTTATCGATCCGTACCATCTGAGATATGCGGCGGCGGGCCCCGCCAGCGCGGGGCTATCTAGCGGGCGAATGGAAGGGGGGGAGAAGCCATCGCGCCGGCTGTCCTGCCATCGACTGCCAGTGAGATCGAAGTCCTGAAGCACCACCGATTTGGGTGGGCGTTTCTGACCCACCTCCTGGTCGGGATCCTCGTCTCGGGTCTGCTCCTGCCCTTCGTGTCGAACCCAAGCCTGTGGCACCTGGTGCTCGGCAAGTCCGTCTACCTTACGGTCGACGGCGAGACCCGGTCGTTCAGCACGCTCCGCCAGACCGTAGGCGACGTCCTTCGGGAAGCCCAGGTCGCCGTCGATCCGGCCGACCGGATCGACCCTCCGGTGGAGGCGGCGATCTGGCCGGGGATTCAAATCAGCATCGTGCGGGTCGTTCCCCTGACCGTGACCGTAGGCGGAATCCCGCAACAGGTTCGATTGCCCGCCGCCACGGTGGGCGAAGCCCTGACCGCCATGAACGTCGAGGTCCGTCCCCAGGACCGGGTCTACCCTGATCCCTCGACCAAACTTGCCCCAGATATGCGGGTGACGGTCGAGCGGCGGGACACGCGGACCTGGGTCGAGCACAGTGCCTTTCCGTTCCCCACCGAGATTGTTCGGGATACCACCCTGCTGAAAGGGCGCCAGGTGCTGCGGTCCGCCGGGGAGCCCGGGCTCATGAATCGGACGGTGTGGGTGGAGTATGCCGACGGGCGTCCGGTCACGGTGCAGACGCTCGAGGAAGCCCTCGTCATGCCCCCGATCCCCCGGGTGATCGCCATCGGTACCCGGCCGGTGATCGTGACCCAGGGCCCGTACGCCGGCAAGGAGGTCATGATCATGGAGGCCACCGCCTACTATCCGGGTCCGAACAACTACGGGGGCGCGGTTGGCAACGTGACCGCGTTTGGGCTTCCCGCCCGGCGCGGCGTGGTGGCCGTCGACCCCTATGTGATCCCGTTGGGGACGCGCGTGCATGTCGACGGGTACGGGGACGCGATCGCGGGGGACGTCGGCGGGGCCATCCGCGGGCGCCGCATCGATCTCTGCTTCAACACCTACGAGGAGGCCATCCAGTTCGGCCGCCGAAATGTGACGGTGTACATCCTCGGCAAACCGTAGGCCGATCGAAGGCCGATCGAAGCATGGAATAGAGCCAAGGTAAGCCGAAGGCTGATATCGGGGGCGGCCCCTGGGGCAGGGCCCGGCATCCACCAGCGCTCGCGACCTGGCCACCCCCGCCGGCACGCGGGCAATCCTCAGGCAGTTCGGGATCCGGCCGTCGAAGCGGTGGGGCCAGCATTTCCTCGTCAGCGCCCAGGCGCTCGGCCGGACGCTCGCCGCCGCCGCCCTGACCCCATCGGACAGCGTGCTCGAGGTCGGAGCGGGGGTGGGCACGCTGACCGCCGGGCTGGCGGAGCGCGCCGGCTGGGTGACCGCCGTCGAGGTCGACCGCGGACTCCTGGAGGCGCTTCACACCACCGTCGGCGGCCGTCCGAATGTGCGCATCGTCCCGGGGGATGTCCTTGCTCTGCCGCCCGCCGCGCTCTTCGATGGCCCGCCGGATGCGCCCCGTAAGGTGGTGGCCAACCTCCCCTACAACATCGCCTCGGCCGTGCTGATGCGGCTGCTGGAGGCCCCGCTCGGCCTCACGCTCCTCGTCGTGACCGTCCAGCGCGAGGTGGCCGAGCGGATCGCCGCCCCGCCGGGGGGACGCGACTACGGGATCCTCTCGGTCGCCACGCAGTATCACGCGGCCCCCAGGATTCTAGCCCGCATCCCTCCCGGCGCGTTCTTACCGAGGCCGAAGGTGGCCTCAGCGCTCGTGGAACTGAAGCCCCACCGCACGCCTCCCGCGTCCGTTCCCGATGAACAGACGTTCTTCCGGGTCGTGACCGCGGGGTTCGGGCAGCGCCGCAAGATGCTCTCGAATGCGCTGGCGGCGGGCCTCGACCTGCCGCGTGGGGTGGTGGAGCGCGCCTGCGCCGAGGCCGGAGTCGATCCGCGCGCGCGGGCGGAGACCCTCGGCCTGGCCGCGTTTGCCTCTCTGGCCCGGGCGCTGTTCCCCCACCTGCGCCCTCCGCCGTAACGGAGTTATTGCCGGGGGAGCGGGGCGGGGGCGGGGATCGCCGTGGTGGTATCGGTCAGGATCACCGTGAGGTCCGGACCGCTCGTCGAGGGACTGTCGATGACCGTCCGCGCGCCCACGAGGGCGGCCACGATCTCCGCCACGCGGCGGTCGCCGTGGTGAAGGATCACGGCCGTGGGCGAATCGGAGGAGCTGGTGGCGAACCCCACCAGCCGGACCCCCAAGGCGGTGACCCTGGCCAGCGCATCGCCCGCGGCGTCCGGGTTCGCGGGGGAGGCGAGAAGTTCGGCTGTGGTGTGCGCGAGCGCTTCGGCATCCACGTCGTAGAACATCCGCGTCACCAGGCTGTGATCCCGGGGGAGATCGGGGATCCAGTCGCTCTGGCCAAAACTTCCCGGCAGCGTTTCGCGCACCACCCCACCGGGCCCAAGCCCGGCGCCGAACAGCGCCAGGCTGACGAGCTGGGGACGGGAGAGGTTCGTCCGGGCGTCCTCGCGGAACACGCGCAGCATGCGCGGCAGGCGGGTGACGATCCTGGGCCGCCGGAGCTCATCGAGCAGCGCGTTCATCACCTGCTGCCCGCGCTTGATCCGCCCGATGTCTCCCAGCGGATCGTGCCGGAACCGCACGTACTCCATGGCGGCCTTGCCTCCGAGGCGGCGGTATCCCTTCTTCAGGTGGATGTGCAGGCCGTCCCAGTTATCGTCGTAGTCCAGATTCTTCTCGATGCGGACGTTCACGCCGCCGACGGCGTCGATCAGGCGCACGAACCCGCGCTCGGTCAGCTCGATGTAGTAGGGGAACCGCACCCCGAGGACGTTCTCCACGGTCCGAATCGAGAGCCGCGTGCCGCCGTACGCGTGGGCGGCGTTGATCTTGGTGATCCCGTGTCCCGGGATGCTCGTCCGGGTGTCCCGCGGCACGCTGAGCAGGTAGACGCGACGGGAAGCGGGGTCGAAGCTGGCGGCAACGAGCGTGGTGGTCCTGGTCACCGGGTACACGATCTTGGGATTCCGTTCGCTGACGGTGCGGTCCAGCCCCATGATCAGGACGTTGGTGCGCTGCCTCAGCAGCAGGGACCAGGGGAGCGCGATCCGCAGCGGGGTCATGCTGAGCCCGATGCCCGCGACGGCGCCGATGAGGCAGGCGGCCACGATCTGGATGCCAACCTGCCCCCACCGGATGGGGCGTTCCCACCGCCGGCGCGGTTTGGCCTCTGCGGCCGGGTCGAGCGGGATCTCCGCGGTCTCCGACGCGGCCGCGGGCCTGTCGGGACGCGCCGGAGAATCGCCGGAGAACGACACCATAACCTCCATCATAGTTATTTCCCTTGGGGTGTCAAGCGCGGGCCCAATCCGGCCCCGCCGCGAGCAGGAGCCCGGAAGGATGGCCGGGGCGGCGCCTCGAAGGGAGAGGTGCCATGCACCGAGCTGGAAATGGCTTCGGGCTCTGCCCGCTGTCGATCCCGCGAGGCCGCGCGCTGCGGCCCCGCGGTTTGTGTTTTGAGAGGGGGGGTGGACCCTTGTGAAGCAGCTGCGCCTCAACGCGTATGCGAAGATCAACCTGACCCTGGATGTGCTCGGTGATCGCCCCGACGGGTATCACGACATCGAGACGATCCTGCATACGGTGGAGCTCCACGATACGATCATTCTTCGGGAGAACGGCGAGGGGATCTCGGTCCGCTGCGCCAGCCCCGATGTTCCCCCCGAGCGGCAGAACATCGTGCACCGGGCGGCGAACCTGCTGCAGGAAACCTTCCAGGTTCCCCGGGGCGTCGAGATCGAGCTGTCCAAACAGATCCCCGTGGCGGCCGGGCTGGGCGGGGGATCGAGCGACGCCGCCGTGACGCTGCTCGGCCTGGCCCAGATGTGGAAGCTCCGCCTGGACGACCGGCAGTTGATGGACCTCGGCGGGAAGATCGGATCGGATGTGCCGTTCTTTCTGATCGGCGGCGCCGCCCTGGCGATGGGGCGGGGGGAGCGGGTCCGGATGCTCCGGCCGCTGCCCACGACCTGGGTGGTGATCGCCCGGCCCACCGTCCAGATCACGAGCGAGTGGGCCTACAAGGCGCTGGACCACGGGGCCGTGCGGAAGCGCCCGGACACCCAGCGCGTGGTCCGGGCGCTGGAGGCCGAGGACCCCCGCGTCGTTGGGCAGCTGCTCTGCAACGTGTTCGAAGATGTCGTGGTCGCCAGCCATCCGATCGTCGGCGCGCTCCGCGAGCGCATGGCCGCCCTGCGCCCGCTCGGGGTGTCGCTGTCGGGGACGGGCCCCGCCGTGTACGCCATGGCCGCGAACGAAGCGGCGGCGACAGAAATCTGCGGCGCGCTTGCCGCGATGCCCGACGTCGAGGTGTTCCTCACCCGGACCTTTTCCGAGGAGCGGTAGGTCGGGGGATGCCCGACGCGCTCGTGCTGGCGGGAGGCCGGCCCGATCCCGCGCTCGGCGAAGGCATCCCCAACAAGGCGTTCCTTCCCCTCCTGGGCCGTCCGATGGTGGAGTTCGTCCTGGCCGCCCTGCGGCAGGCCGCGTCCATCCGGCGGATCGCCCTGGTCGGTCCGCTCCCCTTGCCGCCGGCGGTCGCCGCCTGTGTCGACGTTGCCGTGGGCGAGGGCGGCACGATGCTGGACAATGTGGCCGCCGGGTTGGATGCGCTCGGTGGCGCCGGGCCGGTCCTGGCCGCCGGCGCGGACATTCCCCTGGTGACCCCCCGTGCCGTCGACGCGTTCGTCCGGGCGGCGCAGGCCCTCGACGCGGAGATCGTGTACGGGGTGGTGCGCCGCGAAGATGTGATCCGCGAGTTCCCCCGTGCGCGGAAGACCTTTGTTCGCCTCCGGGATGGGACGCTGACCGGCGGGAGCCTCATCCTCATCGGGCCCCAGGCGTTCGCGCGGGCGCGGCCCGTGATCGAGCGGGCGATCCGCGCCCGGAAGCGGCCGTGGGAGCTGGCGCGGATGTTCGGCCTCGGCGCGCTCGTGGGTCTCCTGGCGGGGACTCTCCGCGTGGACGGGCTCGAACGCCGGGCGGCCGGCCTGCTCGGGGTGCGGGCGCGCGCGCTCATCTGCGCCAGCCCCGAGATCTGCATGGACATCGACACCCCGGCGATGCTCGCCGTCGTCCTCGAGCGGATGGCCCGAGATCCCCGGGCGCCGTCTCCCCGCGGCGCGGAGGGCATGGCGAGGTGGTGAGACGGCTGCGCCGGGGAGACCGCATGGTGACCATCGCCCACCGGCTGTTTCAGGAGCCGCACACCGTCGTTCCCCTGGGGACGTTCACGGGCGCGCTGGGCGCCGCCAAGTCGACGATCAGCGAGGACATCGCCTCGCTCCGCCAGACCTGCGAGCGGTTTCAGTTGGGACGGATCGAGACGCTGGCCGGAGCGACCGGGGGCGTCCGGTACACCCCGTTCCGGACGGCCGAGCAGATTCGGGCGATCGCCGAAGACCTCGTCCGCCGGCTCCGGGACCCAGCCCGCATCCTTCCGGGGGGATTCCTGTACACCGCCGACCTGCTCTCGCTGCCCAGCCTGGTGGTGTCGCTCGGCGAGGTCTTTGCCACCTTCTTCGCGGAGCGCCGCCCCGATGTGGTGCTCTCGATGGAGGTGCAGGGGATCCCGCTCGCGCTCATGACCGCGCGCGCCTTCAACGTGCCGCTCGTCACGGCGCGCCGCGGCGGTATCCGCACGGAGGGACCGTCCGTGGGCGTGAACTACGTCTCGGGATCGTCTCGAACGATGCAGTCGATGACCCTGCCCCTGCGCGCCGTTCCACCGGGCGCCCGCGCGCTGTTCATCGACGACTTCCTCCGCGGGGGCGGCACCGCCCGGGGCGTCTACGATCTGATGCGCGAGTTCCAGGCGGAGGTCGTCGGGATCGGGGTTCTGCTCGAGGCGGCCGAGCCCAAAGACAAGCTCGTCGACCGGCACGTGTCGCTCCTCGTCCTTGAAGGCATCGACGAGGCCCGGGGCGCCGTCCATCTCGCGCCCAGCCGCTTCGCCCTCGGAAACCCTCCCCGCCAGTCCTGATCTCCCAGTTCGCGCCAATCTCCTGGCGGTAGGCAACCTCGATGT
This sequence comes from Candidatus Segetimicrobium genomatis, assembly GCA_005882275.1. Classification (GTDB taxonomy): domain Bacteria; phylum Sysuimicrobiota; class Sysuimicrobiia; order Sysuimicrobiales; family Segetimicrobiaceae; genus Segetimicrobium; species Segetimicrobium genomatis. The sequence continues at coordinate 27,811 of VBAK01000107.1, forward strand.
CACTTTGCAGTAAGGCAAGTTACATGTCACTTAGGCGGAGTAGTCTAGTCCCGAAAGTAAAGGGGTACCAAACCCGCCTGTAGGGATAATCCGTAAGGCATCTGCCTGATCGATCAGCGCAAACGGGAGAACAGCCATGAAGTATCCGTTCCTTGTGGGTTTACTGGCCCTTGTCACGGCGGCGACGCGGCTGCCCGAGGCTCCCTCGGCTTTCGACGGCGTGAGCAACGGCCTGGTGGACAGCACGACCCACCAGACCGACCAGTCTAGGTTTGACGAGGTGGAGGGGGTGGACGATGGGCTCGGCCCTCTCTACAACGCCCAATCCTGCCGCGAGTGCCACCAGAACCCGGTCTCGGGGGCGACCAGCCAGATCACGGAGTTGCGGGTCGGCCACCGCGCCGGCGGTCGGTTCGAGAATCCCTCGATCCCCATTGCGCGCGGAACCGTGGTCATCGCCGGCCGCTCGCTCGTGAACGACCGCGCCATCTGCCCCAGCGCCCAGTTTTCGAACACGGAGATTCAGGAACGCGTGCCGCTGACGGAAACCATTATGACGACGCGGGTCTCGCTCGGCCTCCTGGGTGACGGCTTCGTCGAGGCGGTGGCGGACGAGACGCTCATCAACGTGGCGCGCAGGCAGCCCGCCCAGAGCGGCGGGAAGATCCGGGGGCAGGCGCTCTACGTCCCCGTCGTTGAGGCCCCCGGGGAGACGAGGATCGGGCGGTTCGGCTGGAAGGACCAGCACGCCAGCCTGCTGTCGTTTTCCGCCGACGCCTACCTGAACGAAATGGGCATCACCAGCCGGCTGCAGCCGGACGAGGTGACGGCGCTCTGCAATACCGCGCAGGAGCCGAACAACCGGCCGGAATCGGACGGACTCGAGGACATCGACCACTTCACCCGCTTCATCCGGGCCGCGAAGGCTCCCCCCCGCGACGCGGTGCTCGCGGAGACGGCGAGCGCCATGCGCGGATCCCAGATCTTCGACGCCGTCGGCTGCGCCATCTGTCACGTCCGAACCCTGACCACCGCGCCGGCGGGCACGAAGATCAACGGGGGGATGTTTACGATTCCCGCGGCCCTGGGGGGAAAGGCCTTCCATCCCTTCAGCGATTACCTGCTGCACAACGTGGGCACCGGCGACGGCATCGTCCAGTCCTTCCAGGAGCACTACGGTCGCAGAGCGTACAGCGTCGGTTGGAGAAATCTGTCGGCGGGTGATTTCTACAACACCGCGGACAAGATCCGGACCGCGCCCCTGTGGGGCGTCCGGATGCAGACCAGGCTGATGCACGATGGGCTGTCGCTGACGTTCCGCGATGCGATCCTGCGCCACCGGCGCGAGGCCAACGATGTCACGCTGCGCTTTGAAAACCTCTCCTCCGGTCAGCAGGAAGAACTCTTTCAGTTCCTGAGATCTCTGTAGCGGGGACGCGGGGCACGACATCGCGCCGGCGCCGGAGTTTGGGCCGCCGGGGAGAGGGGCATACTCCACAATAGCAGCAAGATGCCATAGGGGCTCGCCGGGTGGCGGGAACGGAGAGATCCCGTGAGGTACGCGGCTGTCGTGGGGCTGGTGGGCATCGTGGCTGCGGCCGTGGCCGCGCCGCCGCCGGAGGCGCCCTCGGGGTTCGACAACAAGAGCAACGGCATGGTGGACGAGGCGATCCACCAGGCGGACCTGAAGACGTTCGACGAGGTCGAGGCGTTGGACGACGGGCTGGGCCCCCTCTACAACGCTCAATCCTGCCGCGAGTGCCACCAGTCCCCGGTGTCCGGGGCGACCAGCCAGGTCACAGAATTGCGCGTGGGCCATCGCGGTCCCGATGGGCGGTTCCAGGAGCCGAGGATTCCCATTGCGCGCGGAACCGTGATCATCGCCGGCCGCACGCTCGTGAACGACCGCGCCGTCTGTCCCAACGGCCAGTTCCCGGACACGGAGATTCAGGAGCGCGTGCCCCTGACGGAAACCATCCGCACGACCCGGGTCTCGCTCAACCTCCTTGGCGACGGGTTTGTGGAAGCGGTGGCGGACCGGACGCTGATCGAGCTGGCGGGCCGGCAGCCGGGCGAGAGCCGCGGCAGGATTCACGGGCACGCGATCTTTGTCCCCATCCTGGAGGCCCCGGGGCGGACGGGGATCGGGCGGTTCGGCTGGAAGGATCAACAGGCCAGCCTGCTCTCGTTTTCCGGCGACGCCTATCTGAACGAGATGGGCATCACGAGCCGGCTGTTCCCGGATGAGGTGACCGCGCTCTGCAACACCGCGCAGGAGCCGAACAACCGGCCGGGCTCGGACGGGCTCGAGGACATCGACCATTTTACGCGCTTCATGCGGGCCGCCAAGGCTCCGCCCCGCGACGCGGTGCTCGCGGCCACGCCCAGCGCCGTGCGCGGGTCCCAGGTCTTTGACTCGATCGGGTGCGCGATCTGCCACGTCCGATCCCTGACCACCGCGCCGGCGGGCACGAAGATCAACGGGGGGACGTTCACGATCCCGGCGGTCCTCGGCGGGAAGACCTTCCACCCCTTCAGCGATTTCCTGCTCCACGACGTGGGGACGGGAGACGGCATCGTGATTGCCGCCCAGGAGCACTACGGGCCAAAGATGCGCACGATCAGCTGGAAGAACCTCTCGATCCAGGACCTCCAGGACACGGCGAACCGCATCCGGACCGCGCCGTTGTGGGGGGTTCGGATGCAGACCAGGCTCATGCACGACGGCGCGTCGCTCACCTTCCGCGACGCCATTCTCCGGCACAAGGGCGAGGCCGGCGAGGTCACGGAGCGCTACCAGAGGCTCTCCCACCAACAAAAGGAAGACCTCTTCCAGTTCTTGAGTTCCCTGTAGCGCCCGCGGGCTCTTCGCGCGGCCCTCCCGGCTCAGGGCGCGTCGGCCTTCCCTCGCGCCGATCCGGCCGCGCCGGGACCGCCCCCGCCGGGCCGTGCGCCAGGCAGGATCGGGAGCGGGACACCATCGAAGACACCCCGCACATATCGATACCGCGGAGGATTCCCGTGGCTGAACACAACATGGTCGACACGGTCCGGACCCGCTCGATCGGCCTGCCGGGGCGCGCGCTCAACAGCGCGCGCACACACCACTTTGTCCTCGACTCCTCATCGGGCCCCAGCGAGGCCTTGACCAACAGCGAGGCGTTCCTGGCCGGGATCTCCTCCTGCGGCGTGACGCTGATCGAGAAGTACGCGAAGGAAGCCGGGATGCCGCTGACCGGGATGGAGATCACGATCACGGGCACCCGCGCGGCCAATCCGGCCCGATTCCAGGCCATCGCGATGCGCTTCGAGATCCACGGCGTGGACAAGGCGGCGGCCGACCGGCTCGTCGAGGTCTGGCAGGCGCGCTGACCCCTCTACCGGACGGTCGCGGTCGCGACCGAGGTGAAGCTCGAAGTCGTGGCGCGGCCGCGGCCCGCGGCGGTCTGATGGCGCGACGCGCCGGACCCGGCGTGTCCCCGATCAGAGGGAGGAGCGATGAAGCCTGAGACGAGGCTGGTGCATGCCGGCCGGGATCCCGGGAAGAACTTCGGCGTGGTGAACCCCCCCGTGTACCGCGCCTCGACGATCCTGTTCCCGACGACCGCGGAGTTCGAGCGCCGGCGCGAGCGCAAGTACACGGGCTTCTACTACGGCACCCACGGCACCCCGACCACGTTCGCGCTGGCGGAGGCCGTCGCGGAGCTCTCGGGCGGCCATCGCTCGCTCATCACCTCCTCGGGGCTCTCGGCCATTACCCAGGCGCTGACGGCGTTCCTGCGCCAGGGCGATCACCTCCTGGTGGCCGACACGGTGTACGAGCCGACACGAACCTTCTGCACGTCGGTGCTGGCCCGGTTCGGGGTCGAGGTGACCTTCTACGACCCGCATGCCGGGGCGGAGATCGGCGCGCTGATGCGGCCCCGGACGCGGGTGGTCTACGCGGAGTCGCCGGGGTCCCAGACGTTCGAAGTGCAGGACGTGCCCGCGATCGCCCGGGCGGCGCACGAACGCGGCGCGGTGGTGCTGTTCGACAATACCTGGGCGACGCCGCTGAACTTCCGGTCGTTCGAACACGGCGTGGATGTGGAGATCCAGGCGGCGACCAAGTACCTCGCCGGCCACTCGGACCTCCTCCTCGGCGTGATCACGGCGCGCACCGAGGAGCACTTCCGCACGGTCAAAGACGGTCTCGGCGATTTCGGCGACTGCGTCGCTCCGGACCTCTGCTACGAAACGCTGCGGGGACTGCGCACGCTGGCGGTGCGCCTCCGCCGCCACGAGCGCTCGGCGCTCGAGGTGGCCCACTGGCTGGCGCGGCGCCCCGAGGTCGCCCGGGTCCTCCACCCGGCCCTGCCGGAGACCCCCGGCCACGCGCTGTGGAAGCGGGATTTCCTGGGCGCCTCCAGCCTGTTTGGGGTGCTCCTGCGCACGGCGTCCACCGGCGCCGTCGCCGCGATGCTCGACGGGCTCCGCCTCTTCAAGATTGGCGCCAGCTTCGGGGGATTCGAGAGCCTCATTATTCCCACATCGCCCGCCGCGAACCGGACCGCCCGTCCCTGGAGGGAACCGGGGCTGCTCCTGCGGCTGCACGTGGGGCTCGAAGCGGCCGAGGACCTGATCGCGGATCTGGAGGCCGGGTTCGACCGCCTCAGCGCGGCCTCGTAACCTCGTTTTCCAACTACCCACCAATTCACTCGGGCGGTAGTAGCTTCGGCCGCTATTTTGGCCGTACATCATATTATTTAACGGCGTTAAATAACCATTGACAAGTTAATTGAATCATGTTAGGATTTCGTACATTCGACGACTAACCAGAGACGCCTAGCAGAGGTTGCCCCCCTCCGGGGGCTCCAAACCGGGATGGGGCAAACGACACACAGAGGTTGGTGGCAAAGGGATGGGGGTCAAAGAACGGCGGGATCGGGAGCGGCTGGAGATGCGGCAGTCCATCCTCGACTCGGCCCGCGCGATCGCGGCCAAGGAGGGGTGGCAGGCCGTCACGATCCGGAGGGTGGCCGAGAAGATCGAATACAGCCCTCCGGCCATTTACGAGTACTTCGAGAGCAAGGAAGCGCTGATGGAAGAGGAGGCCCGCGAGGCCTTCGAGATCTTCCTGGCCGACCTGATCGCCGCGCGCGATGCGCACACAGACCCGCGCGAACGCCTGCGGGCGATGGGGGACGCCTACTGGAACTTCGTCTGGAAGCATCCCGAACTGTATCAGGTCATCTCGGGCCTGGGCGGGGTCAACCTCTGCGGGCCCGGCCACGAGCATCCGCACTCCGAGGGCCAGCAGGTCTTCGAGACCTTTCGTGACGTGCTTCAGGCGAATCTGCCGCCGGGCGGGCGGACCGCGGAGGAGGTCGAGGGCAAAGTGACGATCCTCTGGAGCCTGTTCCACGGGTTCATCGCCCTGCTCATGACCGGGCGGATTCCCATGGAGAAGCGCGACCGAGCGAGGGCGCTGGCGGGCCAGGCGGTTGAGGATCTCCTGACCACTTGGTCGGGACGGCAGGCCTGACCGGCCGGCGCCTGCGATGCGCTGGGGCAACACAGTCAGGGGGAGGTTCCACATGGAGCGGCTCGTCGTTGTGGGGATGGTCATGCTGGCCTTGGCGGGGGGGACGTTCATCGGACGGTCGAAGGGGCGGCCGGCGCCGCCCGCCGCCCAACCGGCGGCGGTGATGAGCCAGGCTCCCGCGTCCGTGGTGATCGGCGCGGCGCGCCGGATCGACGCGGTGACCCGGGTCCTGGCCTCGGGGTCCGTGACGAGCATTCGCGATTCGAAGATCGGGTCCAGGCTCTCCGGCCGGGTGGCGGCGGTCCTGGTGGAAGAGGGGCAGCGCGTCGCGGCCGGCACGCCGCTCCTGCGGCTCGACACCTCCGACCTTGAGGCGCAGGAGGCTCAGGCCGAGGCCAACGTGGCGGGCGCCCGCGCGCGGCTGGACGAGGTCTTGGCGGGACAGAGGCCCCAGGAACGGCAGCAGGTCACGAATGCGGTCTCGCAGGCGGAGGCTGCGCTTCATTCCGCCCAGGCGTCGCTGGACCTTGCCCAGGCCAACGTGCAGCGGATGCGCTCCTTGAAGACCCAGGGGGCGGTCTCCCAGCAGGATCTCGACTCCGCCGAAACCCAGGCCCGCGTCGCGCAGGCCCAGGTCGTCCAGGCGCAGGCCGCCTACGACTCCGCCAAGCAGAACTGGAACATCATGACCGTCGGCGCCCGGCAGGAAGACATCCAGCAGGCGCGCGCCCAGCTGGCCCAGGCGGAGGCCGGGCTGGCGATGGTCCGCGAGCAGCTGCGCGAGTCCACCATCTCTGCCCCGTTCGACGGAACGATCACCCGGCGGAACGTCGAGCCCGGCGAGGTCGTGTCGTCGGCCGGCGGCGCAAGCCAGAGCCCGCTGTTCGTGCTCAGTCAGGTGGCGGACGTCTACGTCGAATTCATCGTGCCCGCGCAGCACCGGTCCGAGCTGCAGCAGGGGCAGGCGGCGCAGATGGCCGTGGACGGTCTTCCCGGAAGGGTGTTCGACGGGCGCGTCGAGGAGATCCGGCCGGCGGCCGACGTGGCCAGCCGGACGTTCGGCGTGAAGATCCGGGTCCCCAACCCCCAGGGAATCCTCCGGCCCGGCATGTTCGCCCGCGGCGCCATCGTCGTGGGTGTGCGCCACGCGGTCTTGAGCATTCCGGAGCAGGCCGTGGTGACGGCGACCTCGGGCCCGATCGTCTACGTCGCGCGCGAGGGCCGGGCGATCCGGCAGAGCGTGACACTCGGTGAGCATCACGAGGGGTCGGTCGAGGTGACGTCGGGCCTCGCCGAGGGGGACACCGTGGTCATCGAGGGCCAGGACGGGCTCACCGACAACCAGCCGATCACCCCGCGCACCCCGTAGCGCTGCGCCACCCGGAGTTTTCGAGGAGGAACACTCATGCAGGGGCTCGCAGGTCTATCGATTCGCCGTCCCGTTCTCGCCTCGGTGATTGTCCTGGCGATGGTGTTCATGGGCGTCTTCTCCTACGCCAAGCTGAACATCGAGCGCTGGCCCAACATCGATATCCCCATCATCGTGGTCACGGTGACCGATCCCGGCGCCTCGCCGGAAGAGATCGAAAGCGACGTGACCAACAAGATCGAGGACGCGGTCAACTCGGTCAGCGGGATCGACCATCTCCAGTCGACGTCGGCCGAGAGCGTGTCGATCGTGATGGTGCAGTTCGTCCTCGAGAAAAACATCGACGTCGCGGCGCAGGAGATCCAGAACAAGATCAACGCCATTCCGGATCTCCCCGCGGGGGTCGATCCGCCGACCGTGTCCAAGATCGACCCGAGCGCGTTCCCGGTGATGACGCTCGCGCTGTCGGCGAACCGCCCGGTGCGGGACATCTCCGAGTTCGCGGACAAGGTGCTGCGGCCCCAGCTGGAGAGCACCCTCGGCGTTGGGCAGGTCACCCTCATCGGCGGCCAGCCGCGGCAGATCAACGTCTGGGTCGACCCGGACCTCCTGGCGTCCTACGGGCTGCCGGTGACGTCGGTGCTGCACGCGGTGCAGAACCAGAACGTGCAGTTGCCCGCCGGTCACGTGGACCAGGGCAACACGCAGGTCACCCTCCGGGCGCTCAGCCGGATCACCTCGCCCCAGGAACTGGCGAACGTGGGGCTGGCGACGCGCAACGGCCAGCCGGTCAGGGTCGGGGACGTGGCGCGCATCGAGGACGGCGCGGCGGAGCCCGTCACCACCGCGAACGTCAACGGGACGCCGGCCGTGCTGCTGTCCATCCAGAAACAGTCCGGCACCAACGCCCTCAACGTCGTGCACGCCCTCAAGGAGCGCCTGCGGGCGATCCAGCCCGTCCTCACCCCCGGCTACACCCTCCGGATCGTGCGCGACCAGTCCGTGTTCGTGGAAGCCTCCACCCACGCCGTGCAGGAACACCTGGTCATCGGCTCCATCCTGGCCGCGCTGGTGGTGCTGGTCTTCCTGTGGAACTGGCGCTCCACGCTCATCGCCGCCCTGGCGATCCCGACGTCGATCATCGCCACCTTTACGCTGATCGCCGCGCTCGGCCTGACGCTGAACACGATCACCCTGCTGGCGCTCGCCCTGGTGGTGGGGATCGTCATCGACGACGCCATCGTGGTGCTGGAGAACATCTACCGCCTGCTGAAAGAGAAGGGGATGCCGCCCGTTCAGGCGGCGATCGAGGGGACGCGGGAGATCGGCCCCGCGGTGACGGCGACGACCATCAGCCTGATCGCCGTGTTCCTGCCCCTCGCATTCATGAGCGGGATCGTCGGCCGGTTCATGAGGAGCTTTGGCTGGACGATGGCGTTCGCGATCGGGGTCTCGCTCATCGTGAGCTTCACGCTCACGCCCTCGCTGTCGGCGCGCTGGCTGGGCGGGGGGAAGCGCAGGCCGGCCGGCGCTCCCGGGGATCCCCTCGAGATCGAGAACGGCGAGGCGGTGAATCGGGGGCCCGATGGGGAGCAGCACCGCGGCCGGGTGTACAGCGCGCTGGACCACGGCTACCGCTGGCTCCTCGAGCACGCGCTGCGGCGGCGGTGGGCCGTCGTCGTCCTGACGCTGCTGGTGCTGTTCAGCATCGGGCCGATCGGGGCCGCGGTCAACAAGAACTTTCTGCCGGAAGACGACCAGTCGCAGCTGGAAGTGGTCGTGCGGGCGCCGGAGGGATGGACGCTTCAGGCCACCGACCGCTTCGCCACGCAGATGGCGGCGGAGATCCGGCAGCTCCCGGGGATGGACTACACCATCGTCACGGCCGGCGACGACCCGCAGCATACCCCGAACCGTTTCACGATCTTCGCGAAGATGGTCGATCTGGACAAGCGCTCGATCAGCCAGCAGGCCATGTACGGCAGGGTCCGTGACCTGATCCAGTCGCGCCACGGGTACCTGGGCCTGCAGGTTCAGGTCGAGGCGGTCTCGGAGTTCGGCGGCAGCGGCGGGTTCCAGCCGGTCGACTACGTCGTGAGCGGCCCCGATCTCGGGGTGTTGACCCGCGTCGGCGATCAGGGGATCCAGATCCTGCGCTCCATCCCCGGGGTCGTGGACCCCCGCTCGTCTCTGATCAGCGGCGCCCCGCAGCTGGGGGTGCAGGTGGACCGCGCCCGCGCCGCCGACCTGGGCGTCAACGCGGTCGACGCCGCCAACGCCCTCTACATGCTCGTCCAGGGCGTCGAGGTCAAGACCGCCAAGTACACCGAAGCCGGTCAGCAGTACAAGATCGTCATCCGCGCCGACAAGCAGCACCGGTCCGACCAGGACCTGCTGGCGCAGCTGCCCGTCTCCTCCCCCAGCCAGGGGGTCGTGGCCCTCGAGCAGGTCGTGAGCACGGCCCGCGGGGTGGGCCCGAGCGAGATCAGCCACTTCAACCGGCGCCGCCAGGTCGAGCTGACCGCGAACCTCCTGCCGACCGCGTCGCAGCAGGCGGTGCTGCAGCAGCTCGACAAGAAGATCCGCTCGCTCGGCCTGGGGCCGCAGTACGACATGACGTTCACCGGCCAGGCCATCGAGCAGGGCAGGCAGGCGGCGGCGTTCATGCAGTCGTTCATGCTGTCGTTCCTGTTCATGTACCTGGTGCTGGCGGCGCAGTTCGAGTCGTGGCTCCACCCGGTGACGATCCTGCTCTCGCTGCCGCTCACCGTGCCGTTCGCGCTGCTCTCGATCCTGTTCCTGCACGGGTCGCTGAACATTCTGTCCCAGTTGGGAATACTCGTCCTCTTCGGCGTCGTCAAGAAGAATGCCATCCTTCAGATCGACCGGGCCAACCACCTGCGGGTGCTGGGCCTCGACCGCAACGCGGCCATCGTCCAGGCCAGCCGGGACCGGCTGCGGCCGATCCTGATGACCACGATCGCCTTCGTGGCGGGGATGATCCCGCTCGCCATCTCGACCGGCGTGGGGGCGGCGACCAACCGGGCGATGAGCTCGGTCATCATCGGCGGACAGGTGATGTCCCTGCTGCTGACGCTGGTGGCGATCCCGGTGATGTACTCGCTGTTCGACGACCTCCGGGGGCTCCGGGTCGGCGGCTGGCTGGCGGTCCCGCGCCGTTTGTGGGAGGCCCGAGGCGGGACGCCCCGCGAGCGGACGCCGTTCCCGCTCCGCCCGTAGCGACGTCGCCGGCGCGCCCCGCAGGCCGGAATCGGATCTTGCCGGGAGTGTGGATGTCCCCAGGGGGGTTGATGAAATGAGAGATCGGTTTGTCGTTCTGATCGTCGTCTGCGCGCTCGCGCTGGCCGCGCCTGCGGCGCAGCCCGCCGGAGCGCAGCAGGCGCCCCCGGCGCCCACGCCGGCGCCCGGCATGCCGCCGGCGCCGGGGACCCCCTCGGCGCCCGCGTTGGGTCCGATCCCGGCGATCCCGCCGGTCCCGACGCTCGCGCCGCGCCCGCTGACGCTGGCCGACGCGGTCACCACCGCGCTGCAGAACAGCTTCCAGACCCGCCAGGCGGCGCTCGCGGTCGCGATCGCCCGGGCGCAGCTGCGGGAAGCGGAGGCTCAGAAGGCCGTCACCCTGGGCGGGTCGGCGAGCTTCACGGACAACTCCCAGTGCTGCGGCGGCTCGCCGGTGAGCGGGACCATCTCGATCCCCAGCAGCGGGATCAGCAACGCGCCGTTCACGGCGACCGGGATCGGGGGCAGCGCGGCCACGAACACCGTGTTTGCCCTGACCCTCAAATACCCCCTGTACACCGGCGGGGCGCTGGAGGCGCAGATCGCGATCGCCCGGGCGAACGAAGTCATCGCGGAGGCGCAGTTCGCCGCGGCGGCGGAGCAGGTCGTGTTCTCCGTCCGGCAGGCGTATTACTCCGTGACGGCGTCCGAGGCCAACGTTGGATCGGCGCAGCGCTCGGTCGACGCCGCGCGCGAAAACGTTCGGGTCGCGGCGGCGCGCGTGCAGGTGGGCACCTCTCCTCAGTTCGACCTGCTGCAGGCGCAGGTGCAGCTCGCCCAGTCGGCGCAGGCGCTGACCCAGGCCAGGACGGCCCTATCGCAAAGCCAGCAGAATCTGGCCGCGACCCTGGTGCTCCCGTTGCCGACCACGGTCGTGCCGGCCGGGTTCTCCGGCCTTCCCGAGGTTCCCCAGGACGTGGACGCCCTGATCGGGCAGGCCCTGCAGCGCCGGCCGGAGATTGCGGCGGCCCGGGCCGGCGAGGTCGGCGCGCAGGCGGCGATCGACCTGGCCGCGTCGGGGCTGGCGCCCAACATCACGGTCCAGGCCGGTCCGCAGATCCAGACGAGCGATCCCACCACCAGGGACGCGGTCAACCTCACCGGCACCATCACGCTCACGCTCGCCATCCTCGACGGCGGGCTGACCCAGGCGAAAGTGGAAGAGGCCCGCTCCCGGCTTCAGTCGGCCAAGGTGACCGAGGAGCAGACCCGGCAGCAGGTGGAGCTCGACGTCCGGAACGCCTACCTGTCGCTGGGGAACGCCGCGGACGTCCTGCGCTCGGCCCTGGCGGGACAGACGGCGGCGCGCGAAGCGCTGCGCATCGCCAACGTCCGGTTCCAGGCGGGCGTGGGGACGCAGCTGGAGGTCGTGACCGCCGTGCAGAATCTTTCGACGGCGGATACCAACGTCACCCAGGCCGCGTTCCAGTACTATGTGGCCCTCGCCCAACTCGACCGCGCGATCGGGGTGCAGGTGAAGATCTGATGGCCGGACAAGCGGGTGTCATGCGATGCGGCAGCTCCCCGTGGAGGTGATGGAGTGATGACAGGTAAGCGCGTCGTCAAAACCGAGCAGGCGCCCCCGGCGATCGGTCCCTACTCGCAGGCCATTGCCGCGAACGGGCTGGTCTTGACGGCGGGCCAGATCCCGCTCGATCCGCGTACCGGCCAACTGGTCCCCGGGGACATCCGGGTCCAAACCAAACGCGTCTTGGACAATCTGAAAGCCGTCCTGGAGGCCGCGGGGTCCTCGATGGACAAGGTCGTCAAGACCACCGTGTTTCTGCGCGACCTGAACGACTTCGGGGCGATGAACGAGGTCTACGGCGAGTACTTCAGAGAGAATCCCCCTGCGCGGTCGACCGTGCAGGCCGCCAAGCTCCCGCGGGACGCGGCGGTAGAGATCGAGGCGATGGCACTGGCGTAGCGCCGGCCCCCAGTTGTCGCCTGTGGGTTCGTGCGGTACGATGGCGGTAAGGCCGATCGAAGCGTGGACTAGCGCCAAGGGAACCCGCTGGGGGGTCGGCTAACGGTAGGCCATCAGACTTTGGATCTGAGTGTCCAGGTTCGAATCCTGGCCCCCCAGCCACCCCGTTCTGAAGCCCGGGTGTACGGTGTGATCCCCCGATCTGCCGTCTAATAGCCCATGCGTTGGGCAATATAACACAGAGGATGGGCAGGCCCCGTCCACCCGGTCATGTGATCGGCCTCTGATGTTCAACCGCACGCCGGAGACCTGAGTATGAATCTTGCAGCGCTGAGAGGGGTTGGGGGCGTCTTCTGCGCCGTGGTGGCGGCCGGCGTTCTCGCGCTGCCGCACTACTCCACCGATCTGTGGCCCGCCCTCGTCCTTCTATTTATAGGACTGGGGATCCTCGGCATGCCGATCGTCGAACAGGTGGTCGGTCTGGCGGGCGGAGCGGCCGCCGCGTCGCGGCAGACGTCCCCCTCGCCCCATCTGCTCGAGGAGGCGATGCGGGGTCTGCCGCAGGCGGTCATCGTCCTGAACGACGAGAAGGTCGTCCTCTGGAATGCCGCGGCCGAGCGTCTCTTTGGGTGGAGCGCGCAGGAAACCGCCGGCCGGCCGCTGCCCTTCGCCCTGGGCGGCGAAGCGGTCCCGCCCGACGTCGCGGAAGCGGCGGCGCGTCCGCGGACGAAGGCCGGGGCGCCGATCGATAGCGCGGTCGTCTCCTCGCTGCTGCGCGATTCACAGGGACGGGTGACGGGGCGGATGCTTGTGTTCGCGGGTCCCGCCGGCCCCGCGCGTCCGGAGGACCGCGACCCGTTCCAGGCCGCGCTGCTGGAACTGCCCACGTCGATCGGCGTCGCCGCGTCATCGGCCACCAACATCTCGATGGTGCAGGAGATCAGGAACCGCCTCCAGATCCAGAGCCACGTGGCCTCCGTGAGCCGGGCCCTCAGCCGCCTCGCGCCGTCGGCCGAGGTGATGAAGACCATCGGGGAGGCCGCGCTCTCGCTCGGCAAGGCCGATCGCGCCGCGGTGTACCTGCGTCAGCCCGACGGAGCCGTTTCGTGTCCCTGGTCTCGGGGGCTCTCCGAGTCGTACGTCGCGCAGGTCATGCGCTACGCCCAGGCCATCGCCGGCGGACGCATCATGGATTGGACCAAGCCCGATCTGCTGGAGATCTCCGGGCGCGGCATCGACGGTTCCGCCCCGGCACTCTACAACGACGTGACGGCGCTGCCCCACGGCGCGGCGGTCCCGAAATTGACCCAGGTCGAGGGGTACCGCGCCCTGGCCAACTGGCCGCTCGTCCGCGAGGGGGAGATCCTCGGTCTCGTCTGCTGCTATTACAACGCCGGGCGCACCTGGACCGAGATCGAGCAGGAGTCGTTCCGCGCGTTCTGCCAGGCGGCGGCGGACGCGATCGACAACGGCCGGCGGTACGACGAGCAGGCCCAGCGGGCCGCCGACCTGGAGGTGTTCTTCGACCTGAGCAAGCGGCTCAGGGTCGCCCGGAACCCTGAGGCGATCTACCCGATCCTCGTCGGGCAGGCCATGAATCTCACCCGCGCGGAGAAAGGGATGCTGTTCCTGCTCGAACCCAAGGGTGCGGCAATGGCGTGCGTGTATATGGCGGGGCTGCCGCCGGAAGCGCGGGGCGAGGCGTTCCCGACCTCCGGCAGCGCGTTTGGCAAAGTGGCCGAAACCGGGACGCCGTACCGCACGGACAACCTCGGCGGCGAGCCGCTGCCCGTCTGGCTGAACGTCTACCGATCGATCGGCCCGGCGGCCATCGTGCCGGTGCGGTCGGAGTCCGAGATCATCGGGACGCTGGCCCTCGGCCGGGAGCGGGGGCCCGCCGCCCGTCCGTTCGCGGACGCCGAGATCCGGCTCCTGGAGGGGATCGCCGACATCGGAGGCACGGCCGTCCGCCGCGCCAAGCTCTTCCAAAACCTCGAGAACTCCTACCTGCAGATGGTGTTGAGCCTCGCCCGGACGATGGACGCGCGCGACCACTACACGTCGGGTCACAGCGAGCGCATCGCGGTGTGGGCCGAAGAAGTGGCCCGCGCGCTCGGATGCGACGAGGCGGCGGTCCAGGAGATCCGCTGGGGGGCGCTGCTGCACGATATCGGCAAGATCGGCGTGCCCGACGAGATCCTCCGCAAGCCCTCCGACCTCACGGAAGAGGAGTGGGCGGTGATGCGCCAGCATCCGATCATCGGGGAGGAGATCCTCGCCTCGACGGATCGGATGCGCGGCGTCGCCAGGATCGTCCGGCACCATCAGGAGAAGTGGAACGGCACCGGGTATCCGGACAAACTCCGGGGGGAGGAGATCCCCCTGGGCGCGCGCATCCTGGCCGTGGTGGACAGCTACAGCGCCATCACCGACGACCGGCCGTACAAGAAGGCGCGGAGCCATGAGTCGGCCATCGCCGAACTGCGCCGGTGTGCGGGCACCCAGTTCGACCCCGAGGTGGTCGACGCGTTCCGCCGGGTCGTGCACCGGGCCCGGGCGCAGCCGGGACGGGCTCAGTGACCGGCGCCCCGCGGAGCGCTGTGCCCGCGTAGCGCGGCGTCGGCGACCGCAGGGGCCGTGCTGCCCCGCCGCGAATGCTCCGGAGAGGGGTCGGGGAGGCGGGAAGGTGGAGCAGCCGGCCGCCGTGATTCTGGCCGCAGGCCGAGGTACGCGGATGAAGTCGAACCTCCCCAAGGTCCTGCACCCCCTGTGCGGCCGCCCGATGGTGTCGTACGCCGCGGACGCCGCGCGGCGCGCGGGGGTGAGGCGCCCGGTCCTCGTGGTCGGACGAGACGACGCCGCGGTGCGCGCGGCGCTGGGGTCCCTCTTCGGCTACGCCGTCCAGCGCCGGCCGCTCGGGACCGGCCACGCGGTCGCCCAGGCGCTGTCCGGACTGCGCGGACACCGGTTGACGTATGTGACCTACGCCGACATGCCCTTCGTCTCGCCGGCGACGCTGCGAGCGCTGGGGGCGGCGGTGCGGGGGGATGTCGTCGCCGCCCTGGCCACCACGATCGCCCAGCACGACCATCGCTTCGGCCGGATCGTCCGGGATGACCAGCGCCGGTTTGTGCGGATCGTGGAGGACAGGGACGCCGCCCCCGAGGAGCGGGCGATCCGCGAGGTCAATCTCGGGGTCTACTGCTTCCGCCTGCCCGAGTTGCGGCGGGTCCTCCGGCGGATCCGCCCGGACAACCGCCAGCGCGAGTACTACCTGACCGACGCGGTGAACCTGCTGGCCCAAGACGGCCGGGTGGTCACGGTCGCGGTGACCGATCCGGACGAGGCGATTGGGATCAACAGCCGCGAGGAATTGTCCGAGGCGGAGCGCGCCATGCGCCGCCGGATCCTTCAGCGCCTGATGGAGTCCGGGGTGACGGTGGTCGACCCCGCGACCACGTTCGTCGACGAGACGGTTCGGATCGGACGCGAGACCGTCATCCACCCGATGACGATCCTGACCGGGCGGACCGTGGTGGGCCCGGACTGCGTCATCGGCCCCGGCGCCCGGATCCGCGACTCGGTGGTGGCGCGGGGGGCCCGCGTCCGGGACTCGTCGCTGGAGGGAGCGCGGATCGGGGACGAATCGGTGGTGGGGCCGTACGCCCACCTGCGTCCCGGCACCGTGGTCGGCCGGCGCGTGGAGATCGGCAACTACGCCGAGATGAAACAGGTGCGGGTGGGCGATCGGACGAAGGTTCACCACAAGAGCTACCTGGGGGACGCCTGGGTCGGGGCCGACGTCAACATCGGCGCCGGCACGATTACCTGCAACTACGGGCTCGACCGCAAAAAGCACCGCACCACCATCGGGGACGGCGCCTACATCGGGAGCGACTCGATGCTCGTCGCGCCGGTCCGGATCGGTCGGGGAGCGATCACGGGCGCCGGCGCGGTGGTCACCAAAGACGTTCCGCCGCGCAGCGTGGCCGTCGGGGTTCCTGCCCGCGTCATCCGCGTTCTCGACGGCAGGCGCTAGGTCGGGAGGGCACATGGCGGCCTCGGGCATCCGGGTCTTCAGCGGGACGAGCAACCCGGATCTCGCCCGGGGGATCGCCGCCTACCTCGAGCTGTCGCTGGGCGCGATCGACGTCTTCCGCTTCGCCGACGGGGAGATCGGCGTCCGGATCGAGGAGAGCGTGCGCGGGGAGGACGTGTTCGTCGTCCAGCCCACCTGCCCCCCTGCGAGCGAGACACTGATGGAGCTGTTGGTGATCATCGATGCGGTGCGGCGCGCCAGCGCGGCCCGCATCACGGCCGTCATCCCGTACTTCGGCTACGCCCGTCAGGACCGCAAGATGAAGCCCCGGGAGCCGATCTCGGCCAAGCTGGTGGCCAACCTGCTGACGACCGCGGGGGCCCACCGCGTGCTCACGCTCGATCTCCATGCCGGGCAGCTGTGGGGGTTCTTCGATATCCCGCTCGACCACCTGCCCGGCCGGATGATCCTCGGGGATTACTTCCGGCGGCTCTCGCTCGAGAACGTCGTGGTCGTCTCGCCGGACATCGGCGGGGTGAAGCGGGCGCGGGAGTTCGCGGAGTACCTGCGGGCGCCGCTGGCGATCATCGACAAGCGGCGGGACCGTCCGAACCAGGTCGCCGAAGTGGTCCATGTCATCGGCAAGGTGTACCGGCGGACGGCCATCCTCGTCGATGACATCATCGATACCGGGGGCACTCTGGCGATGGGCGCGGAGGCCCTGATGCGGCGCGGGGTGCGCGACGTCTACGCCTGCTGCACCCACGCGATCCTCTCGCCGCTGGCCGCCGCCCGCATCCTGCGCTCGCCGATCCGCCAGCTGGTCGTCACGGACAGCATCCCGGTGCCGCCGGAGAAGCGGACCGAAAAGGTCACCGTGATCTCCGTCGCCGGGCTGCTCGGGGAGGCGATCCGGCGCGTGCACGCGGACCAGTCGGTGAGCGAATTGTTCGGGCAGCCGCCGCGGACGATGCAGCCGGCGGCCGAAGGGGAGTGAGCCGGCCCGTCGGCCCCCGCTCCGTATGCTGATCTCCCGCTTTCTCGTGGCCGCCGCGATCGGTCTGGTCATCAGCTACGCCGTCACCCCGCTGGTGCTCTGGACCGCGGTCCGGTTCCGGGTGCTGGCGCAGCCCGGCGGCCGGCACATCCACCGGACCCCGATCCCCCGCCTGGGGGGCATCGCGATCTACGCGGGGTTTCTCGTCGCCGTGATGGCCGGCCTGCCGCTCTCGCACGCGGTCCGCGTCGGCGTCGAGTCGCGCCAGGTGGTGCTGACGGTGCCCTACGTCCCCGGGGTCGACCGCCCGATCGTCGGACTGCTCCTGGGAGCGACGCTGATCACGATGGTCGGCATCATCGACGACACCTGGGGGGTCTCGCCGCTGCAGAAGGTGCTCGGCCAGGTCGCCGCCGCGGCGATCCCGATCCAGTTCGGCATCGGCATGGACGTGCTGACGAACCCGATGGGAGGGATGATCTTCCTCGGACCCTTCGGCCTGGTGCTGACCGCCGTCTGGTTCGTGGCTCTGTCCAACGTCATGAACCTCATCGACGGCATCGACGGGCTCGCGACGGGCATCGCGACGATCGCCAGCGGCACGGTCCTCTTCGCCGCCTCCGCGGCCGGGGACGTCCCGACGGCGATGCTGGCGGCGGCGTTGATCGGCAGCACGCTCGGGTTCCTCCCATACAATTACAACCCGGCGCGGATTTTTCTGGGCGATACCGGATCGATGCTCCTCGGCTACCTCCTGGCCGGCCTCTCCGTGCTCGGCGCCTACAAGAGCTACACCGCGCTGGCGCTGCTCGTCCCGCTCGCCGCCCTCGGCGTGCCGGTGCTGGACACCGCGCTGGCCATCACGCGCCGCTGGCGCACCCGCCGGCCGATCTTCCAGGCCGATACCGAACACCTCCACCACCGCCTCCTGCGGCGCGGGCTGAGTCAGCGGCAGACCACGGTCGTGCTCTACCTGGTCACCGGCATCCTGGGTGTCGCGGCGCTGCTGGCGAGCGGCATCCACCGATTCTCGCTCGTCGCCGTCCTGGGATTCCTGCTGGCGGCGCTGGCCTTCGGCGCGCGCCGCACCGGATTGCTGTCCGCGCCGCGGGCCGCGCCGGCCGACGGGCACCACAACTCCGCCACGTGACCACCGCCCGCCCGCGGACGGTCATGGTCGTGTTCGGCACCCGACCTGACGCCGTCAAGATGGCCCCGGTGGTGCAGGCGCTCCGCGCCTCCCCCGCCGAGTTCACGCCGGTCGTCGCGGTCACCGCGCAGCACCGGGAGATGCTGGATCAGGTGCTCCGGCTCTTCGCCATCACGCCCGACCACGATCTCGGGATCATGACCGAGAAGCAGTCCCTGGCCGACATCACGGTGCGGACCCTGGAGGGGCTGTCGGCGCTGCTGCCCCGCGTCGCCCCCGATCTCGTCCTCGTCCAGGGGGACGCCGCGCCGAGCTTCGTCGGCTCGCTGGCCGCGTTCTACCAGCGCATCCCGGTCGGCCACGTCGAGGCCGGCCTGCGGACCGACGACAAGTACCAGCCGTTCCCCGAGGAGATGTACCGGCGGATGACCACGGTGCTGGCGGATATGCACTTCGCGCCGACCCGACAGGCCCGCCGGAATTTGATGGCGGAAGGGGTGCCGGCGGCGCGCATCCTGGTCACCGGCAACACGGTGATCGACGCGCTGCTGGACGTGGCGCGGCGGGACCGCCCGCCGGCGGACCCGGCGCTCGCGGCCGTGCTGAACCGGCCGGGCCGGCGCGTGCTGCTGCTCACCTCGCACCGCCGTGAGAACTGGGGGGAGCCGCAGCGGCGCATCTTTCTCGCCGTCGGGGACCTCCTCGATCGCTTTCCGGACCTCGACCTGGTCTTTCCGGTTCACCCGAATCCGGTCGTCGCCGGCCCGGCGCACGAAATCCTCGGGCGTCACCCGCGGGCGTACCTCTGCGAGCCGGTCGATTACGCGGCGAATGTGGCCTGCATGAAGGCCGCAACGCTCATTCTGACCGATTCCGGAGGCATCCAGGAGGAGGCGCCGGCGCTCGGCCGCCCCGTGCTGGTCCTGCGGGAGACGACCGAGCGGCCCGAAGGCATCGCCGCGGGCACGGCGCACCTGGTGGGGACGGATCGGGCCCGGATCGTGGAGGCGGGGGCGCGGCTGCTCACCGATCCCGCGGCCTACGCGCGGATGAGCCGGGCGCGCAACCCGTACGGGGATGGGCGGGCGGCCGGGCGGATCGTGGACGGGCTGCGCTATTTTTTCGGGGTGACCCGGAACCCCCCCGCGGAGTTCGTCGTAAGAGACACAGCGGCGCCGGCGCGCGCCGCGCGGAAGGTCCTCGCGGCGGCCAGGGCGCGCGGCCGGCCGTCGCGCCGCCGCTCCCCGCCGTGATCGTGTGGCGGGGACCCCGGCGCGCACGGCTCGCCGCCGGGAGAGATGGGTACTTATATATGGGTGAGGGGCCGCCCCGAGTGGGCGCGCGGGGCGGTGTTTGACACTCCCTTCGGGCGGCGCCTATAATTGGCTGGCATAGCGAGGTGATGGCGCGTGGCGTCCGTGCGGACCTTCAACATCGTCCTGGCAGTCGCGGCGCTCGCCGCCATCGTGTTGATCCCGGCCGGCGCGCAGCAGCGGCCGACGGTGCTCGTCCGCGTCGTCATCTCCGGAGAGGTCCTGCCGCTGCAGCTGGCCAAGGTGGGCCAGGTGGTCAAACAGGGAGATCCGCTCGTCTTCCTCCGGGGGACGAGCTCCGGCGCGGCCGTTCCCGCGGCGGTCGCCCCGGTCGACGGCCAGGTGGTGCAGGTGACGGTGCGGGCGGGAGACCACGTCAACATCGGCGATGTCGTCGCCGCGATTCAGCCCCAGTGAGGGCTGGCGCGCAGGGAGTTCCGAGGGGGATGGTCCCCCTCGGCCTTTTTATGGGACGGAAGCGCCGGCACGGGCCGAGCGGGGAGGGGAGAGGCCAAGGTGCGGAAACTGCGGGGGGCTCTGGCGATCCTGGCCGTCACCCTCGTCGGTGGGACGCCCGTGGGAAGCGCCTCGCCGGACGGCGCTCCGGCGATCACGCCGTTGAGCCAGGTGCGGCCCGGCATGGCTGGGTACGGCCTGACCGTCCTTCGCGGCACCACGATCGAGCGGTTTGACGTCCAGATCCTGGGCATCCTCAACGGCGGCCCCGGCAGCGACTTGATCCTCTTCCGGGCCACCGGCCCGGCGATCGACCAGGCCGGAGGCACGGCGGAGGGGATGAGCGGCAGCCCCATCTTCGTCAACGGCGGCATCATCGGGGCGCTGGGGTACGGATTCCACTTCGCCGGCCGGGATTCCAACCTGAGCCTGGCCACGCCGATCGAAGAGATGCTGAAGCTTCTGGCGCGGCCGGGCGCCGGCGGCCGCCGGGGCGCGCAGGAGGGGCGGGGGCCGCGCATCTTCGACGCCGCGGCGCCGATCCCCACCGCCGCGGGGGCCATCTCCCGCGTGGTCCTGATGGCATCCCCGGCAGATGCGCGCGCCTACAACGCGCGCCCGCTGCCGCGCACGATCGCCGCGGCCCCGGCGGCGGTCCCCATGTTTGTGGCCGGGGTCTCCCCGGCGGCGTTCACGCTGCTGTCGCGCGCGCTGGGCCGGTACAACGTGATTCCGACGCAGGGCTACGGAGGGAGCCGGGACTTTACCCCGCCCCCCGTCGAGCCGGGGAGTTCGTTGGGGGTCGAACTGGTGCGGGGGGATGTCGAGATGGGCGCGCTCGGGACGGTGACCTACCGCCGTGGAGACCAGATCCTGGCGTTCGGCCACCCGTTCCTCAACGCCGGCTCCGCGGCGATGCCGATGACCGCGGCGTGGATCGATACGGTCGTGCGGTCGGTGGACTCTCCGTTCAAGCAGGGGAGCCTCGGTCCCCTGGTCGGCGGGACGACGCAGGACCGGAGCATGGGCCTGGGCGGCGAGGTCGGCCGCTACCCCCGGATGTTTGCGGTCCGCGTGAGGGTCCGGGATGCCGAGCGGGGTCCCGTGCACGAGACCAACGCCCAGGTGGTCCGCCGGGCGGACCTCGCCGAATCGCTCGTGCCGCTCGTCGTGCTCAGCGGCGTCCAGCGCGCCCTCGACCGGGTGTCCGGCGGATCGGCGCGCGTCCGCATCGCGCTGCGCGTCCGGGGCATCGAGCGGGACATCGTTCGCGAAGATCTCGCCTATGACGCCGGCGACATTGCGACCGCGGCCGTGCTGGAAGTTCCCGGCGCCTCGCAGCTGCTCTTCGGCAATTTCTTCAAAACGCTCGATCCGATCGACATGACCGTCGACATCGGCGTCGAGAGCCAGCCGAATACGGCGCTCCTCGTCAGGGCGACCCCCGAGCCCCGAACCGTCGGCCGCGGCCAGCGCGTCCGCGTCGGGCTCCGCCTCTGGCCCTACGGCGGCTCCGCCCCGGTCGACCGCACGGTGCAGGTCATGGTGCCCGACGATTTTCCGCCGGGGCCGGCCTTCCTGGTCGTCGGGTCGGGCGGGGGGCTCAACGACCCCACCCCGGTCCAGCAGAAGTTTCAGACCCTGGTGGGATTCCAGGCCTCGCCTCCGGGCACGGCGGGGTCGCTGGCCGAGGCCCTGGACGACTTCGAGAATTTTGGGCTGAACACCGACGTGCTGGTGGACCTGCTGCCCGCACCGGTGCTCGAGGCGGTCGGCGCAAACGCCAACCCCGCCTTCACGTCCACCGCCTCCGCGGTCCTCAAGACGGACTCGGTGGTGTTGGGCAGGTTCCAGATCCCGATGGTGGTCAGATAGCCGGGGCGCCGCCGCGCTCCATGCGGGGACGACGGAGGTCGTGATGCGCAAAGCCAACCGGGCGGGGCGATGGTCTGGTGCGGCGCTGGCGGCCGCGCTGGTGGTGTTGCCGCTGCCGGCGCCCCCGGTCGGAGCCGCGCCCCAGTTCATCCCCGTGTCGCAAATCGTCCCCGGCATGACCGGGATCGGCAGGACCGTCTTCCTCGGCACGACGATCTCCGAATTCCGGGTGACGACCCTCGGCGTCCTCCCGGACGCGGGACCGGCCGGGGATCTGGTGCTCTTTCGGGCCTCCGGGCCGGCGATCGAGGCGGCCGGCGGGCTCGCGGCCGGCATGAGCGGGAGCCCCATCTACTTTGGAGGCCGGCTGGCGGGCGCGTTCAGCTACTCGTTTCCGTTCGCGGATCCGATGGTCGGGTTGTTCACCCCCATCGAGGACATGCTGAACGGCGTCTCATGGCGGTCGCGCCGGGAGGGCCCCCGCGTGGTTGCGGTCGCTCCGTTCTCGCTCGGCGGCCGAACGATCCGCCGCGTCGTCCTGGGACGATCGCCGGATGCCCGGCCGGATACCTCTGATCCACTCCTCGCTTACCATTGGTCTACTCCACGCTTAGATCGGCTTTCGATCGGCTTTGACGACGGGACGGCGGTGGCGGTCCCCGCCGCCACCCCGCTGTTCGTGGCCGGGCTGGGCCCCGCGGCGGCCGAGGCGATGGGGGAGACGTTCCGCCCCATGGGGCTCATCCCGATGGCCGGCGCCGCGATGGCCGATCTGCCGGACACGATCCCGCTCGAACCCGGAAGCGCCATCGGCGTGGCATTGATGCGGGGCGATGTGGCGGCGTATGCGATCGGCACGCTCAGTTATCGTGACGGCGACCGGGTCCTCGGGTTCGGGCACCCGTTCATCGGGCTCGGGCACTCCGGGTTCGTCCTGACGAACGCCACGATCTTCCAGATCGTGCGGGCGCAGCAGCACAACCTGAAGGTGGGCGCCGCCGGCTCGCCGGTCGGCACGATCTCTCAGGACCGTCCCGCAGGGGTCGGAGGGGTGGTGGGCGTGCTGCCGCGGATGTTCGGCGTCCGGGTCGCCGTGCACGATGACGATGCGGGCACCACCCGGCAGTTTCGGTTCCAGGTGGTCGGCGGCAAGGACCTGGCCCCGTTCCTCGTGGCGATGGGGACGCACGGGGTGGTCGACCGCGCGCTGAACCGGTCGGGCGAGGGGACCGCCGAGGTGCGCATGACCCTGCACGGTCGGATGCTGCCGCGCGAGGTGGAGCGGACGAACATCTTCTACAGTGGAAGCGACATCACGGGCCAGGCGCTCAGCGAAGTCCCGGAAGCGCTGGACCTGCTGTTTGAAAACGACTTTGCCGATGTCGCTCCCACCGGGATCGAGATCGATGTGCGGATCACCAAAACCCGCCAGACCGCCACGATCACCGACGCGGAGTTGCCCCAGGGGCCCGCGAGTCCCGGGGAGACCCTGCGGACGCGGGTGACCGTGCGCCCGTTCCGCGAAGCGCCCGTCTCCCGCGACATCGAGCTCGTGGTGCCCGAGGACTTCCCGGCGGGCGGCGCGATGCTGGTCGTCCGCAGCGGCGGCGTCGCGCCGGCCGAGGCGGGGCCCGGGGGCGCGGCCGGCTCCGGCGGTCCCGGGGTGATCCGGGACCTCGCGGCCGCCATCACCCAGTTCGAGAGCCGCGAGAAGAACACCGATGTCGTGGTCGAGCTGGTCGCCGGCGCGCGGGGGGCGGCGTCCCCCGCGGACGCGGAGCGGAGCCGGGTCTCGACGCGGTGGACGACCCGCTGGATCCTCAGCGGCCGGTTCCAGGCCCCCATCATGGTCCGCCGAGGTTCGCGCTGACCTCCCCACCGCGGCAGGCGACCCGGCGCCGCTTCAGGTGGCGGAGCGGGGCGGCCGTCACGGCGTTCGCGCTCGCGGCCGCCCTGGCGTTCGGAGGCGTCCTCTGGCACCGCTACCGCGCGAGCGGGCTGCTGGCCGGCGATCTCCGCCGGGCGGTGGTCCGGGAGCTCGAAGCGAGCCTGGGCCGGCCCGTCTCCCTCGGCGGCGTCACCGGGGATCTGGTGCACCGCATCGTCCTGCGCGACCTCCGGATCGCGGAGCGAGGTGGGTTCGATCACGGCGCGGCGTTCTCCGCCGCGGAAGTCCGTCTCACGTTCAGCTGGAGCCGGCTCTTCAGCACCCGGCTGGATGTCGTCGGCAGCATTGCGAAGGCCGAACTGGCGCATCCGCATCTGGTGCTGTCCCGCGATGCGGCCGGGCGGTGGTCCGTTGGAGACGTTTCCGGTTCCCGGAGCAGCGCCGGCCCCGGCCCGTTTCGGGGGCGGGTCGTCGTGGAAGACGGCAGCCTGGATTTCGCCGACGCCTTCAACCTGCCGGGACCGCCCTTCGCCGCCTCGTTCACGCGGATCGCCGGCGCGGCGGACTTCCGCGCCGGCGACGCGGTGGCGGTGTCCCTGTGGGGGTGGAGCCCGGACGGCGAAGGGGCCACGGTCAACGGCGCCTACCGGCCGGGCGCCACCTCCGGGCTCGATCTCACCGCGACGAACGCGAGCGTGTCGCGGTGGGGTCCGTATCTTGTCCGGCTGCGCGAGCTGGGGTGGACGCGGGGCCGGTTCGCCGGCACCGTCCACCTCTCCGTGCCGGCGTCCTCGTCGGGGGTCCTGCTGGACTACAAAGCCGTGCTGAGGCTCCACGAGGCCGACGTCGAGTACCGGCCGCTGCACCTGCAGCTCCGGCACGTCACCGGCCCGATCACCGTCGACAGCATGCACGCGGAGTCGCCGGGCCTGGCGCTCGTCGCCGAAGGGTCGCCGGTGGTGCTCGACGGCTCCATCGTCTTTGGCGGCGGGCCGTGGCTGCAGTTTGGGCTCACCTCGCCCGGGCTCGACCTCGCCACCGTCCAGGCCCTGTTCTTTCCCAAGGCCGCCGTCACCATCGCGGGAGAGGCTGCCGGCCGGGTCCAGGTGATCGGTCCGGCGGGCGCGCCGGGTCTGGACGGTGAGATCACGGGCGCGCACGGCCGTCTCAACGGCCAGGGCTTCGACGGGCTGCACGCGAGGCTCCAATACGGCGCCGGCCTCCTCAGCCTGACCGATCTCCGGGCGGATGCCGCCGGAGGCCGGATCGGCGGCGACCTGCTCCTCAACGCCCGCAATCCGTCGCCGTCGTATCTATTCAGCGGCTCGACGACCGACGTCGACGTGCACACGCTCACCTCCGCCGGGCTCCCCGGCCTCGCCGCGCTGACCGGACGGTTCTCCGGGCGCATGGTCGGCGTGGATTCGGGGACCGGCCTGCAGGTCATGGGAGATGTGACGGTGGGGCAGGGCTCCCTCCAGGGTCTGCCCTTCGATGGGCTGCACGCCGTGTTCTGGCGCGGCGCCGCCGGGTCGGTGGACCTGGACTACCTGAGCGGGCAGATCGGGGGGGCGGCCATCTACTCCGCCGGGAATGTCGGCGCCGACGGGGCGCTGGACCTGAATGTCCTGGTGCACGACCTCTCGCTCGCGGACGTCCGCGCCCGCGCGGCGCCGCCGGCGGCGGGTCCTGCGCCGGCGCAGGCGGCGCTCGACGGCACCGCCGACCTGACCGGCCGCGCGACCGGGACGACGGATGCCCCGGTCTTTTCCGGGACCGTCACCGCGACTCACGGGCGCCTCGGGCCGATCGCGTTCGCCCGCGCGCAGGGGGATGTGGTCGTCACTCCCGGCGGGCTCTCCTCACAAGACCTGGTCTTGCAGAACGGTCCGGCCCGCTACCGGTTGAGCGGCGGGCTGACCTTCGACCCCCCGTCCGCGGCGAACCTCCGCCTGGAAGCCGACAACGTCGACGCGCAGTGGTTGAGCGTCGCCCTCGCCTCCGCACCGGACATGACCGGCACGCTCTCTGGAGATCTCACGGTCAACGGTCCCCTCGGGGCCCCGACGGTCGCGGGCCGGGTCGCGCTCGACCGCGGCCGCGTCGGCGGGCAGCGGATCGACCACGCCGAGGCGCAGCTCGCCCCGGAGGCCGGGCGCATCCGGATCGCGGAGGCCGAGGCCCGGGTGAATGGATCCCGGCTGCAGGCCGCCGGGACCATCGATCCGGAAGGCCCGATCGACCTGCGCGTGTGGGCCGAGAATCTCCGGCCGGCCGATGTCACCGCCGCGCTCGGGTTGAACGTTGCGGCCGAGGGAGGGCTGACGCTGTCCGGGGAGGTGGGAGGCACGCTCCGGAATCCGCGGCTGGCCGGCGAGGTGAGCGCCCACAGCCTCGTCGTGGGTGGGGAGGCGTTCGACGCCTCGGGAGCCCTGGAATATCAGGGGGGGACCCTGCGGCTCCACTCGTTCCAGCTGATCCAAGGCCCCTCCAGCTACCGGCTCTCCGGAGAGATCCGGCCCGGCCCGGATCCGACCGCCGGCCTCGCGCTCGATATCGACCACGGGGAGGTCGCCACGGTCCTGGCCGCGATGGGACTCCGGATGCCCGCGCCGATCCGGGGCACCCTCGATGGGCGGGTCGAGCTCTCCGGAGCCCTGGACGATCCCTCTGCCCGCTTGACCCTCACGCTTCGAGACGCCACCTTCGGGGCGTATGCGATCGGCACGGGGGCGGCCGATCTCACCCTCACGCACCAGAAGATCGAGATCGACCGCTTCGAGATCCATCCGGCCCAGGGTCAGGTCGCGGCGAAAGGGCGGATCGACCTCGCGGGTCCCAGCGCGGTCGAGGTCTCGGCTCAGGACATCAACCCTGATTTCCTCAGGCCGTTTTTCCCGTTTGATCAGCCGTTCGAGGGCAGCCTGACGTTTACGGCCCAGTTCACCGGGACGACGCAGGACCCCACGGCCGGTCTTTCGCTCGACGCCACGGATGTCGGCGTCTCGGGCGCGCTGGCCGACCGGATCACCGGGCTGGCCTACTATACGAACGGCACGCTCCACATCGAACAGGCCGTGGTCGCCAAAGGCCCGCACAAGGTCGTGCTGGCGGGGACGCTCCCGGTCGACGCCAAGACCATGACGCTGGATCCCGGACGGCCCCTCGCGCTGCAGTTGCGCCTTCAAGACGCGGGCCTCAGTTCCCTCGTGTTCCTGACCCCGCAGATCACGGACGCGACGGGGACGATCGCGGGCGCGGTCGACGTCGCCGGGACGGTGGCCGCCCCGCAGATGACCGGGTTCTTGCGATCGTCCGAGGGCCGGCTGAGCGTCCGGGGATTGCGGACCCCGCTGGAACGCCTGAACGTGGATCTGTCCTTTTCCCAGGACAACATCCAGGTGCGCGACCTCTCGGCGGCGCTGGGCCAGGGTCAGATTGCCGCCAGCGGGGCCGTCGAGATCACCAACTTCCGGCCGGGCAACGTCCAGCTGGCCTTCACCGCCACGCATGCCGCCGTCGACGTGCCCGGACTGTACAACGGCCTGGTGGATGCCGGCCTCCAACTGAGCGGTCCGTGGGCCCAGCCGACGCTGTCGGGAACCGCGACGCTCTCCGACGCGGTCCTGTCGCCCGGCGCGACCGGCCCCGCCGGTGGGATCCCCAGGCTCGGCCTCGACGTCACCGTCGAGGCGGGGCAAAACGACGTCTTCGCGGTGGGGGCGATCCGGGCGCACGTGACCGGAAGCGTCCACGCCGGCGGGACGCTCGATCATCCCCTGCTGGCGGGCCGCGTCGTCGCGCCCGATGGCGAAGTCGACTTCCTGGGATCCGCCTTCCGCCTCACGTCCGGGGAAGCGGTGTTTTCAGAGTCGCTGGGGATCGAGCCGCGCGTCTCCATGCGGGCGCAGCAGGTGTACGGCGACACGCTCGTGTTTTTGGACATCAACGGGCTCGCGTTCCACCTGACGACGTCCGACCTCGCCGTGACGTCGGACCCGCCGATGACGCAGGCGGACCTCCTCAACATGATCGCCCGGAACGCGGGGTACTTCGGCGATCCCGAGTCGATCCTCGGGCAGGGCGTGGGCCGGTACCTGTTGGGGTCGATCCGCGGGGCGCTCAACCTCAACGAGTTCGCGGTCACCTACAGCCACGAGAGCCCCGTCACGCTGCGGATCGGGAAGTTCCTGCTCCAGAACATCTACCTGACGGTGTCCGAGGTGTTTCCGGGACCGACCGCGACCACGCTGCCGGCCGCCGGGTCGCTGACCCGGCCGGTCCCCCCAGGCACGTCGTACGCCATCGGCGGGCTGGAGTACTTCTTGAGCCCCAGCGTGCTGGCCGCGTTCAACGTCGACACGCTGGGCGGGACGGGGGTCTTCCTGGTGACCCGGTTCCCGTTTTAAGGGCGCCATCCCCGCACCGCCGCCGGGGCGAGGCGCGATGACGGCGGCGCCGCCGGTCGGGGGAGACTGGCGCGCCGTCCCGATGGATACTCTAGAGGGGAGCGTGTGGCGTGTTTGCCGAGTACGTGCGTGAGCTCCAGAAGATCGCCCTGCTGCGGCCGGACCAGGAAGCCCGGCTCTGGCGGGCCTACAAAGGTCGCGGCGATGCGCGCAGCCGCGCCCGCCTGATCGAGTCCTACCAGCCCCTCGTGTTCAAGGTGGCGATGCACCTGCGCCTGCGCGAGGAGATCGTCATGGACATGATCCAGGAGGGGACGGTGGGGCTGATCGAGGCGGCGGAGCGCTACGATCCGGCGCGGGGAGCGCGGTTCAGCACCTACGCCGCCTACCGGATCCGAGGCCGCATCCTCAATGCGCTCCACCGCGAACGGGCGCCCGCGGCGGCGGGAGGCCTCCAGACCCTGCCGGAGGCGCTGCTGGAGCGCCTCCAGGACCCGGGAGCGGAGGACAGCCTGGCGCACGTGGAAGACGCGGTGGTGGTCGAGCAGGTCGTCGCGGCGATCGACCGGCTGCCCTCGCGGGAGCGGCGGATCCTCCACGCGTTCTTCCGCAAGGAGGAGCCCCGACGGATCGCCGGCGAACTCCGCATCAGCCTCTCGCACCTCTATCGCCTGCAGAAGCAAGCGGTGCAGCGGATCCAGGCGCATCTGGTGCCGGCCCACGCCGGGATGCGGGTCCCGGAATGAACGGCGGGGCCGGGCCGTCCGGAATCGTGGAGCACATCCGCCATGCCGAGGCATGGCTCCGGCGGGCGCGGGGAGACTGCGCGCGGGGGGACGCGCGGCAGGCGGTGCTGCGGCTGCTGCTCGCCGAGGCGGAGATCCGCCGCGCCCGCGAATCGGGGGCCTGGATGGACGTGCCGGTGTCCTGCGGAGTCCGTCGGGGGCGTCCGGCGAGGGTGGTCTGGGCGGTGGTGGCGGCCGGCCTGCTGGTCGTGGCCGCCTCTGCGCTCCTGCGGCCTCCCGGGCCCGTCCCGTCGGCCGGGATACGCTCGGACGGTCGAGCCGCGGCCGCCGCAGACGAGGGAAGGGGGATCCTCCGATTCGAGAGCGGGAACGTTCTCCCGTTTGTGGGCTTTCCCGTGGGCGCGCGGCCGGACCGGCCGGCCTTCGATGGTTTCTGGGGACCGGACGCCCCGCCCGCCGGCGAGGCATCCGGAGGTGCCTCCATCGACGTGCCGCTGCGCTTCGGCGGTGACGGGAGCGTTCCGGCGATATCGAAATCACAGTAAGGAGCGGTGATGATACCTCCTCGGAGTCGGGCGGCGCGCCTGGTAGCCTTCGGCGTGCCGTGGGCCATCCTATTTGTGGCCGCGGCGCCGGCCGGGCTGACCGCCCAGCCGCGGCTGCGGGTTGCGGCACTGCCGCGGGCGCAGTTCCAGCCGCCCCCCGCGCAGCCGCCGCCGGCGCCGCCGCCGCCATCGACGCCCTCGCCGCCGCCGGGGCCACCGGCCCCGCCCGGGCTCGTGCCCCCCGGCCCCTTCGTCCCGGAGCCGGGGGTTCCACCGCAGACCCTCCCGCCGCAGAAGGTCGCTGAGGTCGTGGTGCGCGGCAACGAGCACGTTCCCACCGATCAGCTCCTCGCGGTCGTGTCGACCAAGCCGAACGATCCTCTCAACGACGAGAAGCTCCGCAACGACGTCCAGGCGATCCTCAACCTGGGGCAGTTCGCGGACGCGGTGGTGCGGTTCGAGCCGGTCCCGAACGGCGTCCGGGTGGTGTTCGTCGTCGTGGAAAACCCGATCATCTCATCCGTCGACATCACGGGCAACACGATCATCCCCACGCCGGAGGTCCTGAAAGCGCTGGGGGTCGAGACGGGCCGGGTGCTGAATACCGTCACCATGCGCAACGGGCTGCGGGCGGTGGAGAAGGTCTATCAGGACAAGGGCTATATCCTGGCCCGCGTCGCCGACGTCTCGGTCAGCCCCGAGGGGGTGCTCCGGGTGGCGCTGACCGAGGGGCGGATCGAAACGATCAAGGTCGAGGGGTTGGTCAAGACCCACGAGTACGTCGTCCTCCGCGAGCTCGGATTCAAGCCGGGCGACGTGTTCAACGTCAACGAGGTCAACGCCAGCCTCAGGCGTCTCTTCCAGCTGCAGTACTTCTCGGACGTGAAGGCGCAGCCGGGCCCCGGCGCGCAGCCGGATACCGTCGACGTCACGATCTCGGTCACGGAGCAGAAAACGGCCACGGTGAGCTTTGGCGCCGGCTTCAGCAACCAGACCGGGATCGAGGGGTTCGTCGGCCTGCGCGACATCGACTTCGGGGGAAACGGGCAGTCCGTGCGGATCGAGTACAGCAGCACCGCGCTGTTCGGCACGGGCCTGGCCATCTCGTTCCATGAGCCGTATTTCGAGGGGAGCCGCACCGTCTTCGATACCCAGCTGTTCAACACGACGACGATCCCGACCGACTACTCGCTGGGGCTCAACAGCTCATTCCAGTACGATCTGACCCAGGTGGGAGGGTTCTTCTCCTTCACATCCCCGCTCAGCCCGAGCACCTCGGTCAACTACGGGATCAAGGCGGTGACCTCGACCTTCGGCCCTCCCCTCATCGGCACGCCGCCGCCGGGGAGCTTCCCGTTCACCCCCGGCCAGGTCAACGCGCTGATCGTCGGCGCCGCCGTGGACTCGCGGGACGATCCCGTGAACCCGGCGACCGGGGACCACCTCCAGCTCATCGGCGAGTTCGCCCTCCGGGTGCTCGGCGGGTCGTTCACGTTTCAGAAGTATGAGCTCGACTACGCCCACTTCATCCCGGTCACGGCCGCGGACACGCTGGTGGGGCACGTGCATCTCGGGTATTCCGCCACCCCGCTGCCGATTCAAGAGCAGCTCTACCTCGGGGGCCAGGCCGCGCTGCGGGGGTACGTGACCAGCCGCTTTCGCGGGGACGAGATGGCCTTCGCGCAGGCGGAGTATCGGTTCCCGATCAGCGAGCTGCCGCTGCTGCACAGCTTCGGCGGGATCACCGGCGTCGTGTTCATCGAGGCGGGAGACGCCGAGCCGACGGGATCCCAGTTGAGGTTCAAGGAGGATGTCGGCCTCGGCATCCAGGTCAAAACCGCCGTCGGGCCGTTCCGGCTCGACTACGGGGTCAGCCCCGAAGGGTCGCAGTTGTGGATTTCCACCGGGGCGCAATTTTAATGTTAAGGAGGGACCGGCATCATGAGGTGGAACGCCAGAAGCATCGGCATCGCGGCGGCGGTGATCATCGTGCTCGCCGCTTCGGGATTCATCGCGGCCCGATCGGCTCCGGCCCTGGGGCAGTCCTTCACGGTCGGGTACGTGGATATGGCCAAGGCGATTGAAGGCCATCCAAAGAAGGCGAGCGCGGAGGCGGCCCTGAAGGACTACGCGCAGGCCCAGATCGCCGACGCGCAGCAGCGCATGAAGACGATGACCCCGGACCAGCAGGCGGAGACCCGGAACAAGGTCAACCAGGATCTCGTGAAGAAGCGCCAGGAGCTGATCGCCCCCCTCGAGAAAGACATCCGCGCCGCCATCGAGAAGGTCGCGAGATCGCAGGGCATTGCGATCGTGCTGAGCCGCGACGTCGTCCTGTACGGCGGGGTCGATCTGACCGATCAGGTCGTCAAGGCGATCAGCGGCAAATGACGGTTCGGAGATGACCCGCCCGCTCGTCTGGGCCGCGCTGGCCGCCCTCCTCGCCGGCTGCTCGGGGCGGGCGATGACGGCGAATCCGGCTCCCGCGCTCCCTCCCGAGGCGCGCGCCGCCACCGCCCCGCGGATCGCCGTGGTGGACCTCACGCGGGCGACCCGGGTCCACCCCCGGTGGGCGGAGGTCGCGGCCCTCGACCGGCAAATCAGCGTGCTCCAGGCCAAGCTCGCCCTGGCGTCCGATCCCCGCCTCTCCGCCGCGCGCATCGAGATCCCCCGGGTGGATCTGACCCCCGAGATGAAGGCCGCCGTGGAGCGGATGCGGCCGGAGTTCCAGCACGAGGTCGAGGCGGTGCGGGCGGCGGCGCGGGCGGAGCTGGATGCCTACGCCGCCCAGGTGCGCGCGGGCCAGCAGCAGCAGCTCGTCGCGAAGCGCGCGGCGCTGGAGGCGCAGATGACCGCGGCGATCCAGGAGAAGCGCGACGCGCTCGACCAGGACGGCCAGGAGTACCAGCAGCAGCAGCTGGCGGAGTACCGGCTGCCGATCCTCAACCTCAAGTTGAAGCTGGAGAACGTGCAGCCGTCGGCCAGGGGAGATGTGGAGACGCTGAACGAACAGCTGCAGGCGCTGACGAAGGAGCGGGACGAGAAGATCGCCGCGCACGAGAAGGCGAACCAGGAGACGCTGCAGGAGTTCCAGCAGGGGCAGATCCGGCGGTCCAACGACCGGCTCGCGGCGCTCTCGGCGCAGCTCAACGCGGACGGGCAGCGCCTGGTGGACGCCCGGGCCGCGGAGATCACCGCCCGCGTTCGCGCGCAGCTCGAGGCGACGCAGGCGGAATTCAACCAGCGCCTCCGGGGACAGCAGGAGGCCATCGTCACCTCCGCGCGCGCGGCCCAGGCCCAGGCGGTGGCGCAGGCTCAGGCGCAGGCGCGGTCCGAGACCGAACGGATCCGCGCGCTGCAGGACCAGCTCGTGGCGGTCCAGCGTGACCGGGCGCGGCTCTACGCGCTGATCCTCGCCGCCGTCCGCGTCGAGTCGGCGGGGCTGGCCCAGGAGCGCAAGTGGGACGTCGTGCTCACCGAGGCGATCTCCGCGCCGGGCGCGTTCGACGCCACCGACGAGGTCATCGCCCGCATCAGGCGATAAGGGGAGGCCGGCATGACGAAACTTCTGGTCGGGCTGCTCGCATTCGGGGTGGCGTTCATGCCCGGGCAGTGCACCGGGCCCGCCGTCGGCGTCGTGGACACCCAGCGGGTGCTGAACGAAAGCGTCAAGGCGCTGCAGTATCAGAAGCAGCTGGATGATCGCGAAAAGCAGATGGTCGCCGATCTCGCCGCCATCGCCCCGCAGATCGGCAAGCCCGAGCTGAACGCCCGCCGCGCCCGGTACCTGACGGAGCTCGGGCAGATGAAGCGCGATTTCGAAGCGCAGCTCACGCAGCAGTTGAACCAGGCGGCCGGCGAGATCGCCCGGGAGGATCATCTCCGGATCGTCCTGGTGAAGGCGCCGACCTGGGCCGGCGGCCGGGACATCACGCAGCAGGTCATCGACCGGCTGAAGTAGGCGCGCGAATGCGATTGGATGCGCTGGCCCAGCGCGTCGGCGGGGAGCTCGCCGGGGATCCCGGCCTGGAAGTGCACCAGGTGGCCCCCCCCGAGGACGCCCGCCCCGGGACGGTCGTGGTGGTGACCGATCCGCGCCGCCTGCGCCAGGTCGAGGCCGCGGGCGCCGCCGTGATCCTGCCCCACGATGCGCCGCCCACCCGTCTGCCGGCGATCCGCGTGGCGAGCGTCCGGCTGGCGCTGGCCCTGGCCCTGCGGGCCCTGGCGCCGCGGACCGCCCCGCCGGCCGGCATCCACCCCACCTGCGTGCGCGGGGCCCGGGTCACGGTGGGGGCGGAGTGTTCCCTGGGCCCGTACGTGGTCGTGGGGAACGATGTGACGCTGGGGGACCGCGTGCAGGCGCACGCCCACGTGGTCATCGAGGACGACGTCCAGATCGGCCCGGACAGCATTCTCCACGCGCAGGCGACGATCCGCCGCGGCAGCCGCCTCGGCGCGCGCGTCGTCGTGCAGAGCGGGGCCGTGGTCGGCAGCGACGGGTTCGGGTACGCGCAGGATGCCGAGCGCCGGCACATCCACATTCCCCAGATCGGGCGTGTCGTCATCGAGGACGACGTGGAGATCGGGGCCAACACGACGGTGGACCGGGCCATGCTGGGGGTGACGCGGATCGGCCGGGGCACCAAGCTCGATAACCTCGTCCACATCGCGCACAATGTGCAGATCGGCGAGGACGTCGCCATCGCCGCGGCCGTGTTCGTGGCGGGGAGCGCGCGGATCGGCAACCGTGTCCTGATCGGCGGGTGGGTCGGCGTCAGGGATCACGCCGTGATCGGGGACGACGCGATCGTCCATGCGGATACCGGCGTGTCCGAAGACGTGGCGCCCGGCGATGTCGTGGCGGGCCACCCGGCGTGGCCGGCCAGGTCGCAGCGGCGGGCCGAGGCGGCCTACCGGCGCCTCCCCGAGCTGGTGCGCGGGTTCCGGGAGCTCACCCGCCGCCTCCGCCGCCTCGAAGGCGGGTAGCGCGCGGCGGTGGAGCCGGCCCGGCAGGGAACGATCGCCGCGGCGGCGCGGCTGGCGGGGGTCGGCCTCCACACCGGCCAGCACCGGCAGATGATGCTCCGCCCGGCGCCCCCCAACACCGGCATCGTCTTCCGGCGCCCGGGGGGCGGGGGGACGATCCCGGCGACGCTGGCCGCCGTGACCGGCACCGCCGGGCGCGTCACGCTCGGCGGCGAGGACGGCGTCCAGACCGTGGAGCACCTCCTCTCCGCGGCGTGGGCCCTCGGGATCGACAACCTGGACGTG
Organism: Candidatus Segetimicrobium genomatis; assembly: GCA_005882275.1. GTDB lineage: Bacteria > Sysuimicrobiota > Sysuimicrobiia > Sysuimicrobiales > Segetimicrobiaceae > Segetimicrobium > Segetimicrobium genomatis. Next base: position 62,620 of record VBAK01000107.1, read on the forward strand.
GAACTCGACGGCGGCGAGGTCCCCGGGATGGACGGGAGCGCTCTGCCCATCGTCCGCGCGCTGCGCGAGGCGGGGCGGCGCCCCCAGGAGGCGCCGCGGCCGGTGCTCTCGGTCATCCGGCCGGTCTGGGTGGGCGAGGGCGGCGCCTTCGCCGTGGCCCTCCCGGCCCCGCGGTTTGGCGCGGCCTGCGTGGTGCGCTTCGACGCCCCCTGGTCGGAAGACCAGGCCGCGACGTACGATCCGGCCCGCGACCCCTACGAGGAGGTCATCGCTCCGGCGCGAACGTGGGGATACGAGCGGGACGCGGACGCGCTCCGCCGGCGGGGTCTGGCCCTCGGCGCGTCGCTGGAGAACACCCTGGTGATCCGGGACGCGGGGTTTCGCAATCCGCCGCGCTTCCCCAACGAGCCGGCGCGCCACAAGGTGCTCGACCTGCTGGGGGATCTGGCCCTGCTGGGCCGGGAGGTGCGGGGCTACGTCATCGCGATCCGCGCCGGCCACACCCTGCATGTCGCACTGGCGAAGGCGCTGAGCCAACAGGAGGGATGAGCGTGGTGGACCGCCACCCGGTACGGATGGACATCCTGGAGATCATGAGCCACATACCCCACCGCTACCCCATGCTGCTCGTGGACCGCATCCTCGAGTTCGAGCCGGGCCGGCGGATCGTGGGGCTCAAGAACGTTTCGGGCAACGAGCCGTACTTTGCCGGCCACTTTCCCGGCCATCCGGTGATGCCGGGGGTCATGATCATCGAGGCGATGGTGCAGGTCGGCGGGGTGCTGGCGTCGCTCCTTCCCGGCGCGGAGCGGAAGCTCGCCTATTTCGCGTCGATCGACCGGTGCCGGTTCCGCCGGCCGGTGAGGCCGGGGGATCAGCTGATCACCGAAGTGGTGGTCATGCGCGTCCGGGACCGCGTGGGCAAGATGCAGGGGACGGGGCGCGTCGACGGCGAGGTCGTGGCGGACGGCGTCTTCACCTACTCGATGGTGAGCCTCGAGGAGATGCACCAGGGCGTGATCGCGGGGCGGATCGTCAATTTGGAGGAGGCGCAGAATGACCCGGTCTGAGCGGGCCGCCCCGCGCGCGAGGACCGACCGGGAGGCCGCCCCCGCCGAACCGCGCGTCCACCCGGCGGCGTCCGTGGACCCGGGGGCCCGGCTCGGCCCGGGGGTGCGGGTCGAGCCCTACGCCGTGATCGAGAACCACACGACGATCGGGGCCGGGTCGTGGATCGGGCCGCACGCCGTGATCCGGGAATGGACCACGCTGGGGCAGGACTGTCAGGTCCACCCCGGCGCCGTGCTCGGGGGCCCTCCACAGGATCGGCACTTCAAGGGTGAACGCAGTTTCCTCCGGATCGGCGATCGGGCGACGTTCCGCGAGTACGTGAGCGTCAGCCGGGCCACCGGGGAGGATGCCGAGACGGTGGTCGGGGACGACACGCAGATGCTGGCGTACTCGCACGCGGGGCACAACTGCCAGATCGGGCGCGGCGTGATCATCACCAACTCCACCCAGTTGTCGGGGCACGTCGTCGTCGAGGACCGCGTCGTCTTCAGCGGGATGGCCGGGGTGATCCAGTTCGCCCGCATCGGCACGATGGCGATGGTCACCGGCCTGACGCGCATCCTGAAGGACGTGCCGCCCTACATGCTGGTGGAGGGCGATCCGCTTCGGGTGGTCACGATCAACCGCGTCGGCCTGCAGCGCGCGGGGGTGTCCCCCGACACGATCCAGACGCTGCGGCGCGCCCACCGGCTGCTCATCCGGTCCCAGCTCGACGTTTCCCATGCCCTCGAGCGGATTGAACACGAGCTGGACGATTGCCCGGAAGTGCGGCACCTTGTCGAGTTCATCCGCGCCAGCCAGGCCCGCGGCATGGGGATCGGCCGGTGACGCCGCGGGACGGTCCGATCGGCCTGATCGCCGGGCGGGGAGCGCTCCCGGTCGCGCTGGTCGAGGAAGCCCGCCGGCGGGGCCGGCAGGTGGTCTGCGCCGATATCTTCGAGGGAGACCCGCATCTGCCGCAGATCGCGGACGCCTATTACGCGATTGCCCTGGGGGATCTCGGCGGGATCGTCGAGGCCTTCCGGCGCCATGGGGTGCGGGAAGTCCTCCTGGCCGGGAAGGTGGACAAGCTCCCCGCCATCGAGGCGGCGCAGCTCGACGCCGCCGGGCGGTCCGTCGCCCGGGCGGCCCGGGATCACCGCGACACCAGCATCATGAACGCCTTCCTCGCCGCGCTCGAGCATTCCGGGTTCGAGGTGGGGAGCCAGATCCGGTATCTCGCGCACCTCGTCCCGCAGCCGGGCAGCCTGGGCCGGCGCGCGCCGTCTGCGGCGGAGGCCAGAGACATCCGGGTGGGTCTCGCGATCGCCGCCCGGATCGCGGCGCTGGACGTCGGCCAGGCGGTGGCGGTGCGCGGCGGCGCCGTGGTGGCCGTCGAGGCCGCCGAAGGGACCGATGCGATGATCCGGCGCGCCGGCGCGCTCGCGGCGGGCGTCGTCGTGGTGAAGGTCAGCCGTCCGCAGCAGGATCCCCGGTACGATCTCCCCGTCGTGGGTCCCGAGACCGTGCGCGCGCTCGCGGAGGCCCGCGGGACGGCGCTGGCCGTCGAGGCCGGCCGGACGATTCTCCTCGATCGCGACCAGACCACCGCCGCGGCCGCCGAGGCCGGCATCGCGGTCGTGGCCGAGGCGTGCCCCCCCGCGTCCTGATCGTCGCGGGCGAGGTGTCCGGCGATCATCAGGGGGCCCTGCTGGCGGCGGCCCTCAGGCGGCGCCGGCCCGACCTGGCGCTCTCGGGCGTCGGCGGACCCGAGATGGCCGCCGCCGGCGTGGACGTGCTGATCGAGACCCTGCGCTGGGGCGTGATCGGGTACCTCGAAGCCTACGTCCGCCTGCCGGTGTTCGCCGTGCGGTTCTGGCGTCTCGTCCGGTTGGTCGAGCGGACGCGGCCGGACCTGCTCGTGCTGGTGGATTTCCCCGGGGTGAACCGCGAGCTGGTCCGCCACTTCAGCGGGCGCGTGCCGATGGTGTACTTCTTCCCGCCGCAGACCTACGCGCGGCGCGGGCGGTCGGCGGCGCGGATGGCGCGGGCGGCCATCCGGCTGCTGGCGGTCTTCCCGTTCGAGGCGGAGACCTACCGGCGCGCGGGCGCCGATGTCGTGTTCATCGGCCATCCCGCCGTGGACGCCGCGGCGGCGGTCACGGCGCCCCAGCCGTCGCTGCGGGCGGAGTGGGGTGTGGGGTCCGGCCCGGTGGTCGGCCTCCTTCCCGGAAGCCGCGCGCAGGAAATCCGAGCCCACCTCCCTCCCATGCTGGAGGCGGCGCGGGCGCTGGGGGAGCGCCGTGGGGTCCAGTGCCTCCTGCCGATCGCCTCGCCGTTCCTCGAGCGGGAGATCCGGCGCGCCGTCGCGGCCGCGCGCGCGCCGGTCCGCCTGGTGGACGGGCGCGCGCTGGACGTCATGCGCGCCGCGGACCTCATCGTCGTCGCGGCCGGGACCGCCCCGGTGGAAGCGGCGTGCCTCGGCGTGCCGATGGTCGCGGTGGTCCGGCTCTCTCGTCTCACGTACTGGATCGGCCGCCGGTGGGTCGTCACCCCGGAGTTCGACCGGCTGGGATTCACCGTGCCCAACATCGTGATGGGCCGCCGGATCGTCCCGGAGCTGCTCCAAGATGCGGTGACCGGCCCCCGCATCCGGGTGGAGGTCGAGCGGCTCCTGTCGGATCCGGCCGCCCGGGCGCGGATGCGTGGTGATCTTGGGGAGGTGAGGCAGCGCCTGGGGCCGCCGGGCGCGCTCGAACGGGCCGCGGAAGAGACGCTCCGCGCCCTGGACAGCCGCCCGCCGGCCACGTTACGATAGGTAGATGAACATCGTCGCGGCATGGTCCGCGGTGCGCCGGGTTCTCTTCTGGGGGATCCCCGGCGCGCTGATCGCGGTGCTGGTCTGGACGATGCTGCCGCACGGCGGGCCGGGGGCGGTGTCGCGGGAGCCCGGAGCGAGCGCCATCCCCGGCCCGCCGACGGGCGCGGGATCCGGCGGAGATCCCGCGCGGACGTCCGGGAGCCCGGAGCGCCTGGCCGAGTCCCCGGCCGCCCGGATCAGCCAGGGCGATCTCGTGGGCTCCGACGAGGCCGGACATCCGCGGTGGCGGGTCGTCGCCGACGACGTCACGCTGGCGCAGGACAGGCGGACGGTGCTCCTCAGGCGTGTGCACGCGACCTTCCTTCAAACCGGCGGGCAGATCTTCGTGACCGGCGAACGGGGTACATATAATACGCGCACCCGGGAGATCGACATCACCGGCAACGTCCACGGCACCAGCAGCACCGGCCGTCAGCTCTTCGCCGACCGGCTGCACTGGACGCCCGGGTCGGGCACCATCACCGGATACGGGCACATTCGGGTGATGGAAGAGCGGGTGGTCATGTACGCCGATCGGATGGTGAGCAACACCACGCTGGGCCAGACCCAGTTCTTCGGCGACGTGCACGCCGTCGCGCGGTAGCCACACGGCATGCGGACCGGACCATCCCCGGGGAAGATCATGGGGGCCGCGCTCATCGTGGTCGCGCTCGCAGGCCTTTCGGATGCCGGAGCGCCCGCGGCGCGCGCCGCGGGCGCTCCGGCGCCGCTCGGGATCGATGTCAGCGGGGCCTCCAGGATCGAATACGAGGACGCCGCCCAGGAGTGGGTCTTTCGCGGCGCGCCGGTCGTGGTCGTCCGCGGGACGCTCCGGATCGCCGCCCCGGAGATCCTCTACCACGGCGGGGCGCACCAGATCGAGGTGCTCGGAGGCGGGGCGATCTCGACGCCCACGTTCGAGTTCGGGGCGGAACGGATCGTAGCGATGCTGCCCGCCCGGCACGTGACGGCGTCGGGGTCCGTGCGAGGCCGTTTTCTGGGCGGGCCGGCCGCCCCGGGGGATGCCGCCGGCCGGGGTGGTGCCGCCGCCCAGGGCCGCGTCTCATCCGGCGGCGACGCGGCCCCGGACGGGCGGTGGGCGACCTTCTCCGCCGAGACCGTGGAGGCCGACGACCGGCCGGATGCGGGGCAGATCGTGGCGACCGGGCAGGTCGCCGTCCTCCGGGGAGACCAGCAGCTCCGCGCCGACCGGATCGTCTACGACCGAATGACCCGGCAGGGAACCGCCGACGGTCACGCCGTGCTGGCGCAGGGCGCCGACAGGCTCCTGGCCGACCATCTCGTGGCGGATCTGGACCGGGGCGAGGCGGAGGCGCGCGGGCAGGTGAGGCTGGAAGGAGAGGATATGCGGGGAGTTGCCGACCACGCCACGCTCGCGCAGCGCACGCAGACCGTCGTGCTCGACGGCCACGTCGTCCTGTACCGGGACCGCGCCCGGCTCGAGGCCGAGCGGGCGACCATCCGGTTCGCCGAGCACACCACCATCGCCGAAGGGCATCCGGCGAAGATCATCTCCGGCGCGGAGGCGCCCCCACCGGAGACCTCCCCGTGACCCGCGTCGTGCGGATGACGCCGCAGCGCGGGGTGCTGCGCGCCGTTGGGCTCGTCAAGCAGTACGGGACGCGGAAGGTGGTCAACGACGTCTCGCTCGAGGTGGCCGCCCGCGAGATCGTCGGGCTCCTGGGGCACAACGGCGCCGGGAAGACGACCACCTTTTACATGGTCGTCGGGCTGGTGCGGCCGGACGCCGGCGACGTGTGGATCGGGTCCACCCGCGTGACCGACGAGCCGGTGGATGTCCGGGTTCGGGCCGGCCTGGGCTATCTGGCCCAGGAACCGTCGGTGTTTCGCCGCCTCACCGTCGAGGAGAACCTCTTGCTGGTGCTGGAGCAGGCGAAGCTGCCGCTCGACGTCCGGCGCCAGCGCACCGACCGGCTGCTGGAGGAGTTCAAGCTGGCCGGCGTGCGCCGCCAGCCGGCCTGGACGCTTTCGGGCGGCGAGCGCCGGCGCGTCGAGATCGCCCGGGCCCTCGCGCTGGAGCCGGCGTTCCTGCTGCTCGACGAGCCGTTCACGGGGATCGACCCGCGGTCGGTGCAGGAACTGCAGCAGACGGTCCGCTATCTCCGGGAGCGCGGCCTAGGCGTCGTCATCACCGACCACAACGTGCGGGACACGCTGGCGATCACCGACCGCGTGGAGATCCTCCACGAGGGGCGCATTCTATTGAGCGGCGGGCCGAAGGAGCTCCTCCAGAGCGCCGAAGCGCGCCGCCTCTACCTCGGCGAGGGATTCCGCCTGTGACGGTTTCCTGGGCGGAGCGGCGGCGGGCGCCCGTGTTCACCGTCTCCCTGCTCGACCGGCTCCTCTCGACGGAGATCGGCCTGTCCTTCGGGTTCGCGCTGGGATTCTTCACCACCCTGCTGGTGATGAACCACGTGTTCTATCTCGCGCGCCTCGCCATCAACCAGGGGCTGCCGTTCGGGGTCGCGCTGGAATTGTTCGTCTACAAGGTGCCCTACCTGGTGGCCTTCTGCGCCCCGATGGGGGTGCTGCTGGCGACCGTGCTCGGGATCGGGCGCCTCACCGATAATCACGAGATCGCGGCGCTGCGGGTCTCCGGGACGAGCCTCTACCGCATCGCGGCGACGGTCGTGGCCATGGGGTGCGCCGCCGCGGTCGGCACCCTCGTGTTCTCCGAGGGGGTCGTGAAGGTCGCCAACGACCGGTATCAGAAGGTCTTCAGCGACTTCGCCGCCGGCGCGGCCGCGCTGCAGCCCGTCCAGAATATCTTCTTCCAGGGGCCGAGCCCGGAGGGAAGCGCGCTGTACCACGCCCAGCGCTACAACCCGCAGACGCAGACCCTCGAGGGCGTCACGGTCGTCTATCTGGTCCGGGGCCAGGAGGTCCGCCTCGTCCGCGCGCGCGAGGCGACGTACCGAGAGGGCGGGGCCTGGACGTTTCACGACGGCACGATCTACGTCTTCGGCCAGAGCGTGGTCACGACCAAGTTTGGGGCGCTGGACCTCAACGTGCCGCGCACCCCTCAGGACCTCACCGCTCCTCCCAAACAGCAGTCGGACATGAGCCTCCGGGAACTGTCCGCGGAGATCGCCGCGGCCCGGCGGCGGGGAGAAGACCCCCGGGCCTACGCGGTGGAGTTTCACAACCGGATCGCCGCCATGGCCAGCTGCGTCGTCTTCGCGCTGGTGGCGATCCCGCTCAGCCTCCGGCCGCACCGGTCGGGGCCCAGCATCGGCATGGGCCTCAGCATCCTGGTCCTGTTCGCCTACTATGCCATCGCCATCCCGGCGGAGCTGGCCTCCGAAGGGCGGGTGATCGCGCCGGTCCTGGGAGCCTGGCTCCCCAACGCGATCATCGGCGTGCTGGGGGTGCTGCTGCTCGTCCGGGCGGCCCGGTGAGCGCGGCGCCCCCGCTGGCGCAGTCGGGCGGTGAAGGGAGCGGCCCGATGCCGGTGGCGGCGCGGTGAACGCGGCGTTCATCCTCATTCCCGTGCTCATCCTGGTGAGCGGGCTCGTCGCGTTCATCGGCAACGTCGTGGGCAGGAGCATCGGGCGCCGCCGGCTGGCGGTGCTGGGGCTCCGCCCGCGATACACCGCGCAGATCATCACGGTGATCACGGGGATGCTGATCGCCATCGTCACGCTGGCGGTCGTCTTCCTGGTCAGCAACGATGCGCGGCAGGCGGTGTTCCACCTGCAGGAGATTCGCCAGCAGATCACCCAACAGGAGGCGCAGCTCCGCGCGCTTCAGGTCAGCGACATCATCTACCTGCGCGATCAGGAGGTCCTGCGCACCGTCGTCGACGGCGCCGAGCCGGCCGCCGCCGTCAACAACCGGGTCCAGGCGTTCTTCGACCTGGCGTCGCAGTCGGCGCGGCAGCGCGGCGCGGCGCCGGGCCCGGACGGCGCGGCCGTGCGGATGTCCCCGCCGGGGGTGACGATTGCCGATGTCGCCCAGGACATCGTCGAGCGTCACGCCTCGATGGTCGTGCGGATGATCGCGACCCAGAACACCGTTCGGGGGCAGCCTCTGGAGGCGACCGTCATCGGGTTTCCGAACCGTCTGGTGTTCAGCGAAGGCGAGACCATCGCGGAGCGGCGGCTCGACGGCGCGGCATCCCGCCGGCAGGTCGAGGCCGGGCTCCTGGATCTCTCGGCTCGAGTCGCGGCCACGGCCAAGAGCCGAGGGGTCATCTCCCCGCCGTTCGCCCTGGCGACGAGCCCGCCGGACGTTCGGCTGGACCCCGCCGTGCTCCTGGCAACGCTCGACCGCGTCCAGGGCCACCGCGGCGCCCTCGACATCCGGGTCGTGGCCCTCGCCGACACCTACACGATCGGCCCCGTCGTGCTGACCTTCCGGTGAGGGTGCTGGCGGTCGACCCCGGCAGGGAGAAGTGCGGGGTGGCCGTCTGCGGCCCCGAAGGCGTGGTGGCACGGCAGGTGGTCCCGCTCCCCGAGTTGGACCGGCTCGTCCGGCGGTGGATCGGGGACCACGGCGTCGATGTCGTGCTGGTCGGAGATCAGACCGGCGCCAAACAGGTCCTCACCCGGCTGTCGGGCCTCCCTGTGCCGGTGACGTCCGTGACGGAGCGCGGCACCACGCTTCTGGCCCGCCGGCGGTACTTTCACGATCATCCGCCTCGAGGCTGGCGGAGGCTCCTGCCCCTCGGGTTCCAGGTCCCCCCCGATCCGTACGACGATTACGCCGCGGTCGTCATCGCGGAAACCTACCTGGCGCAGAAATCCGCGGCAGGTTCGCGCTAATCCCGCCATCCCGAACGCGCCGCAGGTAAACACCTGTTCGGGAGGAATTCACCCTAAATTATTAGGAAAAATCCTTGACACTTGCCGAAATATGGCTGTAATATACACAGCGATTGCGTCTGAACGGCACCCTCGGCCATATTCATTCTGTATGTCGGCAAGCGTTAGTGTTCACTGCTCCGAAGTGTTCACTGCTCCGACGGCCACCGGCCGTAGTCGGGTTCGCCCGGAAGGGAGGGGGAGGCACGGCAGGGTGACACCCGGGGGAGGGTAGCACGCGGGCGCGGAACGGGGACGACGGGCGTCGAGAAAACACGGACACTCGCGATCCGGCAGCCCCTCGAAGCGCCCGACATCGCACGAACGAGGGGGAATGACATGAGACAGTTCGCGATGGCAGTCGCGACCGTGCTCGTGTTTGCCATGATCTCCCCCGCCTTTGCTCAGCCGTTCGCCGACACGCCCACCAATCACTGGGCGTACGACGCGATCGCCGAGCTGGCGGCGAAGGGCCTCGTCGAGGGGTACCCCGACGGGACCTTCAAGGGCGATCGGGCCATGACACGGTACGAGATGGCCATGGTGGTTGCACGATTGCTCGCCAGGATCGAAAGCATCCAGATCCCCACCCCGGCGCCGTCGGCCAAGCCGGAAGTCACCGGGTCGGACATCCAGAGCATCCAGCGGCTGGTGAACGAGTTCCGGGCGGAACTGGCGGCGAAGAACGTCCGGCTGACCGCGGTGGAGGAAGAGCTGAACGCCATGAAGGCGAAGCTCTCCAACGTCCGGATCACCGGCGGCATGCGGTTCCGCGAGGACCTGAACCAGTATACTGTGGCCGGGGGAGCCAGCCTCAACGGGAACCCCAAGACCAGCGTCGGCGCAGCGTCGTCGCAACCCCGCGGGAACCGGCCGCGCTGGGAGAACAAGTTCGGGTTTGACTCGTCGGTGGCGCCCGACCTTCACTTCATCGTGGCGCTGATCAGCACAACTGGGTATCAGTTCTTCAACAGCGCGAATACGTTGACGGGAACCACTCAGGGCTCGTTTGGCAGCATCGACAGCGCGTTCCTCGACTGGAAGGTGCCCTGGCTGGGGGACACGACCGAGGTTTGGCTCGGCCGGTTCGGTCAGAATACCCCCTGCGGCGGCGGGTGCTACCCGGTGCAGTTCGGCCCGATGGGGCTGCTGTTCAACACGGGCGGGGACACCTGGGAAGACAGCACCGGCGACAGCGGGAACAACGCCGCCGACGGTCTCCGGATTGCGGTCCACCTGAACAGCCTCTCGGACCTGCAGATCCAGGCCGTCTGGGTCCGCATCACCGGCAACACCGGCTCGGTCAGCTACCCCAGCGGCGAGGACGCCTACGGGGTGGACGCCAACATCTCGGTGATGGAAGGGCTCCGGGTGGGCGGCTACTATGTCGGCAACCAGATCGGGAACTTCGGGTCTACGGGGTTCAGCCAACCCGCCGGCGCGACGAGCATCCTCTACCACGTCTACGGCCCAGGCGGCGGCTCCCTTAACCCGACCACCACACGCTGCACGAACGTCGGCGGCGCCACGAGCACCGGGTTTGCGGGCGCCGGCGGAATCACGTGCCCGGCAGCCGGCAACGGCTATGGGGTGTACGGGCAGTGGGATGTCATGCCCGGCATCCACGTGGACGCGGAGGGCGCGACGTGGAATGATCAGGTGCTCGGCGGCAACGACAGCGGCGCCACCGTCAGCGCGTCGTGGAACCTCAGCACCCTTCTGGGCCTCTGCTGCAACATCAACGCCTCGACCGGGTACGCCTACTACGGCGTGAACTTCTACCCTCCGTACGGGGCGGCTGAGGCCGACATCACGGGCGACTTCTGGGACGTGCTGTATCCCGGAAACTCCCAGGGCTTCACCGCCACTGCCAGCATCGAGCCGTGGCAGGGGTGGAGGCTCTACGTGAACTGGCTGTCCGGGAACACCGTCTCGGACCAGAGGACGTTCACCTCCTGGGCCGCCGGCGTCTCCTACGCCTGGTCCACCAACGCCAAGATCACGTTCAAGTACCGCGATCTCAGCATGG
>VBAK01000150.1 GCA_005882275.1 Candidatus Segetimicrobium genomatis
ACACGCGCGCCGTGAACAGCCCGGTGAGGTCATCGATGCTCGCCGACTGCTGCAGCTGCCGGCTGAGCTCGTCCAGTTCCTGCTGGTGCGTCGCGATCTGCTCCGCCAGCCGCCGCCGATACTCCTTGACCGTCTCTTCCATGCTCACGGCGCCCCGCCCATCACCCCAGCATCTTGGTCAGGTACCAGTTCAGCAGGCCGGGGCCCCACCACATCGCCGCCAGCGCGCCGGCGGCCATGGCGGGGCCGAACGGGATCTGTTCCCGGCGCCCCTTCAACCGGAGCGCCAGCAAGCCCACCCCGAGCGCGCCCCCGATGAAGACCCCCATCAGGATGGCCACCGCCCCGATCGGCCAGCCCAGGAACGCGCCGATCATCGCGGCGAGCTTCGCATCCCCCATCCCCATCCCTTCCTGCCCGAGGATCCAGGCGCTCAGGACGTTGACCAGCACAAACCCGCCCCCGAGCGCGAGCGCGGTCACCGCGGCGACCGCCGCGTGGCGCCAGTCCACGCGCCCGTCCGACAGCGCGGCGAACAGCAGGCCGATGACGGTGCCCGGATACGTGATGCGGTTGGGAATGATGTAGTGGTCCAGGTCCACGAAGAACACGATGAGGAGGAGGGTGCCCAGGACCAGGCTCTGGAGGGCGCGCAGGCTCACCCCGAACGCGGCCACGCTCTGGACGAACAGCGCCGCCGTCAGGAACTCCACCAGCGGATAGCGCCAGCTGATCGGCGCCCGGCATCGCCGGCAGCGTCCCCCCAGGAGCGCGAAGCTCAGGAGCGGGATGTTGTCGTACCAGCGAATCGGGGCCTGACAGTGGGGGCAGTGCGACCCCGGCCACACCACCGATTCGCGGCGCGGCAGCCGGTAGATGCACACATTGACAAAACTTCCGACGATGAGCCCCAGCGCGAACGCGACAATCCCCATGGTCGGACGTGTCAGCTGCGCCGGCCCGCTACGACGGGTGCGAAGATCGCGGGGCTCCTAGGGGGGCGGGCAGATCGCGGCCGGCTTGTACCCCCGGTCGAACGCCTGCCACTTGATCAGGAAGAACGCCGGGTGCTCGATGACCGGAAGGGAAGAACAGGAGTACTGGTACAGGAGCTTGGTGTCCTGGTCGCCGATCACGTAGTAGTCCGCCGGATTGAACTTCCTCTTGACCGGTCCTGTCGAGCCGGCAGGTCCGGTGGGACTCGCCGGGGCGGTGGTGCCCGCCGGTCCGGTGGCGGGAGGCGGCGGGGCGGTGGTGGGGGGCGCGGGCGCGGTCTGGCTGGGCCCCGCGGGCGGTGATGGGGGCACGCCCCCGCCGCCGCCCTTGGGCTGCGGCGGGGCGCCCCCGTAGGCGATGCCCTGGTTCTGGCTCAAGAGGATCAGTTTCTGCGAGGCCTCCCAGCCTTTCTGATCGTCGGTGAGCCCGAACAACCCGCCGAGGGCGAAGAGGGCGCTCGTGCCCCGGGTCGGGTAGGCGGTCGCCAGCAGCTGCCAGGCGGCGAAGTAATTGTCGTTGATCTTCACCGCGCGCTCGAGCTCGGCGATGGATTTGTCGAGATACCCGTCCCCGTAGGGGATCAGCATATTCCGGTGCTGCAGCGAGGCTTCCCAGTAGGCGACCCCGAGCCAGTAGTGGGCCTCGGCATCCCGCGGGTTCGCCCTCGCGGCCTTCTGGTAGACTTCGATCGCGCGCGTGAAGGCGGCTTCGGTGGGGGGGAGCTTCGTCAGATCGAACGCCGGCAGGGCCGCGGTGGCCCTCGCGGCCACGAGGCCCACCAGCCCCAGCGCGGTCAGCGCGGTCCGCGCGAGCGGCGCCACTACCCGACCTTCGCCAGAATGTGCGGTGTGATCACGAAGATCACCTCGTTGTCGATCTTGTCCCTCGACGTGCTTCTGAACAGCCACCCGAGGATGGGGACATCCCCCAGGAGGGGGATCTTGATCGTGGTCTCCACCTCGTTCTTCTGGATGAGCCCGGCCAGCACGATCGGCGTGCCGTCCTTCACGGTCAGCGAGGAATCCGCTTCGCGGGTGGCGATGGTCGGCGGCACCCCGGGGGCCGGCGCCGTCTTGATGCTGCTCACCTCAGGATGCATCTTCAGCGTCACGAACCCATCCGTGCCGATGTGCGGCGTGACCTCCAGCTGGACCCCGGCTTCGATGATGATCACCGAGGGCACGCCCTGCGCGTTCACGACCTGGAACGGGATCTTGTCGCCGATGTTCATCTTCGCCGTCTCGCCGTCGCGGACCGCCAGACGGGGATTGGCCAGGAGCTTCGACCTGTTTTCCTGGATGAGGTTGTTCAGCGTGAACAGGATCGCCGGGGTCGAGATCAGGATATTGGCGATACTGGGGGCCTGGATGACCGCGCAGCACGTCGGGGGCGCGGGCGTGGTCCACTGCAGCGTCAGCGGCTCGGCGGTCTGCCAGGCGACGCCCAGGTTCTTGGTGATTTCCGTAGGCACCTCGACCACCATCGACTCGATCAAGACCTGGGGCAGGGGCGTGTCCACCTGCTCCAGAAACGAATCGAGGATCTGCATCTGCCCCGCCGAGCCGACCAGGACGACCGCGTTGTTCACCTTGTCGATCTTCGCCGATTTGGCGGAGTCCGGGAGCCGGGTCGTCAGCAGGTCCACGAACGCCGACGCATCGAGATAGTTCAACTTGATCCGGCGGGTGATCGCGCGCTCGACCGGCGTGTCGACGCGGGCCAGCAGCGCCGCCACCTTGCTCTGGTCGTCGTCCGACCCCACGAGGAAGAACGAGTTCGTGGCGTCATCCACCACCGCCTTTTCCTTCGGGACGCCGGTGAGCGGCGCCAGGTAGCTCGCCACAAATGTGCTGGCCAGCATGTTCGTCACCCGGTGCTGGCGGATGCCGGTCAACTTCTCCTTCCTCGCGACGATCATGTTCGAGCCGATGAGTTGGAACCCCAGCCCGTTCGGATCGAGAATGAGGTGCATGGCTTCGGCGAAGGTCACGTCCGTCAGCCGGACGGTGATCCTCCCCTGCACACCGGCGTCGGTGACCAGGTTCACGTGCGCGAGCTTGGCCAGCGCGGACAGCACGTCGGTGATGTCCACATTGCGCAGCTCAAGGCTGATCTTCTGATCGAACCCCATCGCCGGCCCGGGCTGGGGCGCCGTGGCGGGCGGGGTCGCCGGCGGCAGGGGAAGCTGCGTCGGTTCCGCGCGCGGGGGAATCGGCTGGCCGCCGACGACCGTCGGGATGCCGAGGAGAATCGCGGCCCGATCCCGAGAGGCGGTCAGATGGAACCTGATCGGCTGGACGAGCTCCAGGACCACCCGGACGATGTTGGGCTCGAACTGCCCGACCCGCACCTTTGTGACGAGGCCCCGCGCCACCGGCACCTCCCCGGGCGGGATCCCAAGCTGCGCGCCCGGCACATCGACGACAATCCAGTTGGGCTGGACGTCGCGGACCTGGTACCGCACCGGCCCCGATGCCACAATCGCCACCAGGAGCTGGGAGGCCACCTCCTTCAGGTTGATCCCGGTCACCTTCACGGGCGCGGCCTGGGCCTGGCTCGCCGGCCAGAGAGCGAGGGCGAAGATCAGCGTGAGTCCGACGGCGGCGGATCGGCGGCAGCGCCGCGAAGGAACCTTCATGATGACTGCTCACCTCCGATGTTCAGCTCAAACGTCACATTATTTTCCTTCAGCACAACTTTTTCTGACTCAATCGACACGACGGTGGCACCGCCCACCCGCTCGCCGACCCCAACGATGTAGGTCCTGCCCTCCGACTCGATGATGGCCACCCGATCGCGAGCGCCCATGATCCCCGCCACGCGCATGCGGCCGCCTGCGCCCCCGCCCATCCCTGGAGTCGTGAATCCCGGCGGCTGCGGCAGCTGCCCAGGCAGGGGCGGCAGCGGCATCGATGGGACGGGTCCCCCAAAGCCGGTGCCGGGCGACGCCAGGGGGACAAACGGATCTTGGCGCCCCCGCGGGCCGGACCCCACGACGACCGCTTCTGAGTTGGGATTCGGCGGGGGTTGGGCGGCCGGCGCAGGAGATCCGGGCTGCGGCTCCCCACCCGGCGGCGCAGCCCCGCCCGCAGGCTTACCCGGAGTAGCCGGGCCCCCCGCGGGAGCGGGGGCCCCCGACGGGGATCCCGTGGGCGACGCTCCCTGAGGCGGCTTCCCGGGGGTTCCGGGCAGCGGTGCGGCCGGCCCCGCCCCGGCCGGCGTGGGGCTTCCCTTCGCCGTTGCAGCCGCCGATGGGGCGGGCGGCGTGCCGCCGGGCGTACCCCGCGCAGCGCCGGGCGATGCAGCCGGTGGCCCGGCAGGCGCTGCGGCCTGCGTGGCCCCCGGCCTCGCCGCCGGCATCCCGGCGGACGGCGCACCCGGCTTGCCGGTCACCGGCAATGGCCCCCGGGATGGAACGGTCGCGGCTCCGGGCCGGGGCGGCCGCATCAGAACGCTCGGCAGGCTCGCAAGGCGCGAGATGTTCCCGTGGCTCACGTAGGCAAGGCCCGCCGCGATGACGACGAGGAACCCGAGCAGTGGACGGACCTTTTTCATCGGTTCCCCGCGCTTTCCGGCACCACATAGGTGGTCGCCTGGAGTCCGAGGGTCAGCATCGGTCGCTCAGGAGAAGACTGTCCCGTCCTGGCGGCCGGGCTGAGCCGCAGGTCGGTCATGGAGATAAACCGGGGGAACGTCTCGATTCCATGCACGAAGTTCGAAATGACATCGAACGGGCCTTCCACGTTGAGCTCCAGGGAAAAGGTCTGATAGGAGAGCGGCGCCGACGCCGGCGCCGGCGTGCCCGGGCGGCCGGGTTGGGGGGGCGGCTGGGCCCCCGCCCCCTGAGAATTCTGCAGAGGACCGGGCTTGATCAGGATCAGGTTCGCGCTGACCTGCGAGGCGAGGGTCTCGAGCCGCACCAGCAGCACCGGGATCTCGCGGGCGGACGGGAGCTTGGCTTCGATGTCTTGAAGGTCGTGCTGAATCTGCTGCACCCTCCGGTCCAGTTCTTCCTTGCGCGCCGCCTGGGCCTGCAGGCGCGCCAGTTCTGTCTGCGCGGTCTTCAGCTGCCGGGAGACCGTGTTGATCTCCCGTGTCTTCGGCGTATAGACATAAAAGTAGAAGATGACGACCAGCGCCACGAGGGCGAGCGCCCACACAACGAGCTTGTCGCGCGCCGTCAGAGGTTTCATTGCGCCTCACCGGTCTTCTGAACGACCAGCCGGGTGGGCGCGGTCCCCGCGGGCGGCGCGCCCGGATTGCCGGAGGCGTTGCCGCCGGGGGCGGTGACGGCGAGCCCGGGAAGGGAGTTCGACCCGCCGGCGCTCACCGGCGCCAGTTCCCCGGTCACCTGGAACTTGACCACATCGCGCTCGCCGATCTTCTCCTTCTGCGTCGTGGTCAGGTCGATGTTGCGGAACCTGTCGGAGTCCTTGAGGGCGACCATGAAACGCGCGACCGACCTGTACGTAAACGTGTACCCGTCGAAGGTCACCCCGCGCGCGCCGGACGTGGCCAGGTCGATCAGCCAGACGTCCTGCGGAATGACCGTGCGGAGCGCCCTGAGCGAGTCCGTGGCCGGCAACTGCCTGGACAGGAGCGCCTGCAGCACCGCCTGACGGGATTGCAGGCTGCGCAGCGTCTGCTCCAGCCGGTCGACCTCCTGGGCGATGGGCCGCAGCGCCTCCATCTTCTTGTTGACGTCGTTGACCTGCCGGTGCAGCGCGCCCGCCCTGGTCCCCAGGAAAATGGTGACCATGATCATCACGCCGACGAGGGCCGCCGTGACCAGGAAGGCCAGCATGGTGCCGGGCGTGGGACCGATCGGCCGGCGCCGTCCCGGGGCGAGGAGGTTGATCGTGATCATCGCGGCCTACTCTCCCCTCAGGGCGAGGCCCACGGCCACAGCCATCATCGGGCCGACATCGCTCAGGTACTCCTTGGGGAACGCGTCCGCGCTGCAGCTGGCAAAGGGGTTCCCGATCTCCACCGGAAGCCCCAGTTCCTCGCTGAGGAACGGGGCGAGGTTCTTGAGCTTCGCCGTTCCCCCGGTGAGCATGACCTTGCTGACCGCCTGCCCGCGCGACCGCGTCTGGTAGTAGTCGAGCGACCGGCGGACCTCGGTGAAGATGCTGTTGATCACCGGGAGAATCGCCTCGTGCACCTGGACGAGCGTGTTGTCGCCCGGCTGCTGCCCCTCCAGCAGGAGCTGGGCCCGCTCTTCTTTGAGCGTTTGCGCCGCCGGGAGCTCGAGGCTGAGGGCGTCGGCGATGGCCTTGGTCACGGCGGTGCCGCCCGTGGAGATGTTTCGGGCAAGGCGCAGGCGTTCGCCCTCCATGATGATGATGTCCGAGCTCTCCGCGCCCAGATCGACGTAGATGATGGTGCCCTGGGCCTGGCCGTCCCGGCGCGCGACGGAGCGGAGCATCGAAAACGGCGCGACGTCGAGGATGGACGCCGAGAGGCCGATCGTGTGCAGGGCCGCGAGCTGACGGTCCACGACTTCCTTGCGCGCGGCCACCAAAAGGATTTCGACCTGCCCTTCTTCGGCGGCCTTCCCCAACACCTGAAAGTCCCGGCTGACCTCTTTGACGCCGTACGGCAGATATCGCTCGGCTTCGTAGGCGACCGCCTGCTCCAGTTCCGCATCCGGCATCTCGGGGAGCTTAAGCTCGCGCACGATCACGGCTTCGCCCCCCAGCGCGGTGACCACCCGGTTGCCTTTGATCCCGGCGGTGGTGAGGAGGTTGCGGATCGCCATGCCGAGCACTTCGGCGCTGGCGGCGGCTCCATCGGCGATGGCCCCTTGGGGGGTCGGGATGACCCCAAGGCGGGCGACCTTATGCCGGCCACCGCCCGCCGGCACCACCTCAACCGCCTTGAGGGTATGGCTCCCCAGATCGAGCCCGATAGACGACCGGCTCCCGAACAGACCCATACTCTGGAGCCTCCTTCACGGTGGCACGAACCCCTATTCGCCTTTCCAATTCCGGGTCCTGCAATTGAATGCGAACACCCGTTCGCGATGGTGGTCAGGCCCCGGGACGTCTTGGCTCACGCCGTAGGCATCGGGCGCGCGGGCAGCGGCTCCCTTGTGCCGCATGTATGCCGTAAATTGTATGCCGCAATCCCGCATTGCTTAGACATCGAACTGCCGGCCCCAGATGCGGCCGTCGCCCCGGGGTCCCCCAAACATTCGCACGACCTCAGAGAATTCCTGGGGGAGAGCCGTCATCTGGCCCCGAGGATCACCGGGACCGTCTTCACCAGAACGATGACGTCCAGCCACAACGACCAGTTGTTCACATACCACCGATCCAGGCGTGATCGCTCGCGCAGGTCCAGGGCGTTCTTTCCACTCACCTGCCACAGACCGGTCATCCCGGGCCGGACATCGGTCAGCCCGTCGTGGTCGATCAACGCCGTCTCCGGGCTGAGGTACGGCCTCGGTCCCACCAGGCTCATCTCGCCGCGCATCACGTTCAGCAGCTGTGGAATTTCATCGAGCGAATAGCGTCTCAGGAACCGGCCGACGCGGGTGACCCGGGGATCGTAGGTCCTGAGTTTCCGAAAGCGCTGCCATTCGGCGGCCGCCTCCGGATTGGCCGCGAGATACGCCCCGAGACGGCGGTCGGCGTCCCGGAACATCGTCCGCAGTTTGTAGCACGCGAAGGGGATCCCCCTGCGCCCGACCCGCGGCTCGACGTGGAACGCAGGCCCCCGCGACTCCCACAGGATCGCCAGGCCCGCGGCGGCCACGAAGGGCGCGAGCCCCAGGGCGAGGGCGGAGGCCACGGCCAGGTCGAAGATTCGCTTCACCGCCAGGTTCCATGGCTTCAGGAGATTGTTGGGGACCCGCAGCAGCAGCGCCCGATCTTCGAGCAGCCCGATGACCTCCACGCCCAGCACCGGCGCCTCGGCGAGATCGGGCGCGATGACCACGTTTTCGGCCACCTCTCGGAGGCGCTCCACGAGATGCAGGAACTCGGCGCGGCCCAGTTCGGGGATCGCCAGAATCACTTCCCGCGCCCCGGCCGCGACCGCACGGTGCGGCGCTTCCGCCGGATCGGCGATCGTCTCCACGACATCATACCCGAGGGTGCGGTTGCGGCGGAGCGCCTCCAGAAGCGCCGCGGCCCGCCGTCCGTGCCCCACGAGCAGCGCCGGCTTGCGCCACGGCCCCGCGGCGAACAACGCCTCCTTGGTGGCGCCCCTCAAGAGGGGCAGGACCACGAGCAGGATCCCCCAGGCCAGGACCACCACCGGCCGCGAGACATCGCCGCCGGTCTTCGCCACCGACAACGCGGCGAACATCAGCACGACCGCGATCGTGGCCGCCTGCAGGCAGCGGCGGACCTCTTCCCAATAGGGGTCTCTGCGGGTGTAGAGTCCCGTGTACGCGAGGGCGGTGAGGTAGACGACGGGGATCCACCACAGGGCCGCGTAGTGGGCGAGGGGGTAGGTCGGCCGCTCAAACCCCCGGGAAAGCACCGGGAGCAGCGAGATGCGCGCGCCGACCGCCATGCCCAGCGCGGCGGCGAGGGCCAGGAGATCCGAAGCCGCAAGCGCCAGGAGCGACACCGTCCGCGCCCAGGCCCGCGACCGTACCAACCCGGCCGGCAGCCAGAGCGGGCGCGCGGTCACCTTCCGGGGGTCTTGATGCGCTCTCTCCACCATTCCGTGAGGAATATGCCCACAAACGCCGCGTCCCGGACGAGGTAGCGCTTCCAGAGGCGTTCGGGCTCCAGCGCGAGCCGCCAGAGCCACTCCAGCCCGGCCCGCTGCATCCAGCCCGGCGCGCGGACCTGGGTCCCCGCCGCAAAATCGAGCGCGGCCCCGACGCACAGCGCCACGGTGGTGTCGAGGCGGTCCCAGTGACGGTGCACCCAGAGCTCCTGCTTCGGCGATCCCAGCGCCACGAACAGGAGCGCCGGCCTGGCCTCGTTCACCACGTGCACGGCCGCCTCCGCCGCCGCCCCTTCGGGCTCGAACCGGTCCGGAGGGCTGTAGGTCCCCGCCACGCGCAGCCCCGGAAATCGGGCCTCGAGCCGCCGGGCCGCCATGTCGGCGACGCCCGGCTTCCCGCCCAGGAAGAACACCGTGTGCCCCCTCCCCGCGGCGAGCCTGCAGAGGGCCGGGACGAGATCGGCGCCGGCGACCCGGGCGCGGAGCGGCCGGCCGAGCAGACGCGTGCCCCAGATGATCGGCATCCCGTCCGCCACGCGCAGCGCGGCCCGCTCGCACGCGACCCGAAATGCGGCGTCCTGCCGGAACCGCACGACGAAATCGACGTTCATCGTCACGACGTACCCCCGGATCCCACCGGCGATTGCGCGGTCGAGCCCCGCGACCGCCTCCTCCAGATTGACATCGTCGAACATGACCCCCCCCAGCCCCACCCGCCGGACCGGGCGGGGCCCCTCCCCTCCGTGCTGCCCGTCGGACGCGCCGCCCGCGCTCACCCCCTCGCCTCCGCCGTCGCGCTTTCGCGATACACCCGCTCCACGCGGTCCACCACGAGGTCCCAGCCAAAACGGGCCGCGGCCGCGCGCGCCCGCTCCCCGATGCCCGCCAGATGCGCGGCGGGAAGCCGGAGCGCCTGCACCACGACCTCCGCGGCGCGTTCCTCGTCGCTGAAGTCCACGAGGAGGCCATTGACGTCCGTCCGGATGAGCTCTCGGTGCGCCTCGATGTCGTTTGCGATCACGAGGCTGCCCGACGCCATCGCCTCGATCACGGCGATCCCAAACCCTTCGTATATCGACGGCGCCAGCACCAGGTGCGCCCGGGCCAGGTACTCCGTCAGCGCAGCCCGGTCCACCGCGCCGGCGAAGGTCACGCCCGCCGCCACTCCCCGCTCACGCGCCAGCCCCTCCAGCGGCGCGCGCAGGCCCTCCACGTCCGGTCCCACGATCACGAGACGCGTCTGGGGGACCGCCTGACGGACCCTCGGGAGGAGGCCGATGGCCCGGTCGATCCCCTTGTGACCGGCAACGCGGCCCACCACGACCAGCAGCCCGGGGTCCACGGACTTGCGGATCTGGAAAAAGAGATCCTCGACGCCGTTGGCGATGGTCACCCGCTTTTCCGCGGGGACGATGGGGGCGAAGAGCCGGTCGTCCTGCCCGCTGTCGCAGATGACCCTCGCCGCCTGGGTCAGCGCCAGGCGGGTGATCGTCTGGAAGTAGATCCGCTTCGCCGCCGTCGCCCATCCGGTGTGGAAGAACCCACCGTGGGTGGAGACCACCAAAGGGGTCCGGTGGCGCCACCGCGTGGCGGCGAGGAAGTCGAGGAAGAAATCGATCGCGTGCACGTGGATGACGGCATGCCCGGCGGCAAATTTCAAGATCCCGGGCGCCACAAAGAAGCGGCGCCCCCCGACGAAGGGGATCCGGTGCACACGCACTCCCTCGACGATGTCGGTCGAGGGCAGCGGGTGCGCGTGGTCCCAGAGGCGGCCGAGCGTCACGATCTCGCACTCGTGCCCCCGCCGCCGGAGCCGGCCGCACAGCGCCATGACCGCGCTCTCGATGCCGCCGACTGAGGGAGAGAACTGCCGGACCGCGTGGAGGACGTTCACCGTCGAGACCCGGCGGGGCGGCGGCGCCGCCTCCGGCGATCAGCGGACTCCCACATCCGCAACGTGGTCCCTGTGGGAGGCCTTCACCGCCGCCATTTTGCCCGAAGGGTTTCGAGGAGGAGCTCCCCGCGGCGCAGCCACTGCCTCGAGACAAATCCGTACTTCCCGAGGAGCAGGGCGAACTTCAGCCGCCAGATCGCGTCGAGCGCCCCCGTCCGGCGCATATCGGTGGGCGCGTAGACTGAGGCGTGCGCGGTGAACCAGCCGATGTAGTCTCTCGCCTCGGAGCGGGTGAACAACGCCACTTCGCGCTGGCGGCGAATGAGCCATCCGGCAAGAAAGCGATATTCCAGGAGCACCGCGGGGTCGATGGCGATGGCGGCCTTCATCGCCTCGGCCGCCCGGTTCAGGTCGGCCGCGCAAAAGTACAGGTAGGCGAGGTTGAGCTTGATCATGGCCCTGTTGAACGGGTTGACCAGGGCTCCGCCGACCTTGAATGTCTTCGCTTCAAGGGCCTGCATCACTTCGAGATTCCGGTCGCGGTGGAACTCGGGCGGCTGCCCGATTGCCGTGCTCGTGGGGTGGATGCGATAATACGCCACCGGCCCGGGCAGGAATGCGATCTTGTAGTGGGCCGCGATCCGGATCCACAGTTCCCAGTCGTCGTATTCGAGACTTTCGTCGCGCAACCCTACCTTCTCGAGACAATCGCGGCGAACCATCACCGTCCGTGGATGCAGGTAGTTCCCCTCCAGCAGCGACCGCAGGGGATCGGGCTCGCGCGACAGGTCTCTCGCGAACGTGAGCCCCACCCGGCGGCCGTCCGCATCGATCACCGTGGCCGGGCCGTAGACCAGCCCGATCTCGGGATGCTCCGCCAGGAACGTCACCTGCCGTTCCACCTTATCCCGCACGAAGGCGTCGTCGGAGGAGAGCCCGCACCAGTAGCCGCCGCTCGATCTCTGGAAGGCGAGGTTGGCGGTCGCGGAGACGCCTCGATGCGCGTTGCCCTCGTGGGTGAACACCTGCACCCGCTCCGGGTAGCGCGACGCGTAGCCTTGGGCGATTTCCAGGCTCTTGTCCGTCGAGCCGTCGTCGACGATGATGAGCTGGACGTAGGGATAGGTCTGTTTGAGCACGCTCTCGATGGCTGTGGGGAGGAACGCCGCATGGTTGAACGACGGCATGCACACGCTCACCAGCGGCGCCCCGCCGCGGGGGCGCGGCTCCTTCGCACGGCCGGAGGGCTGGGGTGTGTGGATGCTACGCTGAGCCTGCATCGCGTCTTCCTGTGCTCAGGGGATCACCGGCAACGAGCTTCCGACAGAACTGGTACCCCAAAACCGATCACCAGACGACATCACACCCCCGCCACGCGGCGTGCCAGGCGTTTCCAGGCCCACAGCCAATCCTCCGGCATCAGGTGGCGCAGGCAGTCGAACAACACGCCGACCCGAACCTTGCCCGTCCGCATCATGTCCCGGCCAACACTGAGGAACGGGCTGGGACACTGCGCACGATCAAGGTCTCTCGAGAGCAGGTACTCCTCATCGACATGCTCCGTCTCGGCCATCTCGGACGCGCGTCCGGGATCCTCGCACGAAGACGCGCCTTTGAGGAGCGCCTCGAGCTTCGAGCGGACCAGCTCGGGGGGAAAGCCTTGCCGAAACATCGCGCTCAAGAGCCGGCCGCAGTGCCGTCTCAGATCGGGATGTGTGATGAGCGCGTCGGCGTGATCGACAACATCGTCGTTCGAGTCGGCAATGAACGGATAGCTCCCCGCGATGGTGTCGATCCCAGAGTGGGCGATCATGAGCGAGAGATGAGGATTGCGCACAAAGATCATGGGGAGGCCGAACGCCATCGCTTCGACCCTCACCTGCCCGCCCGAAAATGGAAACGTCTCAATCAAAAAATCAGCCCGGCGATAGTAGGGCGCCAGGCCGGTCACATCATAGGCCACGATCAGCCGTTCCAAGAGGCGCTTCGGCCAGTGCCGAAGCGCTCCGGTGATCGCGTCGGCGGATTGTGTCAAGAGGACGTGCCGATGCGTTGGATGGCGTTCCAGGATCGTCCTGATGGCCGCAAAGTAGTCCCAGGATCCATCCGGGACAATCTTCCACGGGCTGGCGATCGATAACGACGACGTGGACGCTCCGGCCTCCCGGGGGTCAGGCGTCGACAGCCCACCGTCCGCGAGATCTGTCGTCAATGGGACGACCGCCAGGCTCCCCGCATACTGTCTGAGCGTCCGGGACACAAACACCTGGGCGGGGCTGAACTCGACCAGGACGTCCGTGATACGCCTGCCCAGGCAAACGGCGAGGTCGGCGTGATCGCAGAGCATGACCCGCGGCGCCAGGTGCGCCTTCAGCGCGCCGACGGCGGTGATCGCCACGACATCATCCGGGTCGGTAAACAGAACAATGTGGCTGGGCTGCACGTCCAGGCAGTGCCGGACGAAGGACTCAATCTTTTGGGTCAGCGTCTCTCCTCCGATGGTCAGCAGGGCGCACCCGGCGCCTTCGATCTTTGCTAAGAACGCCGGAGTCACCCGGACGGTCGGGAGGAGATACTGTTCCACATTCTGCGTTCCGGAAAGCAGCTTCAGCCAGAGTCGCAAAATCTCGCCGTGCCCCCCGATCGCGTCGAGATGGGTGGCGACGTAGAGGATCTTGCACCCGCTGCGCCCGCCGGATGCCGGACGATCGGCCAGATGGCTGAAGATCGACACACCGATCGAGGATAACAGGTCCTCGAGCTCGCCGTCAGACCACACCCCGAAGTGAAACCGCCGCGCAAAGGCCGCCGACGTCTGGGCGAACACCAGGCTTTCCTCAACCTGCTGACGGCGAAAGTACCTCAACGCATGGTCTTTCGCGAGGCGATACTTCCGCGCGCACCGTTCACGGCTCCTGTCCAATCGTCGTCCACCAGCGGCCGTCGTCTTCACCGGCATTCCCCTGCGCGGGGCTCCCGGCGCCCCACTACACGTCGACGATGTGGAACCGAGGGACCGTGGCCACGTACAGCCTGTCTCTCCCCCGCGTCTCCCGGTCTCGCTCGACGATCTCCCGGATATGGGTCGGGGCGGTAATGAGCACCATGCCCGCCTCCCCGGCTCTCGGATCATCCCGGGCCACGACCTCCGTCCCCACCCCTGGGACATATTTCCCCATATAGCCGGGGGTGTCATCGATGACGTACGGGATAAGCTGGGTGTCCAGCCCCAGCAGATTGAGCAGCGCCTGCCCCTTCCCCCCCGCGCCGTACGCGACGATCCGGCGACCCGTGCCGGCGAACTGCGCCGTCAGCCCGCGAATCTCCGTGCGCTGCCGGGCGACCTCCGCAAAGAACTGCCCGAATCCCGCGGGTTCGTGCAATCGAAGGATCTGTTCGACGCTCTCGATCTGCGCCGCCCTCCCGCCGTCCGCGCCGGCCGGCGGGCGCGTGCCCGCGCACACCACGACAGAGCCCCCATCCATCTGGCAGAACCACGCATCGCGCACGCGGAGCCCGACCCTGCCGAACATGTCCGACAATGAGCCCAGGGTGAAGAAGCAGACATGCTGAACGCCCATCGACTGGAACTGATTGTTCATCATCTGCAACTGCAGGTACGGCACTTCGAGCACGGCGACGCCTTCGGGAGCGAGGACCGCCGCAATCCCTTCGACGAAGTCCACCGGCTCAAAGGCGTGCTCCAAGGTGTGCCGTGAAATGACGAGCTTCACGGTCCCGTGCGCACCGGCGTACCGGCGCGCCGATGCCGCGCCGAAGTACTCCCGGAAGATCCGGTAGCCCGACCGCGCCAGGGCCGGATCGATCGAGGGGTCGAACCCGACCGGCGCCAGGCTCCGGTGTTTGAGCAACCCCAGGACATACCCATCGTTCGATCCGATCTCGATGACGGCATCGCCGCTCTGGACGCCCGACAGCCGCACCGCCGTGTCCAGCAACGATTCTTGATACGCCCGCACCGCCGCCGACATCGAGTAGGTCGGCTGATAGTTTGAGTACACGAGCTCGACCAGCGCCTCTCGGGCGCTGTCGGAGGCCTGCTGCACGAGGCCGCACGCACCGCAGATCGCCAGCGCGTTGGCGAACGTGGGGGCCTGGCGGGCCAGCGCCGCCGTCGGCAGCAGGTACCCCCCCAGGGGCAGCCGACCAAAGTCATAGAGGAGGCTCAGTCCGGCGGACCGGCAGTTCCTACACTGGACCATGGCGCCCCGGTCGCGAGAGATCTCTGTTGTGGGCATATGGTATTGTAGCATCCGGGCGATGCCCGGTCGCGGAGTCCCGAGAGGAGGGGGTGTGAAGGCGATGCCCACACAGACACAACACGGAACGCACGGAGTCGTTGAACGCTTCCGGGCGGACGACATCTACGATGAGGTGGCCGCCGAACTGCGGGTCAACGGGTACGCGACCCTCGACGGCGGCTTCGCGCCGGGATTCGTTCGCGGGCTCCGGGCCGGCCTGGAACGGGCGTACGCCAAGCAGGTCGACGACATCGGGGGCGACGAGGTGCTGCGGCGCATGGGGGATGCCGACATCGCCCGATGCGTCCTCGCCTACGAACCGGATTTCATCGCCGTGGCCGCGGCGCCCCCGCTGATCGAGCTCGCGAAGCGCGTGCTCGGGCCGGAGTTCGTCCTGCTGCAGCAAAACGGGATCATCAACCGACCTGATCGAAAGAACGCCCTGGCCCAGTGGCATCGCGATCTCAGCTATCAGCACTGGACCAGCTCGAAACCGCTGGCGATCAACGCGCTCTTCTGCGTCGACGATTTCACGGTCGAGAACGGCGCCACGTTCGTCCTCCCGGGAACGCATCACATCGCGGCGTTCCCGCCCGACCGCTTCGTGCAGAAATTCGAAACGCAGATCGAGGCCCCCTCGGGGTCCTACATCGTCTTGGACGCGATGCTCTTCCACCGGGGGGGGATCAACCGGTCCGCCGGCGTTCGGCGCGGGGTCAATCACGTGATCGGGTTGCCGTTCATGGCGCAACAGATCGACATCCCCTCCGCGGTCGCGGGCACGGGCGCCCGGATCCCCGATGACGACGCGGTCAGAAAGTACCTCGGCGTTCGCTGGGCGCCGGCATCCAGCGTGACCGATTGGCGCTCGCGGCGGATGCCGAAATAGCCGCTCGAACCCCGGCCGCCCCCCCGGCTCACGCCGCGGGGGCGGCATCGGGCAGGCAGCGGCGAACCACCCGCCGAAGGCCGTTTCTCACGCCGCACCGCTCCTCGGAGGTGAGGATCGTCCACGCAAAGCCCAGGGCGATCGCGATGTAGGCTGCCGCCGGCACAGGGTGGACCTCCACATCGGACCAGGTGTGCGCTGAGGCCGCCAGGATGAGCCCCAGACCGATCAGCCATGCGCGCGCGGTCGCGCGATCCAGCGCAAAGTGGCGCCGCGATGTGACGTAGGCGAGGATGTAGACGAGATACGTTCCGTGCACGAACAGAAAGTTTGCCCCCACCCCCTGGAGGGCGTTGAGGGACAGGATCGCGAACGCGGCCCCTCCCACCTGCAGCGCTCCCCACACGAGTTCCGTCCAGATCAGGGTCTTGACATCGGCGTAGGCAATCATCGTCAGGGCGAAGACCCAGCTCGTCACCCTGAAGTAGTCCCCGATCAGCATCCAGCGGATGATGTCGAGCGCAGGGACGAAGGCGGACGCATACAGGACCCGCACCGCCACCGGCTTGAGCACGGTCGTGGCGACGACCAGGGGCACCATCAAGATGATGGTGAGGCGGACGACCCGATGGATCAGTGCCTGCCGATCGTGCGGCTCATCCAGCCGGCTGAGGCTGGGGACGTAGTACGTGGTGAAGGACGCCAGCGCCAGCAGGACATAGTTCATGCTGATCGTCCAGGCGACGTCAAAGAGGCCCGCTCCGGGAAGGCCGTAGCGGCGGACGACGAGCGCCCGGAGCGCGAGGGGGACGGCCGTGGCGACCACGCCGAGGAACACCATCGTGGCGGCCAATCGCAGAAAGCCCCCGGCGGCGCCCGCGTCGAAGCCCAGACCGGCGCGACGAAACGGCTTGGGCAACCAGCCCCCGCGGCCGACCAAGACCAGCCCCAGCGCGCCCGTGGCCAGGGCGGGCCCGGCGATCTGCAGCGCCAGCGCCGCGGGGTGTCCCCCCCGGAGCAGCAGCGCGACCGGATACGCGAGCGCGGCGGCGGCGGCGGCGCCGACGATCTGGAGGAGCGTCAGCCGTCCGATCGCGCGCTGGCCGGTGAGCACCCCCGAGCAATAGGTCGACGCCACGCCGGCGAGGACGCCCGGGGCCAACCAGCGGATCACCTGCACGCTCCCCCCGTCCTCGCGACCCATCACGAACGATGCGATGCGTGACGGGAAGAGGAGGAAGGTCAGCGCGACCGCTCCCCCGCCCAGGAGAAGAATCCAGAACACGGTGGAGCGATATCCCGCCTGCCCGGCCTCCGTCCGGCTGGCAATCCCCTGGGCCATCGCGGTCTGCCCATTCAGGGTGCCCAGCATCAGGGCGGCCTGGTACGTTTGCCCGACCAGCGAGATGAACCCGATGCCCGCGGGCCCCAGGATGACCGCGAAGATCTTGTTGGCGACCACGGCAAAGCCGAGGGTGAGGAGCGACGCGCCACCCGTTTGCAGGACGGCGAGGGCCAGTTCCCGCATCAGCCGCGGACCCTCGCCTCGACGAACATCTCCGACCCCATCTGCGGCAGGTATTTGGTCATCGTGTCCAGCGCGGCGATCGTCTTGAGGTCGATGATGCCGTGCCGGAGGAGCGCGTCCATCTGATCATGGGTGAACGGCTTGACCAGGTAGGTTTCGAAGTGCAGGACTCGAAACCCGTTCTCCTCGACGAGCTTGACCAGCGATTCCCGGTCGAATCGTGTGTGCCGCTGGAACCGGATTTCCGTGGCGGACGGCTCGAAGAGGCTTCGGATCAGCCCCATTTCCAGCGCCAGCAGGCGGTGAAAGGAATAGACGTTTGGCACGTTGATGTGGACGGTCGTCGATGGAGTGGCAAGCCGCCGGATCGCCTGCAGCAGCGCCGGCGGATCGGGGACTTCATGGAGCAGACTGCTCACGATGACGAAATCGAACGCCCCCTGGGCGCGCAGGCTCTCGACGGCATCCTCGAGATACCCGCGAACCACGCGAACGTTCGCCTTCCCCTCGGCAAAGCGCAGCGCCCGCCGGACGAAGTCCTCCGACGGCTCGACGACGGCGTAGGCCGTGTAGTCCTCGAGATACGGGAAGCACGGCTCCATGCCGCACCCGACCTCGAGGATGCGGTCGTGCGCATACTTCCGGACGGAGGTGAGCACCCGCGCTCTCCGCGCGGCGATGGCATGCAGCTCGAAGGAGCCCTCGTCGTAGTGCCTGACGTACTCCCGCGTGTAGCGGTCGATGTCAGTCATCCGATTCCACCGGGAGCAGTCCCGCCTTCCCCGGCGCGCTGCGGCTGAAGAACCCTCTGACCGCGGCAATCACGCGCTCGGCCTGGGCGCCGGTGACATGGGGGCTGAGCGGCAGGCTCAGGCACGTCTTCGAGAACGCCTCCGCCGCGGGGAAGGCGCCGGTCTTCCACCCCCGATCCCCATAGGCCTGGGAGAGATGGGGCGGAACCGGATAGTGGAGGAGGGTGCCCACGCCCTCTATCCGCAGACGTTCGCGGAGCTCATCTCGGCGCGCGTGGCGGACCACAAAGAGGTGCCAGACGGGGTCCGCCCACTCCGGGACCTGGGGCAGCCCGAGGCCCGGGATCCCCGCCAGGGCCCCCAGATAGCGACGGGCGAGGACCCGGCGCCTGTCGTTCCAGGCATCGAGGTGTCTGAGCTTGACGCGGAGCAAGGCCGCCTGCAGGGTGTCGAGGCGGGAGTTGAATCCCTTCATGACCTCGTAGTATTTTTCTTTGGCGCCGTAATTGCGGAGCATCCGGATCTTTTCCGCGAGGTCGCCGTCGTTGGTCACCACCGCGCCGGCATCGCCGAGCGCTCCCAGGTTCTTCGTCGGATAGAAGCTGAAGCCGGCGGCGTCCCCCAGGCTTCCCGCCCGCCTCCCCTTGTAGCCCGCGCCGTGGGCCTGGGCGGCGTCCTCGATGACCTTCAGGCCGTGACGGCGTCCGAGCTCGAGCAGGGGATCCAGATCGGCCGGCTGACCGAACAGGTGCACGGCGATGATGGCGCGCGTCCGCGGACCGACGGCCCCGCGCAGCCGGTCCGCGTCGAGGGTCTGCGTGCGGGGGTCGCAGTCCACAGGCACAGGCGTGGCGCCCGCATACGTCACGGCCAGCCACGTGGCGATCGCCGTCATCGCCGGGACGATGACCTCGTCGCCCTCGCGGATCCCCCATCCCCGGAGGATGAGGTGGAGGGCATCCAGGCCGTTGCCCACGCCGATGCAATGCCGCGCCCCGCAGTACGCGGCGAATTCCTGCTCGAACCCCTCGACTTCCCGGTCCAGCACGTACCAGCCGGATTCCATCACCCGACGGTAGGCGGCATCGAGTTCCCCGCGCAGCTCTTCGTAGGCCGGCCGAAGATCCAGGAAAGGGATGTTCACCGTCCACCCCGCACACGCGTGAGGAACTCGTCGTAGTCTCGGAAGTAGTCCGATTCATCGAAGAAGTCCGAGACCACGGCCAGACAGACCGACCCGGAGGAGAAGTCGTCGATCTCCCGCCAGATCAGCGGCGGCATATACAGCCCATAGTAGGACCGGTTGAGGCGGAATTTCTTCCGCCGGCCCCCGTCGTCCACGGTCACGGTGAAGCTTCCCGACATCGCAATGAGGACCTGGTGGAGCGCCCTGTGCGCGTGACCGCCCCGCGCGGCTCCCCCGGGAACGTCGTAGAGATAAAACACCCGTTTGATCTCGAAGGGCACGTGACGGCCACCCTCGATCACGGTCAGGCTGCCCCGGTCGTCTGTGACGCGCGGCAGGTCGATCAGGCGGCACTCATCCACAGACACGATCCCGACCCTCCCGACATCGTGGTCTAGCGCTCGGTCCGTAATTCATAGAAGTCGTGGACCACGGCCCTGGCGCCGAACCCTTCCTTGAACTCGATCAGGCCGGCGTTCAGGTCCCGCCCCTCATTCTCGGTTGAACTGCCGAAATCGAAGTACGCCTTGTCACGATAGACCGCGTCGAGCAGGTGGTGGAAGACCAGGTCCAGCGCGTGGCTGGATCGGCCGGCCTCGGACGAGGCGATGTACTGGGCATGGGCCGCGGTCGGGGTCTCGTAGATGACCGTCCCGGCGATGAGGGCCGAGTCCAGAAACGCCGCATAGAGCCTGATGTTCTCCGGGAACCTGGCATGCAGCCGGCGGATCTCGGCCACGGAATGCACCGGCCTGGCCTCGTGGACGGTCGACAGGTTCCACTCCAGAATCCGCCAGAATCCCTCGTAGTCCTCGCACACGTCCACCCTGATGCCGCGCGAGGCGGCCTTCCGGACGCCGCGCGCTCTTCGCTCCTGCAGTCCGACTCGGTCGCCCGGCCGCTTCACGGTGAGGACGTCCCGCCGCACGAGCGACGCGCCGAACCTGAGCAACGCATACCGGTCCTCTTCCGCCGGAAGGCGATGGTAGATATGGGGAATCGTCTTGTAGACGAGCCGCCGGATGCCTTGGGCTTTCGAAAAGCCGATGGCGCTCGCAAACACGTCGAGCATCAGGACCGAGCCCATCCGGTCGTCGGTGATGAATCCGCCGTAGGTCAGCCCGCCGTGGCTCACCAGCGTGTCGCCCACCCGGTGCGCCGGCAGCAGCGAGAGCAGGTCGCCGTCCGGCAGGCTGATCAGGAGCGAATGGTCGGCAAAGCGGTCGCGGTGATAGTCCATGTAATCACGGAAGAACAAGAAGGTGCCGTTCTTGCTCCTGCGGACAAACTCGTCCCACACGCCCTTCTTGTCTTCCGCGTACAACTCGACCCGCATCGCCGCGCTCACGCGTCCAGCACCGCGTAGCCGAAGCCGGTCGCGCCGCGGCGATTCCCGTTGTAAAACATGTACCGGCGGCCCCCCGCATCGACGACGTATGGATAGCAGATCATCTCCGCGTCCCAGCCGCTCTCCGCGGGGTGGATGCCGGCCTCACGGTCTTTGCGCGTCCACGTCACACGGTCGGCCGACTCCGCGTAGCCGATGCGATAGCCGGCCTGCGATGTGCTCCGGATCGAATACCACATCCTGTACACGCCGCCGTCCACGATCACGCAGGGGCGGCCCACCGAGTAGTCATCCGGCCGATCCGGCCCCAGGCAGGGGCGATCCGCGGCGGTCCAGTGAATGCCGTCGGCCGACTCCGCGTAGCGGATGACACCGGTGTAGTGGATCCCGCCCTCCTCATGTGACCAGGACTCGCACGACCAGTACCACATCCGGAACACCCCGCGTTCGGCCAGGACAAACGGCGCGGCCCGCGAGAACGAGTCGGCCGGCGTCCTGTCCAGCACCGGGGTGGGCGAGTATTTCGTGAACACGGTCCCATCGGCGTCGCCCGTCGCCAGGCCGGTAAAGAGCATATAGGGGACTCGTTCGCACCGCTGCCAGCCGGTGTAATACAGGTACCGGCGGCGGCCCACGCGGAGGAGACACGACGGATTGACCCCGGAGTCGTCGAACGCGCCGGGCGGACCAATGTCCAGGATCGGTTCCGCCGCCTCATAGAGGATCCGCCGGGGGTCCGTGGCGTCCAACTCCACATACCCGATCCGCCCATAGCGGTGCTCGTCCAGCGACGCAAAGTAGACGCGGATGCAGTTGTCGACGACCTCCGCGGTCGGCAGCACGGCGTGGCTCCTGGCCCACCAGCGCTCCCCGCCGGGCGCGTAGACGTGGCCCTGCTTCCGCCACTTCACTCCCATCCACCGCGGGCGGGCAGGGCGCCCCTGGGCATCGTCAGCTCTGCCTCTTCTTCCACATGCCGACGACCACCTGATCGTCGGGCACGTTGCCCAGCACCAACGCGCCGGCGCCGATCACGCAGTGGTTGCCGATGGCGACGTGATCGGCCACCGTGGAATTCACCCCCAGAAAGCAGTATGCACCGACCTCGCACAGACCGGAGACGACCACGTGCGACGAGAGAAAGCAGTGGTCGTTGATGGTCGAATGGTGGCCGATGTGGTTGCCGCTCCAGAGGACCACGTTCCGGCCGATGGTCACGAAAGGTTGCACCACATTGTTCTCGAAGATGAAACAGTGCTCGCCGATCCGGCAGTTGGGCCACACGAACGCCCGGGAGCTGACGTAGGACGCGGGAGCGTATCCCTTGCGCCTGGCCGCGTCGTACAGGCGCGTCCGAAGCGCATTGGCCTGCGTGTAGGTGATGGCGACGAAGAACGCGTGATCGGCCGGATCGCAGGTCCGTTCGATCTGCTCGAAGGGCACGACAGGAAGATCGAAGAGCCGGTCGCGCTTCAGGTAGGCTTCTTCCACGCTGAACGCGACCACCCTGTGCGGGGAGTCATGGGTGAAGTACTCGTAGGCGATTTCGGCGAAGGGGCCATCTCCGATGACGACCAGCCTCGACGGCTTCTCCTCCATCCTCCCCAGCCTCCCCAGGATTCAGCCACAGCATCGCATTCGATAGTGGAAAGAGCAACCGGGGGCGCCCTTCCGCAACGCTCGGCCGGCCCCGGTGCGGCGGGCGGACGCGCAGATCTTCTCGACGTCTTGCATCGTATATACCCTTACCCTCCGGCGCTGAGACCCTGGGGCCCTGGGAACAGACCCCCGCGCGGCGCGGCCACAGCCGGGGCGGCGGGGATCCGGGTACCCCTTTCAGTAGGATGATACGGGAACTCCGGCGTCCGCTGGCCCGGTGGCGGCTGATCTGGACACGCGAGGGCAGGCTGGCGTTCGTCCGGCACCTCCTCGGACCGCTGCTGGCCGTCGGCTACCGGACGTGGATCGCGCGGAACGAACCGGCCGGCGCCGACCTCGCCCGGCAACGGGTGGACGCCCGGGCAATGCCGTACCGGCCGGTCTTCACGGTGGTGATCCCCGCCGAGGATGCCCCCCCCGCCCTGCTGGACGCGTCCATCCGATCTGCCGTGGATCAGTCCTACGATCGCTGGGAACTCCGGGTCGCGGCCCGGCCGCCCCGAAGCGCCGAGGTCGAGCGTCTCGCCGCGGCCTGGGTGGAGAAAGATGCGCGCGTCCACATCGACGGCGCGGGCGCTTCCCCCATCCCGTTCGGGGGCGCCGGCGAATTCGTCGCCCGGCTCGCCGCGGGAGACACGCTGGCGCCCAACGCGCTCTTTGAGGCGGCGCGGCTGCTGAACGAGCACCGGGGCGCCGAGATCATCTACTTCGACGAGGACGCGCTCTCGGCGGACGGCAGGACGCGGTCATCGCCATTTTTCAAGCCGGGCTGGTCCCCGGAGATGCTGTTGTCGGTGAACTACCTGGCCCACGCGCTCATCAAACGGACCCTCCTCGAGGACATCGGCCTGGACGTCGCCCGCGCCGGGCCCTGGGACCTCGCCCTGCGCTGCTCGGAACGGACGCGGGAAATCCGCCGGATCGCCAGGGTGCTGTATCACTCGCGGGCGGGGGCGCCGCCGGCGCCTCCGGGCCCCGAGGACCTCCGGGCCCTGGAAGCGCACTGCCGCCGGCAGGGGATCGCCGGGGCGCGCGCCGCCGTGGTGCCGCCGGGGGTCGTGCGCCTCACCTGGCCCGCCGGCGATCGCCATGTCTCCATCATCATCCCCAACAAGGACCGGGAACCGTTCCTGCGGCGCTGCCTCACCTCACTCCTCCGGCACACCGGGTACCCGCGTTTCGAGATTCTCATCGTCGACACGGGGAGCACGGACGAGGCCACCCGCCGGTACTACGCCGACCTGGCGCGTGACGGGCGGATTCGCATCCTCGAGCACCCCGGACCCTTCAACTTTTCGGCGGCCAACAACGCCGGAGCGCGTGAGGCGACCGGCGACCTGCTGCTGTTCCTCAACAATGACACCGAGGCGCTGAACCAGGACTGGCTCGAAGAGATGGTGCGCTGGGCGGATCGGCGCGAGATCGGCGCGGTCGGAGCGAAACTCCTGTATCCGGACGGCACCATCCAGCACGCCGGGATCGTCGTCGGCCTGCGCGGGCTCGCCCACCACATCTACCGGCAGGCCGGCGAAACGCGCGTGGACCTCTTCGGCTCTGTCGATTGGTATCGAGACTACCTCGCCGTCACCGGGGCGTGTCTGATGATGCGCCGGCAGGTGTTCGACGAGGTGGGCGGCTTCGACGAGCGCTACCGCATCGCGTACAGCGACATCGAGATGTGCCTGCGAATCCATGGGCGCGGCTACCGCATTGTGTATACGCCGTTCGCCAGGCTGCGCCATGACGAAGGCGCGACGCGGGGAGGGGTCTATCCCCCATCGGACACTCGACGGGCGCTGGCCCACATGGGCGGGCTCGTGGCGTCGGGGGATCCGTACTTCCACCCCGGCCTCTCCCACGAGTCGCTGCTGCCGGCGCTCCCCCGCAGGGGGGACCGGCCGCGGGACGTGCTGTTCAAGCGGCACCTCGCGCGGACCTCCGCGACGTAGCGGCCGGCCGGGTCGTTACCGGGGCGCGGTCTGCTCCGCGGCCTCGCGGTACACGGCCATCGTGCGGCGGGCGGTCTCTTCCCACCTGAACCGGCGCGCCTGCGCGATCCCCTGCTGCGCCAGCCGGGCGCGGCGGCCGCTGTCCAGCAGGAGGCTGCGGATGCCGTCCGCGATGCCCGCGGGATCCTCCGGGTCCACGAGGACGGCCGCCCCGCCGGCGATTTCCGGGAGGGAGGCGCGGTTGCCGGCCAGGACCGGGGTGCCGCACGCCATGGCCTCGAGCACCGGGAGCCCGAATCCTTCGTAGCGGGAGGGAAACAGAAATGCGCTCGCGCCGGTCAGCAGCGCCGGAAGGGCCTCGTCGGGGACGAACCCGCAGAAGCGCACGCTGCCCCCCAGGCCCACCTCGTGGGCGCGGCGCATGATCCCGTCGGCCAGCCAGCCCCGCCGCCCCGCGATGACGAGGAGAGGGATCTCGCGGTCTTCCTTCAATAGAATGGCGTAGGCCTCGATGAGGTGTTCGAGATTCTTGACCGGGCTGATGACCCCCGCGTAGAGCAGATAGTCTGACGGGAGGCCAAGGTCCCGCCGCACGGCCGCCACGGCCTCCCCGGTCGCAGGCGCAAAGCGCGGGTCGACCCCAAGGTGGACGACCCGCGTCTTGTCCGCGGCCTCCGGAAACCGGTCGGCCAGATCGCGGGCGGTCGCCTCCGAATCCGCGATCAGCCGGTCCGCCCACCGGACCGCGCACGAGAGCATGACCCCCCGGATCCACCGGTGCCGGCGGGTGACGGTCTCCGGCAGGAGCAGCGGAATCAGATCGTGGACCGTGACGACGCGCGCGACGCCCCGCGCGCTGGTGAGGGGGAACCCCAGCGTGTCGGGAGCGTGGAACACCCGAATCCCGAGCCCTGCCAGCCGCGGGCCCAGAAACAGGTTGGCCCGCAGCGTGGCGTGGGCGGCGCGGGCGTGCCGCGTTTCCGCGCGGGGCCGGGGCCCCGCGCGCCCGGGGCCGGGCCCGGCCACCGCGGCGGAAAGCCAGGCGGGCTCGTCGTCCCCCGTAAAGAGCACGAATTCGTCCGGGCCGGCGGCGGACACCCTCTGGGCGAGCAGGGCCCGGGTCAGCTCCTCGACGTAGCGGCCGATTCCCCCGTAGGCGGCGGTGCAGTGGCCCAGGTCCACCCCGATGCGCATTCCGGCGGCAGGGGAACGGCGGGTGGAACGCCCTAGGGGGCCGCGTGGGCGACCCGTTCCTGCTTCACGCGGTCGCGCCAGTAGGTGAGCAGATCCTGCCAGGTCCGCTCCACCGAGACCTCGGGCTTCCAGCCGGTATCCCGCTGAAACTTCGTGCAGTCTCCCAGCAGGGCCTGGACATCGCTGGGACGCATCCGCGCGGGATCCGGCTTGACCTGGATGTTCTTGACCGTGGACAGATCCAGGAGCGTGGTCAGCAGGTCCCGGATCCGCAGGGCCTTGCCGGAGCAGATGTTGTAGACTTCCCCGGGCGTGCCCCGCTCCAGCGCCAGCCAGTACGCCCGCACGATATCCCGCACGTCGCTGAAGTCCCGGGTGGCGTCGAGATTCCCCACCCGGATCACGGGCTTCTGAATGCCCTGCTCGATGGCGGCGATCTGCTTGCTGAAGCTCGACTCCACAAAGACCTCGCCCCGCCCCGGGCCCGTATGGTTGAAGGCGCGCGTGGTGGTCACGTGGAGCCCGAACGACCGGTGGTACTGCTGCCCGGACAGATCGGCGGCGACTTTGCTGACCCCGTACGGGCTGAGGGGGCGCAGCGGGTTCTGCTCGGTGATGGGCAATTCGTCCGGCCTCACGTACCCGTATTCTTCGCTCGAGCCGGCGATCTGGATCCGCGTGCCCAGGTCGAGGCTCTTGACGGCCTCCAGAACGTTCACGGTGCCGATCGCGTTGATCATGAGCGTTTCCGACGGCGACTGCCAGCTCGTGGGGACAAACGACTGGGCGGCGAGATGAAAGATGTGGGTCGGCCGGATGCTCCGCACGGTGGACAGGACGTTGTGGGCGTCGGTCACATCCATCTCCACCCACTGCACTCTGCCGTTGAACCGGGTTTCCATCGGGCTCGGCTCGCTGCGCCGGCGCTTCGCGGCATAGACCTGGGCTTTCGTGTGCTTGAGGAGGAACTCGATGAGGTGGCCCCCGACAAATCCGGTGGCGCCTGTGACGACGACTCGG
>VBAK01000065.1 GCA_005882275.1 Candidatus Segetimicrobium genomatis
TCGCCGGGATCCTTGCCTGTGCGGGCGGTGATCTCGGCCGCGAGCAGGTTCATGATCAGCCCGTCCTTGTCCGTGGTCCACACCATCCCGTC
This sequence comes from Candidatus Segetimicrobium genomatis, assembly GCA_005882275.1. Classification (GTDB taxonomy): domain Bacteria; phylum Sysuimicrobiota; class Sysuimicrobiia; order Sysuimicrobiales; family Segetimicrobiaceae; genus Segetimicrobium; species Segetimicrobium genomatis. Next base: position 93 of record VBAK01000065.1, read on the forward strand.
CATTCGGAGGAAACTCGCCCCGGCGCTTTCCTCGCCCCCGAAACAAACCGATCCATCCGACAACCCGGGCACAAACCACTTGAACCCGACCGGCACCTCCCACAGCGACCGTCCAAGCCCCGCCACGACACGGTCGATCAGGCCGCTGGAGACCAGCGTCTTGCCCACCGCCGCGGCGGCGGACCAACCTGAGCGATGCCTGAGGAGGTAGCGAATCGCCACCGCGAGATAGTGATTGGGATTCAGCAATCCAGCCGAGGGCGTGACGATGCCGTGCCGGTCGGCATCGGTGTCGTTGGCGAATGCCACCTGATAGTGGTCCTTCAATCCCACCAGCCGCGCCATGGCGTAGGGACTTGAGCAGTCCATGCGGATCTTGCCGTCATGATCCACCGTCATGAACGAAAAAGTGGGATCGACCTGCGGATTCACGACGGCGATATCGAGTTTGTAAGCGGCGTTGATCGGCTCCCAATAGTGAACGGCCGCGCCCCCGAGCGGGTCGACGCCGAGTTTGAGTCCTGCGGCGTGAATCGCCTCCATGTCCACCACGTTTCTCAGGTCATCGACGTACGGCGCAATGAAGTCATGCTCATACGTTGTCGCGGAGCCGATCGCCGCGACGAATGGGATGCGCTTTGTGTCCGCGTTGCCCACACGCAGCAGCGCGTTCGCGCGCTTCTGAATCCAATCCGTCACCTCGCTATCGGCCGGTCCGCCGTTAGTCGGGTTGTACTTGAACCCGCCGTCCTCGGGAGGGTTATGCGAAGGGGTGATGACGATACCGTCAGCCAGGCGATCGGTGCGACCGCGGTTATGCGCCAGGATAACCCGCGAAATCGCCGGAGTTGGCGTTACGCCGTTGCCGCCCTGAATAACCGTCTCGACGCCGTTCGCTGCGAGGACCTCGAGCGCAGTGCGCTGGGCCGGGCTGGAAACCGCATGCGTATCGCGGCCCATGTAGAGCGGCCCGCTGATGCCATGCGTGCGCCGGTAGTCGCAAATCGCCTGCGCGATCGCCAGGATGTGCGCCTCGTTGAACGACCCCGTGAGCGGAGAGCCTCGGTGTCCGCTCGTGCCGAAGCTGATCTGCTGCGCGGGCTCCGCTGGGTCAGGCTTGCGGACGTAATATTCCCGTACGAGCTGCTCCGGATCGATCAGCATCTCAGTGGGTGCCGGCTTGCCGGCGAGCGGGGAAAGTGCCATGGCAATACCTTGCTAGGCGACCGGGCAGGGCCGGGCGTGCCAGATCTCGGTCGCATATTCGGCGACGGTGCGGTCGCTGGAGAACCGGCCCGATGCGGCCACGTTCAGGATTGCCTTATGTGCCCAGGCGTCCGCGTCGCGGTAGAGAGCAACCAGTCTCCCGTCGGCCTCGAGATAGGAGCGTAGGTCTGCGAGGTGCATGTAGTGGTCACCGCCCGTGAGCAACACGTCGCACAAGGGTCCGAAAATGCCCGGCTCATGGCGGCTGAAATGGTCGGACAAGATCAGGTCGAGCGCCGCGCGCGTTTCGGGCTCATGCTCGTAATGCCAATGCGGGTTGTACCAGCCGCGGGTGTCGGCAACTTGCTGCGCAGTAAGCCCAAAAAGGAAGAAGTTCTCCTCGCCCGCTTCCTCCGCCATCTCGATCGTGGCGCCGTCGCGCGTACCGAGCGTCAGCGCGCCATTCATCATGAATTTCATGTTGCTGGTCCCGCTCGCCTCGTAGCCTGCGGTCGAGATCTGATTGGAAACGTCTGCGGCCGGAATCAGCCGCTCGGCGAGCGTAACGTCGTACTCCGGCAGAAACACCACTCTGAGCTTGCCGCCGACCACGGGATCACCGTCGATCGTGCCGGCAAGGTTGTTGATGAGCTTGATGATCAACTTTGCCAGATGGTAGGCGGGTGCGGCCTTGCCGCCGAAGAAGAAGGTGCGCGGTGCCACCTCGATCGTGGGATTTTTCCGCAGCCGGTCGTAGAGCACCACCACTCGCAGGGCGTTGAGGAGCTGGCGCTTGTACTCATGAATGCGCTTGACCTGGCAATCGAACATCGTCTCCGGATCGACGACCACGCCGGCGGTGGCCTTGAGCCAGTCGGCGAACCGCGCCTTCGCCGTGCGCTTCGCCTTCAGGAACTCGCCGCGGAACGCGCGATCGGCTGCCAGCGGACGCAGGCCGCGCAGTTGGCCGTGGTCGACAATCCAGTTGTCGCCGATCGCCTGTGAAATCGCGTCGGCGAGCGCGGGGTTCGCGAGCCGCAGCCATCTGCGGGGAGTCACACCGTTTGTCTTGTTGTTGAACCGCTCGGGAAAGATCTCGGCGAGATCCCTGACGGTCGTCGTTCGCAGTAGGCCGGTGTGTATCCCGGCAACGCCGTTGGTGCTGTGTGAGCCTACGATTGCGAGGTTCGCCATGCGGACGTGTTTGGCCGCGCCCTCTTCGATCAGGCTCACGCGCTCAACACGTCCAGCATCGCCGGGGAACCGTGCGCGCACGTCATCCAGAAATCGTCGGTTGATCTCGAAGATGATCTCCAGGTGCCGCGGCAACAGCAGCGTGAACCACGCAAGTGGCCACTTCTCGAGCGCCTCTGGGAGCAAGGTGTGGTTGGTGTATGCGAGCGTACGCTGAGTGAGATCCCATGCCTCGTCCCAACCGAGGTGCCCTTCGTCGAGGAGGATGCGCATGAGCTCCGGGACCGCAAGCGCCGGGTGTGTGTCGTTGAGCTGGATCGCCGCCTTGTCGGGCATCCTGTGCCAGTCCGCGTTCCCGCGCCGGAAGCGCCGAGTCAGATCGGCCAGCGAACAGGCGACCAGAAAGTATTCCTGGACGAAGCGCAGCCCCTGACCGCGCGTGGTGGAATCGTCGGGGTATAGCACGCGTGTCAACGACTCGGCTGCCAGGGTCTCAGCCAGCGCGCCCACGAATTCGCCAGCGCTGAATCGCTGGAAGTCGAAGTAGTCGGGAGCGATGGCGCTCCAGAGTCGCAGCGTATTGACCGTGGTGCCACCGTAACCGACGATCGGCCGGTCGAAAGGAATGCCGATCAGGGTGGACGGGCGATTCGGGATGAGCTCGAGGTTGCTCCCGCGTAGCGCGAACGAGCAGCCGAACCTGACTTCCACGCGCTCATCCAGACGGGCGATCTCCCAAGGATCGGGGCGCCGCAGCCAGTTGTCCGGTTGCTCCTGCTGCCATCCATTCTGAATCGACTGCTTGAACATCCCGTATTCGTAGCGCAGCCCATAGCCCATCGCCGGCAGTCGCAGGGTGGCCATCGAGTCCAGGAAGCAGGCCGCGAGACGCCCGAGCCCGCCATTGCCGAGACCTGGGTCGGGCTCCTGCTCGAGCAGGTCGGCCCAATTGAGGACTTTCTGCGCGAGGGCGTGCTGGACGACGGCCTGCAGCGAGAGGTTGGTCACGTTGTTCGCGAGCGAGCGTCCGATCAGGAACTCCATGGAAAGGTAGTACACCAGCTTCGGGTTCTCGCGCGCGTAAGTCTCCGTGGTGAGCGCCCAGCGTGGCGCGAGGACATCCCGTACAGAACGTGCGAAGGCCTCGAACTGGTCGCGCGGCGTCGCCGCACGCGGGTCGATCGCTCTGTCGAAGAGAAGATGGCGCTCGTAGAACGAATTCTCGGTGCCGGCGAACTGGACCGAGCCGCAGCCGTAGCGCGCGAGCAGATGCGACACGGCATCCGGTACCGGGTGGGTCGCAGGGGCCGCTCCTGTTGCACTGCTCATTGCCCTTTCTCCCCTATCTCCGTGCAGATGTCAGTCCACGTGTCCGACCGCGATGCGATCGAAGAGCCCGTTGATCAGATTGCAGATTCCCGGGGCCACCGGAAGCACATACCGCCAGCCTACCGGTGAGGCGCGCCTTCGCATCGGCACCGTCTTGCGGCAATGACCTATAATAATCTTGTCGAGTCGAGTTTCCATGACCGCGTGGCCCTCGCGGTTTTCCGCTTGCGAAGGTCATTCTCTTGATGGGGATGTCGCCGGTGTCGGAGCTACTTGTACGTTCCTCAGGCCTGGGCAGATCTCAGATACCGCCGTGGGTCGTTGAGCTGCGCCCGCATCATTGGCTTAAGAACATCCTCGTTATCGTGCCACTCGCTGCAGCACACCAGCTCCACGACGTGCCCTCCCTGGCACGCGTCGCGGCGGCTTTCGTGGCCTTCAGTCTATGCGCCTCGGGGCAGTACGTGTTGAATGATCTGTTAGATCTCGCAGCCGATCGCGCGCACTCCACCAAATCCAAGCGTCCATTGGCCGCGGGAACTCTCTCCCGCGGTGCAGGCGTGATCTTGATGGTGCTGGCGTGGACGGGTGCCGTCCTCGCCGCCGCGACGCTCGGTGTCGCCTTCTGCGGCGTGCTCACTGTGTATCTCGCGCTGATGTTGGCCTATTCCTGGCGCTTAAAGCACGTGGCGGTCCTGGATGCAATCGTGCTTGGCGCAGGGTATGCGGCGCGCGTGGCAGCCGGTGGGGTGGCAGTGGCGATCCGTCCTTCAGCGTGGCTGATCGCTTTTTGCGTGTGCCTGTTCTACAGCCTTGCTCTGGTAAAACGATACGCAGAGTTGGCGGAAAACCGCGAGCGCGACGGTCCCTGCGCGCACGCGCGGGGGTACCTGGGGGTCGATCTGCCGTTAGTGGCAATGTTTGGGGTCGGGAGCGGATACCTCGCGGTCTGGGTGCTCGCCATGTACCTGACGACCGAGCACCCCGCGCGCCTTCTCTATGGCCGGCCGCTCTTTATCAGTCTAACCGGAATTCTGCTCGCATACTGGATCAGTCATCTCTGGCTCGTGGCAAACCGTGGGAAGCTCGCAGATGACCCGGTCGTGTTCGCGATCCGCGACCCTCTCAGCCGGGTTTTAGTCGCGCTGATGGGAATCTGCGCGTGGCTCGCCGTCTAGGCATCGGTCGAATAGCTGACTTCAAGCGACGGGTGCTGTCGCTCGCAGTAGCACTGGCGGGAGGTTCGTCAATCTTGGCGGCATCCGCAGGCGCTGCTCCCATCACGATCGTGGACCTGCAGTCGGATCGAACCGTGTTCCGCGCCGAGATTCAGCGCGCGCCAGACGAGATCGGCTCGGCGAGCCTGACAAATTTGAATCCACACATCAACAGTTGGTTCGTACTCACGCTTGACTGGCCGACGCGCGGTGAGCACCAGAGCTTTCATCTGGAAAATTCCGATTCGCAGAAGTCGCTCACCATGTCAGCGAATCCTGAGGGGTCACTGCGCCTCGAAATCGGCGGTCCATCGAACCCCTGCCAACTTAAGTTCGGGGTCAATAGTACGTCCGGTCTATTGGAGGAGGCTCGCAAGTCTGGGCTGCCCTATGTGCCGCTGTGTGACGGACGGTTATATCTGCGAAACCCGGTCGTGGGCCGAGCGACTAAACTTGAGAAGGTGACTGACTTCCTTCGCCAGCATGTTTGGGGGGGAGAGAGGTTTGTCACGCTGGTCAAGAAAGAAGTCTATCGGGATAAATTTCTCGAACAAGCAGCGCCGCAGAGCAGCAGCTACTCAGTGGTAGCCCGAGACGAGGCGCCCGCGGCGGCTGTCCGCGATGTCGCGCGAGCATCCCTTACCGTCACGCCACCGGATCTTGGCATCGATATCGACGCGCAGACCCAGTCGATGGTGGAGGGCGAATGGTATGCCGTCCGCGATCTGGCGGACGTGTTCGTGAGCGTCATGACACCGGCTGCCATTGCGCCGACGATTTTGCATGACCGCAATCCGAGCGTCAGTGACTTGGGTTCGGTGGAGTCGGCGGCGCTGGTGTATCTCGTCGCCTTCGAGCTTGAGCGCTTCGATCTGCGCTATGAACTCGGGACGGAGCATCCGAGACTCGGATGGTCGCCGCGGTCGCCGCCCGCGGCGCAAGATCCGCGCGTGGCCGGTCCAGATGGCATCGATACGGCCGCGCCGCTCGCGCGGACGGGCATGGTCAGTCCCGCACTAGCCTCGCGTACCGTGGCCACGTTCGCGGGTGGTTTTAAGCGCGAGCATGGTGCGTTTCGTTACGGACCCTTCGCCGGGCGCAATCACGGCAGCCACTACGGGTTTGTCGAGGAGGGTGTCATTTTCAGCACGCTCCAGCCGGGGCTAGCCACGGTTTGGACAACCCCAACGGGTGAGGTGCAGTTGCAAACCTGGGCGTCGCATGATGGCGCGCTTGTCTCGGGGATTCGCGACGCTCGCCAGAACGGTGTGCCGCTCATCGAGTACGACGCGTCCCAACAAAAAAGTAGCCCGGGCGTCTGGGTGAATCGCTGGGGCGAAGGGAATTGGTCCGGATCGGCGAATGAGGACTTGCGCACCGTCCGGGCGGGGCTCTGTCTGCAGGAAGCTCACGGGCACCGCTTCCTGATATACGGGTACTTTTCCGACGCCACTCCTTCGGCGCTGGCGCGCGTCTTTCAGGCATATGGATGTCGCTACGCGATGCAGCTCGACATGAATGCGCTGGAACATACCTATTTCGCGCTCTATGTAATGCGCCGGGAAGAGCGCCTGGTCGAACATCTTATCGAGGGGATGGCGGTACTCGATCGGCAGTCGCAGGGCGAGCTCGCGCCCCGCTTTCTCAGCTTCCCGGATGATCGGGACTTCTTTTACCTCGCCCGGCGGGGCTCACCATGACCTCGCGATGGACCTTGGAGGGCCTCATGCTTCTCGGCCTGCAGTGGAGCGCTCTCGCACACGGGCAGAACACGCTCGCCGAGCAGAATCAAAGGCTGTTCCTCGAGCTCCAGCAAGTGCATGGACTGACTGATGCGCAGCTGAGCAAGATCCGCTCTATCTTCGCCGGGTCTCGAGTCATCGGCCAAGGCAATCCCGCGATCACGCGTCACCCGATGACGCCGGAACAGTGTCGCACGCGAGTGCAGGAAAGCGGTGCCACGTATGGCAACCCAACTCTCGAGCGCATCTGCGGTGCGAAATTCATGGCACCGCTCTACGATCCGTCACACGAGAGTCCCGAGAGCAGCAAGGCCTGCATTGATCAATTTGAGTTCCCGGATATTCCCTGTGAGTACCCGGTGGTATGGGTGAAGGCCAAGGAAGCCGCCGAGCTGTGTGAGGCCGAGGGCAAGCGGCTGTGCGATGCGCATGAATGGGAAGGCGCATGCGATGGACGCCTGGAAGCGCCTGATTATCCCTTTGAGCTGGCAAAAGGCGTCGCTCCCGAGGTCGCGATACGTAACATGCGACTGGCTCACAATCGTCAATATGCGCCGTCGCAGCGTTGGAGCTATGGACCCACCTACCAGCGAGGCATTTGCGCGACGGGCAGCACGAAGAGCGCGGATTGTAACGGCGGAAGCTGGACCCAGTGCGGATCCAACACCTACCCCGCGGGATCATTTCCGGCGTGCCACAGCCCGCTCAATGTATACGACCTCAACGGCAATGCGGCCGAGCATATGAACCTGCCAATAACACCGGATCAGATGTCAAGCCGCGGCAGCAAGACGCTTGGCTATACGGAAATGAAGGGCAGTTGGTTCATTTTCGATACGTATCGTGCCCATGAGGACTGGTGCCGGTGGCGCGCCCCTTTCTGGCACGGTACGCGTGTGTTGGCGTCCGACAGCCACGCCAATTATCACCTGGGGTTTCGCTGCTGCAACACGCTCACTAAATCGCCCTGAAGCTTGCGCCCGATGCGCGCGCCGTCCCCGCCCAGCAGAAGAGTCACGGCGGGATCTCTCAAGGCGTCAATAAATTCGCGCGCAGCCCCGTTCACATAGATGATCCGGCTCACAAGCCGTACGCCGTGGCTGTAGTCGGCGTACTGAGCGCCGTGCACCGTGCTCAGGGGCTGGATCGGGTGATGCGCGGCCCAATGCCAACCGTAGATCGCGACGCGCCCCGGTATGCTCAGGAGCCGATCGGAGAGTACAAGATCTTTCTTGTGCCCGGCGGTGAGCGCGTCCTCTGGCGCAACTCGCAAGGCGCGCTGTTCCGCGATCAGCGTATCGTGTCTCACGAGGTATGAGGTGCTTCGCATCTCCTCGCTCGCTGGCAACGGTTGCGGGGCGAGCTTGAGGTCGGCCGCCTCGTAAATCGCATCGACCAGGCGCCGGGTGGGCAGCACGGAATCAAACTCGGCGGCGACGACAAGGGCTGTGGGCAGTCCCATGGGCACGATCAATGAATCACTATCAGAGCCTACCGCGAGGTAGTCGCGCATGACGCAAAAAGTCACTGCCAGCGGGGCACCGTCCCGGCCGCGAGCCTCGAGGGTGACGGGCGCCAGGTGCCGCAGGTGTTCAGGCAGATTGCCGGCGAGTAATTCCCTGCGGACTTCGGCATCGCGCGCGGACCCCTCGAGATCCCCGACGTGGCGTGCGAACTCACGACCCCCGATCGACCCCGGGGCCGGCCTGGGAATGCGAAGCTCGGCATTATGACACGCCTCGCTCGGTGCAGCCTGGGCGTGGACGCTGACGATCACGCTCGCCGCGATCGCAAAGGCTGACTTTTGTGCTCGTACGCGCATTGTCATCCGCGCCGTGTCATCCGATAGGGATTGAGAGAGAGAGAATTGTACCCGAATCGGCCCGAATAGAGCTCTGGCAAACGTCAAACGAGCGCGGGACGGCTCGTTATCGGGATCCGAGCTGAGCCAAGCATGGACTGAACAACGAAGCGCAGGGCCTGACATAGAGCTTGCCGCGCGCCGAGTCCTGCATTTCCGCTTCCGGCGTCAGCGCACTGTCGGTTACTACAACTTGGCTGAGATACCGGTTCGCACAGAGGGCGCGCAGGCCTTCGGCGTTCGCGACATGCGTGATGGCGGCTGACACCCGCAACGCGCCCGCATCGTGAAATGACGCCGCAGCCCTCAGAAGCGTCTCGCCCGTCGCGCACAGATCATCGATGATGAGCACGTGCCGGCCCCCGGCGTGGCCCACGATCTGCTGCCCCGAGATATGCCCTGCGGCCCGACGCTTTTCCATGAACAGGAACTCCACCGCCCGGCCGAGCCGCTTCTCGAGCTGCTCGCGAAACAACTGCGCCCGTTTGATGCCTCCGATGTCCGGTGAGGCGACGGCAAGTGGGTCGCTGAGAGGCTGCTCTGCCAGCCAGTCGACAAAAATCGGCCGTGCCGTGAGGTGATCGACGGGTACGCGAAACGAATTGTCGAGCGCGGCAAGGTCGTGCACATCGAGTGCGATGAGATGCGTCATTCCGGCGGCCTCCAACAGCTCGGCCACATAGCGCGTGTGCACCGGATCACAGCTTTCGGCGCGTCGTTCCTGGCGCGCATAGGCAAGATAAGGGATGAGAGCTATCCGCGAACGCGCTCCCGCATCGCGCAGTGAGCCGAGCAAAAACAGCAGACGCACCAAGCGATCCGCTATCGAAGCCTCCGCCGTCGGCGCTAGCGTTTGCACGACGCACACATCCTGATTCCCGACGGCGGCCAGGGGACGCAGGGTGAACTCCCCGCCGGCGAAGCGCCGTTCCTCGATGGCCGCCCACTCCCAATTCGCCGCCTGCGCGATGGCGCGCCCGAGGGCCTCGCTTTCCGGCGGGGCTATTAGGTAGGGAGGCATGACGAGCGAGGACTCCGCGGTGGCCGTTTAGGCTGTATGACCCTTCTTGTGCATTTGCCGAGATTGAAGCCTGGATTGTATGAGATGCAGGTAAAAGACGCCGAACCCAATTGCTTTGGTTGGCCGTAGGGCTAAAGCGGCAGGCGCACAAAGGCGCTCTCGGGCAGAGCCCGAACGACGAACATGATCGGCCGCCAGAACCAGGGTAGATATACCGTGCCGCGTTTGCGTTCGAGGGCGCGAACGATGCCGCGTCCGATGCGCTCGGGCTTCGACCATAGCACTCCTTTGCGAAAGGCCGCAGTCATCGGCGTATCGACGAAGCCGGGTTTGATCGTGACGACCGCAACGCCGCAAGGGCGCAATCGTTGGCGCAAGCCAGAAAGGAAAGCCGTCACCAGCGCCTTGGCGCTCCCATAGACATAGTTGCTCCCGCGACCACGATCGCCAGCCACGGATGAGATGACCGCGATGATGCCGTCACGCCGCTGCTCCATGCGATTCGCGAGGCGAGTGAGCAGAGCAACGACTGAGATCGCGTTCGTATGCAGCTCACGCACCGTCAATTCCACCGAGCTCTCGCACCGCTTCTGATCGGCAAGGGTCCCGTAGGCAAGCAGGGCGATGTCGATACCGCCGAGAAAGCCTTCGGCCCGCTCCAGCATGGCCTCATGGGCAGACAGATCGTTGGCATCCAGCGAGTCCGTTGCGATGCGCCGGCAACCGCGCACAACGAGGTCCGCAGCGATCTCCGCAAGCATCGTCTCGTTACGCCCGACCAGGTAGAGCGCATCGCCCCGGGCCGCGAGCAGACGTTCGGTTGCCTCGGCAATCGCGGACGTGGCACCAATGATGAGCGTTCGGCTCACGCGCTCTCCGTCGCGGGTCCTCCGCCGTGTACCACGACTTCGCCCTGGGTGACCCGTCGCCAGAAGCCCGAGGAGAAAGCCGGATCGACGTAGCGCTCGAATTCGCCCCAACGCGGATAGGTATTGCGGAAGAGCTCAGCCGGCATGCGGGCATCCTTCGCCGGATACAGCCGCCCTCCGGCCGCGGCGACGATCTCATCCAGATGTATGAAAAGGCGCTCGATCCGAGCTCCCGTATTGGGAAAATCAAGTGCCAGAGTTACACCGCACCGCGGAAACGACAGCATGCCTGGGGAGGTCAGGCTCCCGAACTGCTTGAGCACGGCAAGAAACGAGCCCTGGCCGCTTCGTGCAATCTTCTCGAGGAGCTGCGCGGTCATCTCCGGCCCTGCCTGCCCGGGTATGACGCACTGATACTGATAGAACCCACGCGGACCGTAGAGCCGATTCCAGTTAGCCACGCTGTCCAGCGGAAAGAAGAAACTCTGAAAGTGCTCGCGGCGGTGTCGCTTGGTACCCGGGCGATGATAGTACAAGAAATTGAAGAGCCGCAGCGTCGCGGTGTTGACGAGAGAGAACGGCGGTGTGAACGGCACGGCCAGATGGCCCATACGGTGCTTTGGGTGCTCCACCGGACTTGCCGAATGATTGGCTCGCTGGAGCAGACCCCGTCCCAGACTTCTTCCGCGAGACAAGCAGTCGATCCACGCGACCGTGTACTCGAAGTTCTGGTCGGAAACCTCACTGAGGCGGAAGAATTCATCGAGATTCGCGAACCTGATGACCTCCAGTTCCATCTCCGCGCCCGCGATGCGTCGCAACTGCAACTGCGCGCAGGTGATGAGGCCCGTCAAGCCGAGACCTCCGATGGTCGCCCCAAACCAGTCCGCGTTCGTCTGTGGTGAACAGGTCAGCCGTTGCCCATCTGAGCGGAGCAGCTCGAACTCTCTGACGTGGCGTCCAAAGGTCCCCGCCCGATGATGATTCTTGCCGTGCACGTCATTCGCGATAGCCCCCCCGACCGTAACGGCGGATGTGCCCGGGACGACCGCAAGAAACCAGCCCGCAGGGCCCGTCAACTGCAGGATGTCTGCCAGCAGGACACCGGCTTCGCAAGTGATAAGGCCCGCGTCGCGATCGAAGGCGATGAAGCGATCCATGGATCGCGTCAGCAGCAGCGCGCCGCCCGGGTTGAGGCAGCTGTCGCCATAACTGCGGCCGTTTCCGTAGGGCAGGATTGTGGAACCGACGGGGATGGCTGGAAACGCATCGTGGCGGCTTCGCAGTCCATACAGCGTGGATGACGAGCGAGCCAGATTTCCCCAGGAGGAAACAGTTTGCGAGACCATCGAGTCTACAATGCCACGAGCACCGCGATCGCGGCCAGCACACCCAGCAGGCTCGGCGCATGTGTACGATCTCCGGGCGGGGGGTGGTGCGGTGACCCTTTCGGGAGAAGACAAAGAATGTGCGTTTGCTTCAGTCTCATGTTCGTAGACGCGGCGGCACTATTTAGCCGTTTGCGGATGACGATCAGATTTTTTCGTGGAGGTGTTATTCGATGCGCAACATGATCATTTCTTTGGCGGCGTGCACTCTGCTCGGCGCCGCCGCGTATGGGCGCGAGGCTGATTCGTCCGCCCCGGTCGCAGACAATGCTACACCCGACGGCGCCGTGACCCTGAGGGGCGGCAGCGTAGCTGCCGGCATCGGCTATACCTGGGGTCACGGTGAGCTCAAGTACCGCGACGGGTTCCATCAGTTCTCGATCAAGGGAGTCTCCATCGTCGACGTGGGCGCGACCAATTACACAGCTGCGGGGAGCGTCTATAACCTGAGGGATCTTTCGGACTTCGCCGGGAACTATGTCGCCGCGAGTGCTGGTATTACCGTGGCCGGAGGGGGCGCTGCTGTCTACCTCAAGAATGAGCACGGCGTGGTCATCAAGCTCGTCTCGACCGAGGTAGGGCTGAAATTCAATTTATCAGCCGACGGCGTGCATATCGCACTGAAGAGCTGAAAGTGACAATGGTCGGATTCTCTCTAC
>VBAK01000151.1 GCA_005882275.1 Candidatus Segetimicrobium genomatis
GCTGGAGGAAGGGCAGCGGTTGCTGGAGGAAGGGCAGCGGTTCGCGGTGCGGGAAGGCGGGCGGACGGTGGGCGCGGGCGTGGTGGCGAAGATCCTGGAGTAATGCGCCTCCCGCATGACTCGCCGGTGATGATGTGATGAGGAAGGGCGCAGGGATTGCTCCTGAGCGGAGGTTGGTCGGAGCCTTCACTGGAATCCAATCAGTGGATGGCTGCGACCCCTACGGCGCCGAGAGGGACTCGGCGCCTGCGGTGGCAAAGCGAAGCTGCCACCCGGGAGCGAAGGAGCAATCCCTGCGCCCCTCCCGGATCGAATAGGCAGCGGAACTAGAGGAGCGGGGGATGGCGCAGAAGATCCGGATCAAGCTCAAGGCCTACGATCATAAGATCCTCGACCAGTCCGCGGAGAAGATCGTGGACACGGTCAAGCGGACCGGCGCCCGCATCTCGGGGCCGGTCCCGCTGCCGATCGACCGCAACCTCTACTGCGTCATCCGCTCGCCGCACATCGACAAGGAATCGATGGAGCACTTCGAGCTCCGGACGTACAAGCGTCTGATCGATATCCTCGAGCCGACGTCCAAGACCGTGGACGCGCTCATGCACCTCGACCTCCCGGCCGGCGTCGACATCAAGATCAAAGTGCTGGCGGGGGCGGAGTGAGCGACGATGCCTGCGCTGCTCGGTAAGAAGCTCGGCATGACCCAGATCTTCGACGACGCGGGCAACGTCGTGCCGGTGACCGTGGTCGAGGCGGGCCCCTGCCTGGTCGTCGGCGTGCGCACCCCGGAGCGCGAGGGGTACGCGGCGGTCCAGTTGGGGTTCGGCGAGGTGCCGGAGGGCAAGGTCAACAAGCCCGCCCGCGGCGTGTTCGCGCGCAAGGGGCTCAAGCCTCACCGGGTGATCCGCGAGGTGCGCCTGGCGCAGGGCGAGCAGGCCGAGGTCGGGCAGTCGATCAAGGCGGACGTGTTTGCCAAGGGCGACCGGGTCGACGTCGTCGGCGTGAGCAAGGGCAAGGGATTCGCCGGGGCGATGAAGCGGCACAACTTCGGCGGACAGCGGGACTCCCACGGGAACAGCCTGATGCACCGGGCGGTGGGCAGCGTCGGGATGAGCAACGTTGCCAGGGTGCTGCCCGGGACGCGCGCCCCCGGCCGCCTGGGGGGAGCGCGCGCCACCGTCCGGGGCCTGTCCGTGGTCTCGGTCGACGTGGAGCGCAACGTGCTCCTGATCCGGGGTGCGCTGCCCGGTCCCCGGGGGAGCCTCGTGCTCCTCCGGAAGGCCGGAGGCCGCGCATGAGCATGGTGACGGTCTACGACGCCCAGGGCAAGCAGGTCGGGGAGGTCCCGCTGCCCCCGGTGCTCGAGGCCAAGCCGCACACGGCGGTGCTCCACGAAGCGCTGCTCTGGCAGCTCGCCGGACGCCGCCGGGGAACGCACTCGACGCTGAGCCGCGGGATGGTCGACCGGAGCACCCGGAAGCTGTACCGGCAGAAGGGGACCGGGCGCGCCCGGCACGGGGGCCGGGGAGCGGGGCTGTTCGTCGGGGGCGGAATCATCTTCGGGCCGACCCCCCGGGACCACGGGTACCGGCTCGCCAGGCGGGTGCGCCGCCTGGCGCTTCGTTCGGCGCTGGCGGCCCGGGCGGCCGCCGGGCAGTTCGCCGTGCTCGACCGGCTGGACCTGGAGGCGCCCAAGACGAAGGTCCTGGCCGGCCTGGTGCGGGCGCTCGGCTGGGCGGCGTCGCCGCAGAAGCGGGGACGTGCTGGCTCACGCCGGAGGCACGGCGTCCTGCTGATCACGGCCGCGCCGGATCAGACGGCGACGCGGTCCGCCGCCAACCTGCCTGGGCTGCGCGTCCTCCCCGCCACCGCGCTCAACGTGCACGACATCCTCGCCTGCGAGCACGTGCTCGTGACGCGGGAGGCGCTCGGGCGGATCACGGAGGCGGTCGCGCCATGAACGATCCGCGCGAGGTGATCCGCCGTCCCATCGTGACGGAGAAGAGCATGCGGGGCACCACGATCAACAAGTACACGTTCGAGGTCGATCGGAGGTCCCCCAAGCCGGTGATCCGGGAGGCCGTGCAGCAGCTCTTCAAGGTGAAAGTCACGAAGGTGAATGTGATCACCATTCCCGGCCGGGCCCGGCGCCGCGGGCAGCACCACTATCAGGAGCCGGCGTTCCGCAAGGCGGTGGTCACGCTGGCGGCAGGCGACAAGATCGACCTGGAGCAGCTCGGCTAGCGGGATGCCGGATCGAGCGGAGGCCTGATGCGATGGGCGTGAAGAAGTTCAAGCCGGTGACCCCCGGGCGGCGGTTCATGACCGTCTCGACCTTCGAGGACATCACCACCACGGAGCCCGAGCGGGGACTGCTGCGGCCACACAGGTCCCGCGGCGGCCGCAACGCGCAGGGGAAACTGACCGTCCGGCACCAGGGGGGCGGCCACAAGCGCCGGTATCGGCTGATCGACTTCAAGCGCGACAAGGACGGGATCGCCGCCCGGGTCGCCAGCATCGAGTACGATCCAAACCGGTCCGCGCGGATCGCGCTCCTCCACTACCGGGACGGCGAGAAGCGGTACATCCTGGCCCCGGTCGGCCTGGGGGTGGGCGACGTCGTCGCCTCGGGGCGCGAGGCGGAGATCAGGCCCGGCAACGCGCTGCCGCTGCGCGCGATCCCGCTCGGGACGTCGGTCCACAACGTGGAACTGCAGATCGGGCGGGGCGGACAGCTGGTGCGGAGCGCCGGGGCCGCCGCCCAGGTGATGGCGAAGGAAGGCGAGTACGCGCAGCTCCGCCTGCCGTCGGGCGAGGTGCGGATGATCCACCTCGACTGCCGCGCCACCGTGGGGCAGGTGGGCAACCTCGATCACGAAGCGATCATGATCGGCAAAGCCGGCCGGTCGCGGTGGCTGGGCCGGCGCCCCCACGTGCGCGGCGTGGCGATGGACCCGTCGAGCCATCCGCACGGCGGGGGCGAGGGCAAGTCCCCGATCGGGATGCCCGGCCCGGTCAGCCCGTGGGGGAAGCCGACGCTGGGCTACAAGACCCGGACGAGGGCGAAGCCGAGCACCAAGTTCATTGTGCGCGACCGGAGGCAGGCATGAGGGCCCAGGGCGCGCGGCGGGGTCGGGCGGGGAGGCGCGCGCACGCATGAGCCGGTCGGTCAAGAAGGGCCCGTTTGTCGACGGGCACCTGATGGACAAGATCGAAGCGCTGAACAAGTCCCGCGAGAAGCGGGTCATCCGGACGTGGTCCAGGCGATCGACGATCGTGCCGCTGATGGTGGGGCACACCATCGCCGTCTACGACGGGCGAAAGCACGTTCCGGTCTACGTGACGGAGAACATGGTCGGGCACAAACTGGGCGAGTTCTCCCCCACGCGGACGTTCAAGAGTCACGGGGCGCGGGTGGAGAAGACGACCACGGTCCAGTCGACTCGGCCGGGCGGCCCCACGCCTGCGGGCGCCCCGGCGCCGGCACCGGCGGCGAAGCCGTCGTGAGGGAGGAGTTCGCGTGGAAGTGAAGGCCGTTGCCCGGTACGTCCGCATCTCCCCCCGGAAGGTCCGGCCCGTCATGGCGCTGATCAAGGGGAAGGCGGTCGACGAAGCCCTCGCCGTGCTTCGGTTCTCGCCCAACCGGGCGTCGCGGGAGGTGGCGAAGGTCGTGAAGTCGGCGGCCGCCAACGCGGAGAACAATCTCGAACTGGCCCGGACGACGCTCACCGTGGCGCGGGCCTACGTGGACAGCGGCCCCAGCCAGCGGCGGATGCAGGCGCGGGCCCGAGGCCGGGCGGACGTCATCAAGAAGCGGAGCAGCCACATCACGGTTGTGGTGCAGGGCGAATAGGGAGGCGGCCGGTGGGGCAAAAGATCCATCCAATCGGGTTGCGGCTCGGGATCGTCAAGGATTGGGAGTCGAAGTGGTACGCGGAGAAGAATTTCCCCGACCTCATCCAGGAAGATCAGACCCTGCGCCGGCACATCAAGAGGAAGCTGGGACGCGCCGGGATCTCCCGCGTCGAGATCGAGCGGACGGACAACCGTGTGCGGATCACCATCCACTCGGCCCGGCCCGGCATCATCATCGGGCGGGGCGGGACGGGGATCGACGCCCTGAAGAAAGAGCTCGAGGCGATGACCGCCAAGCAGATCCAGCTCAACGTGCAGGAGATCCGCCGCGCGGAGCTCGAGGCGGTGCTCGTGGCGCAGAACGTGGCCGGCCAGCTCGAGCGGCGGGTCGCCTACCGGCGGGCGATGAAGCAGGCCGTGGCCCGCAGCCTGCGCAGCGGGGCGAAGGGCATCCGGATCTCCTGCCGCGGCCGGCTCGCCGGCGCCGAGATCGCCCGATACGAATGGTACCGGGACGGCCGGGTGCCCCTGCAGACGCTGAGGGCCGATATCGACTTCGGGATTGCGGAGGCGCTGACCACGTACGGCCGGATCGGCGTGAAGGTGTGGATCTACCGAGGGGATGTGCTCCCGGAGCGCCGCCGTCCGGGCGAGATGCGCGGCCGACCGGGGGAGACGGTCGTGCTCCCGTCGCGGATGCCGCGGGTCGTTGTGCAGAGGAGGCCGGAACCACATGCTGATGCCCAAGAGGGTGAAGTTTCGTAAGGCTCACCGGGGACGGATGCGCGGCGAAGCGCACCGCGGCGCCACGGTGTCGTTCGGGGAGTACGGGCTCCAGGCGACCGGCCGCGGGTGGGTCACGGCCCAGCAGATCGAGGCGTCCCGGCGGGCGGTGACCCGTTTCATCAAGCGGGGCGGCAAGCTGTGGATCCGCGTGTTTCCGGACAAACCGGTGACGAAGAAGCCGGCCGAGACCCGGATGGGCAGCGGGAAGGGCAACCCGGAGTTCTGGGTGGCGGTCGTGCGCCCGGGCCGGATGATGTTCGAGCTCGGGGGGGTCACCGAGGAGGTGGCCCGCGAGGCCTTGACCCTGGCCGGGCACAAGCTGCCCATCAGGACCAAGTTCGTCCACCGCATGGGCGTTGAGGCATGAGCGTGTCCGAGTTGCGGGAATTGGGTGCGGCCGATTTACACAAGCGGCTGCAGGAGGCCCGGCAGGAGCTCTTCAGCCTGCGGCTGCAGCGGGCCGCCGGCAAACTGCTGAACCCGGCCCGGGTGGTGCTGCTGCGCCGCACCGTGGCCCAGCTCCTCACGGTGCTGGGCGAGCGCGAGCGGACGGGCGAGGCGGCGGGGGGGAGCACGTGATGGCGGAGCCGCAGGCCGCGCGCGCGGCGCGCAAGACCCGCGTGGGCATGGTCGTGAGCGATAAGATGCAGAAGACGGTGGTGGTGGAGGTCGTGACGACCGGCCGCCACCCGCTCTACCGGAAGATCGTCCGCCACAGCCGGCGGTTCAAAGCGCACGATGAGGCGGGTGAGGCGCACCTCGGCGACAAGGTCCTCATCGCCGAAACCCGGCCGCTGAGCAGGGACAAGCGGTGGCGGGTGGCCCAGGTGCTGGAGCGGGCGCGGTAGGCGCGATGGAGGGGCGCGGGTGATCCAGAACTACACGCGGCTGCGGGTGGCAGACAACACCGGGGCGCGGGAGATCATGTGCATTCGGGTCTACGGGGGGTCCCGGCGGCGGTACGCCGGGATCGGGGATGTGATCGTCGCGACGGTGAAGCAGGCCATCCCCAACAGCGGGGTCAAGAAGGGGGAGATCGTGCGCGCCGTGGTCGTGCGGACGGCCAATCCGCTGCGGCGGCCGGACGGGTCGTATATCCGCTTCGACGACAATGCCGCCGTGCTGATCACCGACCAGCAGAACCCCCGGGGGACCCGGATCTTCGGGCCGGTGGCCCGGGAGCTCCGGGACAAGCAGTTCATGAAGATCATCTCACTCGCACCGGAGGTTCTGTGATGCGCACGGCGGTGCACGTGAAGCGGGGGGACACCGTCGAGGTGATCGTGGGCCGCTACCGCGGGAAGCGCGGAAAGGTGCTGCGCGTATTCCCGAAGGACGGCCGGATCATCGTCGAAGGGGTGATGGTGGCGAAGAAGCACATGAAACCCAACGAGAAGATGCCCTCCGGCGGGATCGTGGAAAAAGAGATGCGGTTTCCGTCCGGCAAGGCCATGCTGGTGTGCCCGCGGTGCGGGCGCGCGGTCCGCTTCGGGCACCAGACCATTGAGGACGGGACGAAAGTTCGCGTCTGCCGTCACTGCGGAGAGATCATTGACAAAGCCTAGCCGTTCGGACGCAGCAGCCGGGAAGGACGCGGCCCCCGGGAAAGGTGGCCGTCCGGCGGGACCGCAGGGCGCGAAAGGGGCCCCGGCCAAGGGCGCGCGGGGCGCTTCCCCGGCAGAGGGACGTCCCGCGGGACCGCAGGGGGCGGAAGAGGCCCCGGCCAAGGGCGCGCAGGGCGGTTCTCCCGCAGGGGGTCGTTCCCCCTCCGGGGGCTCCAAACCGGAGAGGGGCCAACGGCAAGCAGAGGTAGCGGCGGGAGCGGCCGCGGCCCCGGCGCAGGTAGCGCAGGGCGCTTCCCCGGCAGGGGGCAAGCCGGCAGCGCCGCAGGGCGCCCCTCCCCCCTCCGGGGGCTCCAAACCGGAGAGGGGCCAACGGCAAGCAGAGGTTGCCCCCGGCGGGGGCTCCAAACCGGAGAGGAGCCAACGGCAAGCAGAGGTTGCGGCGGGAGCGGCCGCGACGAAGGAGCCACGGCTGGTGCGCCTGCGCGAGCGCTACAAGCGCGTGGTCGCGCCGGAGCTGCAGAAGCGCATGGGGTACACGAACGTCATGCGGGTGCCCCGGGTGGAGAAGGTCGTCATCAACATGCGGGTGGCGGACGCGCTGCAGGATCAGCGGCACCTGGACAAGGCGGTGGAGACGCTGACCCTGATCAGCGGCCAGCGGCCGGTGGTCACACGCGCCCGCCGGTCGATCGCCGCCTTCAAGCTGCGGGCGGGGAACCCGATCGGCTGCAAGGTCACCCTGCGCGGCGAGCGGATGTACGAGTTCCTGGACAAGCTGTTCAACATCAGCCTGCCGCGGATCAAGGACTTCAAGGGGATCCCCACCCGCTCGTTCGACGGCCGGGGAGGGATGAACATCGGGATTCGCGAGCAGCTGATCTTCCCGGAGATCGACTACGACAAGGTGGACAAGATCCGCGGGATGGACATCGCGATTGTCACGACGGCGCGCACGGACGAGGAGGCCCGGGAGCTGCTCCGATCCCTCGGCCTGCCGGTCCGCGAGGGGGCGTAGGGAGCATGCCGAAGAAGGCCCTGCTCATCAAGTGGCGGAAGCCGCCGAAGTTCAAGGTGCGCCGGTACAGCCGGTGCCGGAACTGCGGCCGGCCGCGGGCGGTCTTCCGGAAGTTCGGCCTGTGCAGGATCTGCCTGCGCGACCTCGCGCACAAGGGGGAGATCCCCGGCGTCGTGAAGGCGAGCTGGTGAGGTGAGACCGTGGGTGTGATCACCGATCCCATTGCCGATATGCTGACCCGGATCCGGAATGCGCTCGTGGCGCGGCACCCGCTGGTGACCGTTCCCACGTCGCGGATGAAACTGGAGATCGCGAGGATCCTCAAAACGGAGGGATTCATCGCGGACTACCATGTGGACAAGGACCATCCCGAAATGGTGCGGATCCATCTCCGCTACGGGGAGCGGAAGGAAGGCATCATCACCGGCCTCCGCCGCGTCAGCCGGCCCGGCCTGCGCTACTACTCCCGGCGGACGGACATTCCGCGCGTCCGCGGCGGGCTCGGCGTGGCCATCCTCTCGACCTCCAAGGGCGTCATGACGGACCGCGAGGCCCGCAAGGCCGGGCTCGGGGGAGAGGTCTTGTGCTACATCTGGTAATCGTGCGGGCCGGCCGGGCAGGAAAACCAATCGAAGCGAGGAGTGGGACAATGGTAGGACCGAACGATGTCGCGGGTTGGTAGGCTGCCGATCGGCATTCCGGCGGGGGTCGAGGTGAAGGTGTCCGGCCCCGTCGTGCGGGTCGCCGGCCCAAAGGGCACGCTGGAGCGCTCCGTGCACCAGGCGATGCGGGTCGCCGTCGAGGACGGGAAGATCGTGGTGAGCCGGCAGAACGAGGACCGCTTCCACCGCGCCCTGCACGGGTTGACCCGGGCCTTGATCGCCAACATGGTGCAGGGCGTGACCAAGGGGTACCGGGTCGAGCTTGAGATCCAGGGCGTCGGCTACCGCGCGGTCAAGCAGGGCGCCAACCTCACCCTGCAGGTGGGGTTCTCTCATCCGGTGGAGCTCCGGCCGCCGGCGGGGGTTCAGCTGGACGCCCCCGCCCCCAACCGCATCGTGGTCAGCGGGAGCGACAAGGAGGCGGTCGGCCAGACGGCGGCGAGCATCCGCGCCATTCGGGAGCCGGACCCGTACAAGGGCAAAGGGATCCGGTATCTGGGCGAGCGCGTCCGGCGCAAGCCCGGCAAGGCGGGCAAGGCGGTGGCCGGCGCCGGTGCCGCCGGCGGCGCCGCGAAGGGTGGGGCATGATCAAGCACAGGGACCGCAACGAAACGCGCCAGCGCCGGCATCTCCGGATCCGCCGGGCGGTCCAGGGGAACGGGGACCGGCCAAGGCTGTCCGTCTTCAGGAGCCTGGCCCACATCTACGCCCAGGTCATCGACGATCGGTCCCAGCGCACCCTGGCGGCGGCGTCGACGCTCGACCCCGAGATCAAAGCCGAGGCGGCGGGTGTCAAGAAATCGGACGCGGGGCGTCTCGTCGGCCGCCTGATCGCGCGGCGGGCGCAGGCCAAGGGCATCCGGCGGGTCGTGTTCGACCGGGGCGGGTATCTCTATCACGGCCGCGTGAAAGCGCTGGCCGACGGCGCCCGCGAGGGCGGGTTGGAATTCTGATGGAACGGCTCGACTAGAGCAGGGGGAACGAATGCCGCGAACCAAGGGCAAGGGGAAAGGCAAAGGGGGCAAGATCCGGGGGAAGCTCCGGAAGCTCGAGCCACCACCAGCGCCAAAACCGGCGAACCTCGAGTACCTGCACCGGCGCGTCAATGCCGAGACCGTCAACCTGACGACGGAACGGGCGATCTGGATCAACCGCGTGGCCAAAGTGACCAAGGGGGCCAAGCGGTTCAACTTCAGCGCGCTCGTCGTCGTCGGCGACGAGCACGGCCACGTCGGGATCGGGCTCGGCAAGGCGGGGGAAGTCCCCGATGCGATCCGCAAGGGGACCGAGGATGCGAAGAAAAACCTGATGGCGGTGTCGCTCAACGGCACCACGGTCCACCATGAGATCGTGTCGGACTTCGGCGCCGCCAAGGTCATGCTGCGCCCGGCCGCCCGGGGGACCGGGGTCATCGCCGGCGGACCGGTGCGGGCGGTGCTGGAGGCCGCCGGGGTGAAGGATATCCTCACCAAGTCGCTCGGCAGCAACAATCCCATCAACCAGGCCCGGGCGACCCTCAAGGGGATGCTGGATATCCGCGATCCCCGCGAGGTGGCCGCGCAGCGGCACAAGACGATTCAGGACCTGCTCGGCCGGAGGGCGGCGCAGTGGCAGGGCGCGTAAAGGCCAAGGGAGCGCCCGGCGCCTCCGCCGCGGGCCGGACGGGTCCGGTCCGGCGGGTGAGGGTGACGCTGCGCCGCAGCCTGATCGGACGGCCGGCGACCCAGCGGAGGATCATCTCGGCGCTCGGCCTGCGGCGGATGGGGTCGGCGCGGGAGCACTCGTTGTCGCCCTCGGTGACCGGCGCGCTCAAGCGGGTCGGGCACCTGGTGTCGATCGAAGAGGTGGATCATGCGGCTCGGTGAACTCAAGCCGCCCCGCGGCGCCCGCCGTCGCAAGCGCCGCGTCGGGCGCGGGGGCTCCTCCGGCCGGGGGAACACCGCGGGCCGCGGCGCCAAGGGCCAGAAGGCGCGAAGCGGAGGGCAGACCCGGCCGGGATTCGAGGGAGGACAGCTCCCCCTGGTGAAGCGGATCCCCTACCGGCGGGGCGTCCGCGGCGCGGGAAGCAATATGACCGGAGGGCCCCCGCATTCGAGGATGGGGGTCGTCAACGTCGGCCGGCTGAGCGTGTTCCCGGCCGGAAGCGAAGTCACCCCCGATACGCTCAGGCAGGCCCGGCTCGTGCGGGAGGACCGGGTGAAGATCCTCGGGAGCGGTGAGCTGCCGCACGCCCTGGTGGTCAAGGCCCACGCCTTCAGCAAAGGGGCGCGGGCGCGCATCGAGGCCGCCGGCGGGCGCTCCGAGGTGCTGGCATGATTCCGGGGCTCACCAACATCATCCGGATCCCGGATCTCCGCCGGAAGTTCCTGTTCACGATCGGCATGCTGGCGATCTTCCGGTTGGGGTCGCACATCCCGGTGCCGGGGGTCGATGTCGCGCGCCTTCAGTCCATCTTCAGCCAGCAGGGGAACGTGTTCGGGTTCATCGATCTGTTCGTGGGCGGGGCGCTCTCCCGGTTCGCCCTCTTTGCGCTGGGGGTCTTCCCCTACATCACCGCCTCGATCATCTTCAGCCTGCTCGAAGTCGTCTTCCCCCGCCTGAAGGAGATCCACCGGGAGGAGGGGGAAGCCGGGCGGCGCCGGATCGGGCAGTACACGCTCTACCTCTCGGTGTTCCTCGCCGTGATCCAGGCCATCGGCCAGACCATCCTGATCCGCAACCTCGGCGCGCTCCCCGACGCCCGGCCGCTCGTCTTCGGGGAGGTCGTCACCACCTTGGTGGCGGGGACCATGGTGCTGACCTGGATGGGATCGATCATGACCGAGTACGGGATCGGGAACGGCGTCTCGCTCCTGATCTTCGGGGGCATCGTCGCCCGGCTGCCCAACCAGCTCAAGCAGACGGTCGCGCTGGCGCGGGTGGGCGAGTCCTCGGTGCTGTTTGCGCTCTTCGACATCGCCATGATCCTGGCCAGCATCGTCCTGGTCATCTTCGTGACGCAGGCCGTGCGCAAGGTCCCGATCCAGTACGCCAAGCGGATCGTGGGGCGCCGGATGGTGGGGGGACAGACGACGCACCTGCCGATCCGGATCGCGTCGGCCGGGGTCATCCCCATCATCTTTGCCATCTCGGTCCTGCAGTTCCCCCAGACGGTCGCGCAGTTCTCCGCCTGGCCGTGGCTGCAGCGCATCGGGAACGCGTTGAGCATCAACAATGCCCTCGGGGCGGCGCTCTACTTCATCCTGATCATCGTGTTCACGTACTTCTACACGGCCGTCAGCTTCGATCCCGACGACGTCTCCGACAACATCAAGAAGTACGGCGGGTTCGTCCCCGGGATCCGCCCCGGCCGCCCGACCACCGAGTTCCTGACCAGGATCCTCGAGCGGCTGACCCTGGTCGGCGCGATCTTCCTCGGCCTGATCGCCGTGGGGCCGATCGCCCTGGGGCGCTTTACCGGACAGCTGACCCTCTACCTCGCCGGCACGTCGCTCCTCATCGTCGTGGGCGTGGCCCTGGAGACGATGAAGCAGATCGAAGCGTACGTGCTGATGCGTCACTACGAAGGCTTCATGAAGTGAAGACCCTGCATCTCGTGTTCATGGGTCCCCCCGGCGCCGGCAAGGGCACGCAGGCCGCCCTGTTCCACGAGCGCTACGGGCCCCCGCACGTGTCCACCGGCGACATGTTCCGGGTGGCGGTGCGCGACGGCACCGACGTAGGGAGACGCGCGACCGAGTACATGCAGCGCGGGGACCTCGTGCCCGATGAGATCGTGGACGAGATCGTCCGGATCCGGCTGGCCCAACCGGACACCGCCCGCGGGGTCATCCTCGATGGCTATCCCCGGACGCTCCCGCAGGCCGACTATCTGGACGCCCTGCTGGCGGAGCGGGATCGCGGCCTGGATGCGGTCGTGTCCTTCGAGATCCACGAGGAGGTCCTGCTGCGCCGCCTGACGGGGCGGCGGGTGTGCCCCACCTGCGGAGCGATCTATCACCTGGGCAACAACCCCCCCAAGACGCCCGGCCGCTGCGACCTCGACGGCACGGCGCTGGTGCAGCGGAAGGACGACGCGCCGGACACCGTACTTCACCGGCTCCAGGTCTTCCGCCAGTGGACGGCACCCCTCGTGAACCACTACCGGAAGCGCGGGCTCTTCCTGGCGGTCGATGCGGAGCGGCCGGTCGAGGCGGTGCACGAGCAGATCCTCCAGTTCGTCAGGTCGCGGGCGGCCAGCCCATGATCATGGTGAAGACGGCCACCGACCTGGCGGCGATGCGCCGCGCCGGGCAGGCCGCCGCCCAGGCCCTGCAGATGGTCGTGGCGGCGGTGCGGCCGGGGGCGACGACGGCCCAACTGGACCGGATCGCGGAAGCCCGGATCCGCGAGCTCGGCGGAGAGCCGTCGTTCCTGGGCTACCGGGGGTTCCCGGCCAGCATCTGCACCTCGGTGAACGACGAGGTCGTGCACGGGATCCCGGGCCCGCGCCGGCTCGTCGAAGGGGAGATCATCAGCCTGGACCTGGGCGTGGTGCTCGACGGGTTCCACGGGGACCTGGCGGTGACGGTCCCCGTCGGGAGGGTGTCGCCGGCGGTCGCGCGGCTGCTCCGGGTCACGGCGGAGGCCCTCGAGATCGGCATCCGCGCGATCCGGCCGGAGGGGCGCCTCGGGGACGTCGGCGCGGCGATCCAGCGATACGTCGAGCAGCACGGGTTCTCGGTGGTCCGCGAGTTCGCGGGGCACGGAATCGGCCGCAAGCTCCATGAGGACCCGCAGATCCCGAACTTCGGCAGCCCCGGCAACGGCGTCGTGCTCCGCCGGGGGATGACGCTCGCGATCGAGCCGATGGTCAACATGGGGACCTCGGAGGTCGTCATGGAAGCCGACGGGTGGACGGTGCGCACGCGGGACCACAAGCCGTCGGCGCACTTCGAGCACACGGTGGCCGTGGGGGACGACGGGCCGATCGTCCTCACTAGACTTTCGCCCGATGAATCGGTATAATGTTTCTTTGCTTGGTTGAGAAAGCGTCGACGCCGGATTTGCTGGGGCGGCTCGCCACGTCCCGCTTGGGGCGGGACGCGGGCGCCGTCTACGTGGTCATCGCGTCGGAAGCCCCGGGGGTCGTGCTCGTGGCGGACGGCCGGAGCCGCGGCGTCGCGCGTCCCAAGCGGAAGAACGTCAGACATCTCGAGTTCGGCGGAACGGCCCCGGCCGCCCTCGTGGAGAGGCTGGCGGGGGGGCAGCCGGTCACCGACGAGGACATCCGGGCGGCCATCAGCGCAGCCGCTCCCTCGGCGGCGGCGGAGTAGCCGGTGGCCAAGAAGGATGTCATCGAGGTTGAGGGGACCGTGGTCGAAGTGCTCCCCAATGCGATGTTTCGCGTGGAGCTGTCGTCCGGGCACAAGGTGCTGGCCCATATTTCGGGCAAGATGCGGATCCACTTCATCCGCATCCTCCCCGGCGACCGCGTGAAGGTGGAACTCTCGCCCTACGATCCGACCCGAGGCCGGATCACCTACCGGTTCCGGTAGGGTGGGGCGGACATGAGAGGTGATGAGCCGTGAAGGTGCGGGCATCGGTCAAGCGCATCTGCGAGAAGTGCAAGATCGTCAAGCGGAGCAACCGCGTGATGGTGATCTGCGACAATCCCAAGCACAAGCAGAGGCAGGGCTAGGATCCTAGGGAGGCACGGATGGCGCGCATTGCCGGGGTAGATCTTCCGAGGGAGAAGCGGGTTCAGGTGGCCCTGAGCTATATCTATGGGATCGGGCGGAGTCGGGCAAACGAGATCCTCCAGATCACAGGCGTCAACCCCGATACCCGCGTGCGGAGCCTCACCGACGAAGAGGTCACCCGCCTGCGCGAGGTGATCGACCGCAACTACAAGGTTGAAGGCGACCTGCGCCGGGACGTGGCGATGGACATCCGGCGCCTGATCGAGATCGGCTCCTACCGGGGCCAGCGGCACCGGAAGGGGCTTCCGGTGCGGGGCCAGCGGACCCGCACGAACGCGCGCACCCGCAAGGGCCCGCGCAAGACCGTCGGCCGGGTGAAGGCGGCGAAGGCCCCGGCGGGGCCGGCCGCGGCTTCGGCCTAGCGGCGGGCGGCGGTCGGGGCGAGCGGCACTGGACCACAGGAGGGGAGCATGGCGCAGGGGGCACGCGGCAAGCGCAAGGAAAAGAAGAATGTGCCGGCGGGCATCGCCCACATCCAGTCCACGTTCAACAATACCGTCGTGACGATCAGCGACCTCCAGGGCAACGTCTTGGCGTGGGCGAGCGCGGGGACGTCGGGGTTCAAAGGGTCCCGCAAAGGGACGCCCTTTGCCGCGGGCCTCGCGGCAGAGAACGCCGCGCGCAAGGCGATGGAGCAGGGCGTGCGCCAGGTCGAAGTCTACGTCAAGGGACCGGGCGCCGGGCGCGAGGCCGCGATCCGCTCGCTCCAGGCGGCCGGGCTGGAAGTCAACCTGATCAAGGATGTCACGCCCATTCCGCACAATGGCTGCCGGCCGCCCAAGCGGCGGCGGGTGTAAAGGAGGGCTCATGGGACGGTACCACGACGCCGTCTGCCGGCTCTGCCGCAGAGAGGGCATGAAGCTGTACCTGAAAGGGGAGAAGTGCTACACCGACAAATGCCCGGTGTCCAAGGACACGACGCCCCCGGGGATGCACGGGCCGAGCCGGCGGAAGCCGTCGGACTTTGCGGTGCGCCTCCGCGAGAAGCAGCGGCTGCGGCGGTTTTACGGCGTGTTTGAGGCGCAGTTCAAGCGGTACGTCCAGGACGCGTCGCGCACCAAGGGCGTCACCGGCACGCAACTGCTGCAGATCCTGGAGACCCGGCTCGACAACCTCGTCTACCGCCTGGGCCTCGGGGCCAGCCGGAAGGAGGCCCGCCAGCTCATCGTCCACGGCCATGTCGTCGTAAACAACCGCCGGGTGACGAGCCCGGGCTACCTCGCCAAGGCGGGCGCGACCGTCGCCGTCGCCCCGGGGAGCCGCGACCTCCCGAAGTTTAAGGCGCTCGCGGGCCAGACACCGGCCCACGGGATGCCGGCGTGGCTGGAGTTCAACGCCGAGAGGCTGGAAGGGCGGGTGCTGACGCTCCCCTCTCGGGAAGAGATCGATGCGCCCGTGCAAGAGCAGTTGATCGTCGAATACTACTCGAGGTAACGGAGATGATGGAGCGAGACACGGTCACGGCGGGGCCTGTGGTGCGTGCACCAAACAGGGGGTTGGCGGACGTGTGGGAGACCACAAAGCCCAAGATCGAGTACGCGGAACTCTCTGATACCTACGGCAAGTTTATCGTCGAGCCGCTGGAGCGTGGGTTTGGGGTGACCCTGGGCAACGCGCTCCGGCGGGTCCTCCTGTCCTCCATCTCCGGCGCGGCGGTGACCTCGGTGAGGATCGAAAGCGTCCTGCACGAGTTCTCGACGATCCCGGGGGTCGTGGAGGACGTGACGCAGGTCATCCTCAACCTGAAGGAACTGTCCTTGAAGCTGCACAGCGACAAGCCCAAGCTCCTGCGTCTGGATGTCCGCGGCAAGAAGGATGTGCTCGCCGGCGATCTGCAGCCCGATGCGGAGGTCGAGATCCTCAACCCCGACCTGCACATCGCCACCCTGGACGGGAAGAACGCGCATCTGGCCATGGAGCTCGTCGTGGAGCGCGGCAAGGGGTACGTCCCGGCGGAACGGCACCGCAAGAGCGAGCACGTCATCGGTGTGATCCCCGTCGATTCGGTCTTCTCGCCGATTCAGAAGGTCAACTACGTCGTCGAGGATACCCGGGTGGGGCACGCCGCCGACTATGACCGGCTGGTGCTGGAGGTCTGGACCGACGGCAGCATCCGGCCGGAGGAAGCGCTGCAGGAATCCGCCCGGCTGCTCATCGACTGCTTCCGCCTCTTCGTGGGCACCGCGGTCGGTCCCGAGATCGTGGTGGGCCCGCAAACGGACGAGACGAGCAAGATCGCGTCGATGCCGATCGAGGAGCTCGACCTTTCCGTCCGGCCGTACAACTGCCTGAAGCGCGCGGGGATCAACACCCTGGGCGATCTGCTCCAGAAGACCGAAGACGAAGTCGTCAACGTGAAAAACTTCGGCCGGAAGTCGCTGGACGAAGTGAAGGAGAAGCTCGCCGGGCTCGGCCTGGAGCTGCGGCGGAGGGGAGCCTGATGACGCTCGGCCAGCGGGGGCGGCGCCTGAATCGGGACAGCGGCGCCCGGATGGCCCTGTTTCGGGGGCTGGTCACGGCCCTGATCGTCCGGGAGCGGATCGCCACCACGGAGGCGAAGGCCAAGGAGGCCAAGAAGGTCGCGGACCGGGTGATTGACCTGGCGCTGCGCAGCGATCTGCACGCCCGGCGGCAGCTGTCGACGATCGTGCCCGACCGCACGGTGCTCCGGCGGCTCGTGGGGACCATCGCGCCCCGGTACCAGAAGGGACGCGGAGGGTATACCCGGATCATCCGGACGGGTCCCCGGCGAGGCGATGCGGCGCCCATGGCCCTGCTCGAACTCGTGAAGTAGCAGCCGGGCCGGGCTCCCGGCGGTCGAACCTCTCAGAGGTTCAGCATGGTCCCCCCCTTGATCACGGTCCGGGACCTCCACCACACCTACCGCTCGGGCACAGGAAGCGATACCCCGGCGCTCCAGGGCCTCGATCTCGACATCTACCCGGGGGAGTGCCTCGCCATCATCGGAGGCAACGGGTCCGGGAAGAGCACGCTCGCCAAGCACCTCAACGGCCTCCTGGTCCCCACCTCGGGCGAAGTGCGCGTCGACGGGATCGACACGCGCGATCCGGAGGCGGTCTGGCAGGTGCGGCAGCGCGTCGGGATGGTGTTCGAGAACCCGGACAACCAGATCGTCGCGGCCGTGGTTGAGGAAGACGTCGCGTTTGGGTGCGAAAATCTCGGGCTTCCCCCGGCCGAGATCCGCGACCGCGTCGACCGCTCGCTGCGGGCCGTCGGGCTCGAATCCGTCCGCCGTCACCAGCCCCATCAGCTCTCCGGCGGCCAGAAGCAGCGCGTCGCGATCGCCGGGGTGCTGGCCATGCGGCCGCGGTGCCTGGTGCTCGACGAGGCCACGTCCATGCTCGACCCCGAGGGGCAGCGGGAGGTGCTGGGGACGGCGCTCAGGCTGAGCCGCCAGGAGGGGCTGGCGCTCGTCCTCATCACCCACTGGATGGAGGAAGCCGCCCAGGCGGACCGGGTCCTGGTGCTGGCCCAGGGGCGGATCGTCCTCCAGGGGTCTCCGGCAGAGATCTTCAGCCGCGGGAGCGCCCTGGCCCGCCTCCACCTCGAGCCGCCGGAGGCCGCGACCCTCGCGGGCGAACTGGCCGCCGCGGGGCTGCCTGTTCCTCCCGGGGTGATCACCATCGACCAGTTGGTCGAGATCCTGGCGCCGCCTCCGTGATCCGCTGCGAGCACCTCACCCACATCTACGGCCGCGGGACGCCGCTCCAGACCCAGGCGCTCACCGATGTCTCCCTCACCATCGCGGCGGGTGAATTCGTCGGGATCATCGGCGCCACGGGCTCGGGCAAGTCGACGCTGGTGCAGCACTTCAACGCGCTGCTCCGCCCCACGGCGGGACACGTCTACCTCGACGGCGGTGACCTCCACGCCCGCGGGGTGGACCGCCGGCGTGTCCGCCGGGAGGTCGGCCTGCTGTTCCAGTATCCCGAGCAGCAGCTCTTCGAAGAGACGGTCTCGGCGGACGTGGCGTTCGGCCCGCGAAACCTGGGGCTGGACGAAGACGAAGTCCAGATGCGGGTGCGCCGCGCCCTGACGCTGGTGGGCCTGGACCCGGATCGGTTCGGTCCCCGCTCGCCGTTCGAGCTCAGCGGGGGAGAGATGCGGCGGGCGGCGCTGGCCGGCGTCCTGTCGATGGAACCCCGCATGCTCATCCTCGACGAGCCGACGGCGGGCCTCGATCCCACGGGCCGCCGCGAGATCCTTGGACACGTCGGCCGGCTCCACCGCGAACGGGGGCTGGCCATCGTGCTGATCACCCACAGCATGGACGCCGTGGCGCGCCTCGCCGGCCGCGTGCTCGTGCTGGACCGGGGGCGGCTCGTGGCCGAGGGGGGGCCCCGCGAGATCTTCGCCGACCCGGCCCGGCTCCAGGCCCTCGGGCTGGGGGTGCCGCAGATGACGCTGCTGGGGCAGCGGCTGCGGGAGCGCGGGCTGCCCGTCCGGCCCGATATCCTGACGGTGGCCGAAGCGCGAACCGCCGTCCTCGAGGCGCTGCGGGTGCGCGGCCGGAGCCATGGAGCTCTTTAAGGGGCTCGTCCTCGGCCAGTACGTCCCGGTGGACTCCGCCGTCCACCGGCTCGATCCGCGGACCAAGATCCTGGCGGCGCTGGGACTGCTGGGCGTGATCTTTGCCATTCGGGGGTTCGCCGGCCTCGCGGTGTTGACCGCCGTCCTCGCCGCGGCGACCCTGGTCGCCCGCATTCGGCCGGGATACGTCGTGCGCGGCGTGCGCCCCCTGTTGTGGCTGCTGGTGTTCGCGTTCGCCCTGCAGGTGTTCTTCGGGGAGGAGGGGGGCCATCCGCTCGCCCGCTGGGGGCCGCTGGTGGTGACCCGGGAGAACCTCTCCCAGGCGGCGTTCTATGGGTGGCGGCTCTTGCTCCTGGTCTTCTCGACGACGCTGATGACGCTGACGACCTCTCCGGTCGAGTTCACGGACGGCCTGGAGCGCCTCCTGCGTCCCTTCCAGCGCGTCGGGGTTCCCGCGCACGATCTGGCGATGATGATGACGATCGCGCTCCGGTTCATCCCGACGCTGCTGGAGGAGGCGGAGAAGATCATGAAGGCGCAGATGGCGCGCGGCGCGGAATTCGCGCGCGGCAGCCTCCCCCGCCGCGCCCGCGCCCTGCTGCCCCTGCTCGTGCCGCTCTTCGTCAGCGCCTTCCGCCGCGCTGACGCGCTCGCCGTGGCGATGGAAGCCCGATGTTACCGCGGGGGCGAGCACCGGACCCGGATGCGCGAACTGCGCCTGCGCCCGCGAGATTATACCGCTCTGTTCCTGGTCGCCGCCGCGGCCGCGCTCGCCCTCGTCTCCCCCGCCGTCTGGCGGGGACGCTGAGGCGGGGGCGCTGGGGCGCTCGCCGAGGCCGGGGCCCCGGGAGGGACGCGGCGCCGTGCGGACCCTCAGGCTGGCGCTCGAATACGATGGGACGGGATACTGTGGGTGGCAGCGGCAGCGGGGATCCGCGGCGGCCGGTGCGCCCTCCGTGCAGGCCACCGTCGAGGCGGCGGTCCGCGCGGTCACGGGCGAGGCGGTGGCGGTGGTGGGCGCCGGCCGGACCGACGCGGGCGTACACGCGCTCGGGCAGGTCGCGCACCTTGTGACCGGCAGCCGGATTGCGGCCGGCCGGTTCCCCGGCGCCCTGAACGCGCATCTTCCCGCGGACATCCGCGTCCTCGAAGCCCATGAGGCGCCGACCGGGTTTCACGCCAGATTCGACGCAATCTCACGGACCTACCGCTACGAGATCCTGAATCGTCCCGTTCCCTCCGCGCTGCTCCGCGTCCGCGCATACCATGTTCCGGACCCCCTCGACACGGAGGCGATGCAGCGGTCGCTCACCCCGCTCCTCGGCCGGCACGACTTTGCGGCCTACCGGGGCGCCGGCACACCGACCCGGACGACCCTCTGCACCATCAGCCGCGCCGAGTGCCGCCGGACCGGCGCGCGCGTCCGTGTGACGATCACCGCGGACTGGTTCCTCCGGCACATGGTGCGCATCCTGGTGGGCACGCTGATTCGGGTGGGGACGGGCCGCCTGCCCGCGGAGGCGCCGGCCGTCTTCCTGAGCGATCCCGATAATCGCCGGACCGGCCCCAACGTCCCGGCGCACGGGCTGTACCTGGTGCGCGTGGACTATGCGCCCTGACTCCGGTGGAGATCGTTCCAGCCGGGGCGGCCCCGGAGGTGCTCCCGGCCGCTCTTGGGGCGACCCGGTAACGCGAACGTCTCCGGACGGCGGCTCGAATTCTTTACACTGGTGGGCCCGCCAGGTCTCGAACCTGGATCAGCCGGTTATGAGCCGGGTGCTCTACCCTTGAGCTACAGGCCCTCGTGCGCCATTTTATCACATCCCAGGCGTTTCCGAGGCTTTGCCCAGATGCTATAGTTTATTAGGAGGAAGTGGATCGTGGCCAAGAAAAAGCCGTTACGCAATCGCAGGGCTGCCGGGCCTGGCCGGATCTCAACCCGCCGTAAGGCGCGGGCCGTCCATACCACCCCGAGGCGATCCGCCGGTCTCAGCCCGTCCGATAGGCGGATTCTTGGCGTCGCCACCGGAATCATTGAGGAAGATCTGGGACTCCTGCGCCGCCTCGCCGATCGGTGAGGCCGCCGTTCTCACCCCTTGAGCCCCGAGTACATGAAGCTCTCTACAAAGCGCCGCTGGAACACGATGAAGACGGCGATGAGCGGCAGGATCACGATCACCGTCCCGGCGGCGATGAGGTTCCACTGCGCCCCGGATTCCGCGGACTGGGTGAACGAGGCCAGGCCCACCGTCACCGTCCGCGCCCGCTCGGTGTCGGTGATGATGAGCGGCCACAGGAACTCGTTGTAGTGGTAGACGACGCTCACGATCGAGAAGGCGACCAGCGTCGGCTTCGCCAGCGGGAGGAAGACGTTCCAGATCGTCTGTAGGGTGCCGCAGCCGTCGATCACGGCGGCATCCTCCAGATCCCGGGGGACCGACCGAAAGGTCTGCCGCAGGAGAAACGTCCCGAAGGCGGACGCGAAGTACGGAATCATGATGCCGAGCCGGGTGTTCAGCAGTCCGAGGCTCCTGATGGTCTGGAAGTTGGGGAAGATGAGCGCGGAGGGCGCGACCATGAGCTGGAGGAGGAACACCCGGAAGAGGAAGTCCCGGCCCCAGAACTCCATGCGCGCGAACGTGTACGCGGCCAGCGTGATCGTGACCACTTGGACCCCCAGGATCCCGAAGACCACCACGGCGGTGTTGTAGTACAGGCGCAGGAACGGCGCGTCCGACCAGGCCTCCGTGAAGTTGGCCAGGGAGGGGTGGTGGACCCACAGCGAGGCGATGTCATTCCCGATCTGCCCGGGGGGGCGCAGCGATGTCGTGAACGCCCAGAGCAGGGGGAACACCCAGATGAACGCCAGCGCGCCCACCACGAGCGCCCACAGCCAGGTGCCGAGAATTCGCCGCGCCCGCCGCCCCATCGTGATCTCGCTAGACCTCGTAATGAATTCGCCGTTCCAGGAAGCCGAAGCTCGCGGCCGCGATGGCCATCAGGACGGCCAGCAGGAAGACGGTGAGCGTGGCCGCCCTCCCGAGGTCGAAGAACTGGAACCCCACCTGGTAGATATAAAAGAGGAGCAGGTTGGTGCGATTGTCGGGACCGCCGCCGGTCATCAGGAAGATCTGGTCGACCGCCTGGAACGCGTTGATGCTGGCGATCAACAGGACGAAGAGGGTGGTGGGGCCGAGCAGCGGCCACGTGACGGCCCGGAACTGCTGCGTCCACGCGGCCCCTTCGATCCGGGCCGCTTCGTAGAGCTCGGCGGGGATCGTCTGCAGGCCGGCCAGGTAGAAGAGCATGTAGTAGCCCGCGTTCTTCCAGACGGTCAGGATCATCACCGCCGGGAGCGCCAGCGTGGGGCTCCCCAGCCAGTTGACCCCGCCGCCCACGATGCGCCGGAGATAGACGTCCATCAAGCCGTAGCCCGGCGTGTACACGAAGAGCCAGATCGCCGCGGCCCCGACGAGCGGCAGGAGCGTCGGGTAGAAGAACGCCGTCCGGAAGGGCGTCGTGAGCACGTGCGCGCGGTTGAGCAGGAGCGCGAGCGCCAGCGCCAGGCCCACGGTCACCGGGACCGTGCCGATCAAGAACTCCCCGCTGTTTTCGAGGACCTGCCGGAAGATCGGGTCGGTCCCCAGGGCCGCGTAGTTCCCCAGCCCGATGAACGTGGGGCGGGCCACCGTCGCGCTGGCCCGGTACAGACTGCGTTCCAGGGACGCGAGGATCGGATAGTACGTGAACGTCGCCAGGAAGACGAGCGAGGGGAGGAGGAACAGGACGGGCTGGACCCGCAGCCGCCTTCGCCGGCGCGGGGCGATCGGGCCTACGGCGTGAGCCAGGACGTCCGCGCCGCCCTCCGAGGCCTTACTGGTACCTGGCGAGGATCGCCGTCGCGTTGCGCTGCGCCTGGTCGAGCGCGGCCTGCGGGGTCAGGCGGCCCGTCTGCGCCGCCTGGATCGCGGTGACCAGCAGCAGGCCGATCTCGTCGACGTCGTGGATGGTCATCTGCTCCCCGGCGACCCGGAGCTGCAGGGTCGCGGTCAGCGCCTGGGGGACCTGCCGGAGGTAGTCCTTGAAGGCGGGCGCCGAGAGCTCGGTCTTCCGGATCGGGACGTACCCGGTGCCGATGCTCCACCGGGCGGCCTGCTGGGGCTCGGTCATCCAGTGGATGAACGTCCAGGCGGCCGCCTGCCTGGCCGCCGAGGTCCTGTTGAAGATGTAGAAGCTCCCGCCCCCCGTCGGCGCGCCGTACTGCTTGTCGGCGGGCATGAAGCCGGCGTTCCAGTCGAACTTCGCGTTCGTCCGGATGAACGTCATGTTCCCGGTGGTCGAGTAGATCATCGCCACCTTCTCCTGGATGAAGTCCTGCGGGACCTGGCTCCAGAAGGCCGCGCCGGTCGGCCCCGGCGGGTGCACCTGGTACTTGTTCTGGAGGTCCAGGATGAACTGGAGCGCGTGAACGGCCTCGGGGGAGTTGAACCTTACCCACTTGCCGTTCGGATCAAAGAACGGGGCCCCCGCCTCGATCAGGAACCCCTGGAAGACCCAGGGGGAGGTGTCCGCCACCGGCGCCTCGACTCCCCACTGGGTGACGGCGCCGCCGGCGTCGCGGATCGTCAGCTTCTGCGCGTACTCCACGAGCTCCGTCCAGTTCTTCGGCGCCCGGCTGGGGTCCAACCCCGCCTTGCTGAACATGTCCCTGTTGTAATAGAAGATCGGCGTGCTGCGCTGCCAGGGGATGCTGTAGACGTGCCCGCCGGTCTGCGCGTTGAGCAGCAGCGCCTGGTAGAAGTCGTCGAGCCACGTCTTCCCGCCGCTCTGGGCGATGAAATCGTCCAGCGGGATGACGGCGTCGCGGTCGAGGAGCGAGAAAAGCTCCGGCGTGTCCAGGACGGCGACATCGGGGGGAGTTCCTCCGAGCACGGCGGTCATGGCCTTCGCCATCGTCTGCACGTAGTTGCCGGCAAACACGGGCTCGACCCGGATCCCGGGGTGCGTGCTGTTGAAGTCGTTGACCATTTCGGTCATGAGCTTGTTGAGCGGTCCCGAGGCTCCCACGGGATAGTAGTAGGTCAGCGCCACCGGCGCCTGGGCGTCCACGCGGCCGGGGAGTACGGTGGCCGCCACCAAGAGGGCAAGGCCGACCGAAGCGAGGAGTGGGACAAAGGTAAGGCCGACCGAAAGCCGATAGAAAGCCAATCGAAGCGAGGAGTGGAGCAAAGGTAAGCGTGGAGTAGGGCGAAGGTAAGCGAGGAGTGGGACACAGGTGAGCCCCAGCGCTCCGCGGCGCCGGCCGATCCGCATTGCGCACCCCCTTTTCGCCTCATGCAGGGAGCCTCCCGCGGGCCGCGCCTGCGTGACCGCGCGCGGGGGCGCCACACTCCACAGGAAAGGTTCTTCGCGCGCGCGAACCCTACCTTGTGACCCCACGGGATACCGTCGCGCCGCCACCCTCCGGCGAGCGCGTCGGCCGCGGCCAGGTCTCTGAGGACGAGAAGGCGCGGTACATCCGCCGGATGTTCGGGGTCATCGCGCCCCGCTATGACCTCATCAACGGGCTGATCAGCGGCGGCCTCCACCATGGCTGGAAGCGGGTCGCCGCATCCCTCGTTCAGGTGCCTCCGGGCGGCCGGGCCGTGGACGTCTGCTGCGGGACCGGGGACCTTGCGCTGCTCCTGGCCCGCCGGGCCGGTCCTGAAGCCCGGGTGCTGGGGGTAGATATCAGCGAGGAGATGCTCGCGGTGGCCCGCCGGAAGACCGCTGCGGCGGGGCTGGAGGCGCGGGTCAAGTTTTCCCTGGGAAACGCCGAGGCCTTGGGGCTGCCGGATGCCGCCTTTGACGGGGCCACCGTGGGTTTTGGGATGCGGAACACCGTGCATCCCGATGGGGCGCTCCGGGAGATCCTGCGGGTGCTCCGTCCCGGGGGCCGGCTGGCGGTCCTGGAGTTCAGCAGGCCCCGCAACCCCCTCGTCCGGGGGCTGTACGACGGCTACTCGTACACGCTGATGCCGTGGGTGGGGCGCCTCGTGTCCCGGCATCTGGATGCGTACCTGTACCTGCCGGCGTCGATCCGGGCGTGGCCCGACCAGGAGGGATTTGCCGGGATGATGGCGCAGGCGGGGTTCGCGCAGGTGCGGTGCCGCAACCTGCTCGGGGGCGTCGCGGCCGTCCACACCGGCGTCCGGCCGTCCGCCTGCCGCTAGGATCCGGCCGACGGGGGTACAGTATGGGAGAGCGCGAGAAGACCGGGGTGTTCCAGGTTGGAGGGCGCCAGCTTCGGGATGTCGAGGAGGCGCTCCGCTACGTCTACGGCGCCTTGGTCGAACGTGGGTATAATCCGGTGGACCAGATCGTCGGGTATCTGGTGTCGGGGGATCCGACCTACATCACCAGCCACAAGGACGCCCGGACGCTGATCCGGCAGATCGATCGCGACCTGCTGCTCGAGGAGCTTGTCCGCTGCTACGTCCGCGTGACGCTTGGAGGAACCGTTGATCCGCGCTGACGCGATCGCCACAGAGCGCACGGTAGAGAAGCTCCTCATCGAGGGGGGCCGGCCCCTCCGGGGCCGCCTGCGGGTCGCCGGAGGGAAGAACAGCTCGCTGGCGATCATCGCGGCCGCCGCCCTCGCCCCGGATCATTCGGTGCTGGAAAACGTTCCGCGCTGCCGCGATGTCCTGACCTTGCTCGACATCCTCCGCGCCCTCGGCATGGCGGCCGAGTTCACCGGCCCGGGCCGGCTGGAACTGGACGCCCGGCGCCTCACCGATCACGTGGCGCCCTACGAGCTCTGCCGGCAGATGCGCGCGTCGATCTACGTGACCGGGATGCTGCTGGGACGCCTGGGCCGCGCCGAAGTCCCGCTCCCGGGCGGGTGTGTGATCGGCAGCCGGCCGGTCGATTTCCATATCCGCGGCTTCGAGACACTCGGCGCGCAGGTGGTCACTCAGCACGGCTTCCTCAAAGCGTACGCGCCGCGGCTGACCCCCGCGACCTTCTACGTCCCGCGGAGCAGCGTGGGGACGACCATCAACATGATGCTGGCGTCGTCCCGCATCCCCGGCGTCACGGTGCTCCAAAACGCCGCGCGGGAGCCGGAGATCGTCGACACCGCCGTGCTGCTCTCGCTGCTGGGCGTCCACATCAGGGGCGCGGGCACCAGCACGATCATGATCGAGGGCAGCGGAGATCTGCACGGCGCCACCTACACGATCATCCCCGACCGGATCGAGGCGGGGACCTACCTGATCGCCGGCGCGGCGACGCACGGCGATGTCGTAATCGTGGATATGATCAGCGAGCACATCACGGCGCTCCTCACCAAGCTGACCGAAGCCGGGGCGACCGTGGATGCCGACCCCACCGGGATCCGGGTCAGGGCGGAGACCGGCCTGCGGGGCGTCGAAGTGGACACGGCGCCGTATCCGGGGTTCGCGACCGATCTGCACCCGCAGCTCGCGGCGCTGCTCACGATGGCCGCGGGGCGCAGCGCGATTCGGGAGACGATCTTCGAGAAGCGGTTCGGCTACGCGGACGAGCTGCGCCGCATGGGCGCCGACATCCGCGTTGAAGGCGACACCGTCACGATGACCGGCGTCCCGACCCTCTCCGGCGCTCCCGTGGAGGCCATGGACCTCCGGGCCGGCGCGGCCATGGTCGTCGCGGCGCTGGAGGCCCGGGGCTCGACCGAGATCACCGGCCTCGAGAACATCGATCGGGGGTACGAAGGCCTCGAACAGAAACTCCGTTCGCTCGGGGCTCGGATCCAGCGCATCCCGGCCTGACCCGACGGCGGCGCGTCTGGGCGGCTCTGGTATACTGGTGCGGGGGCGAGTAGCTCAGCGGTAGAGCGCCTCGCTTACACCGAGGAGGTCGCGGGTTCGACCCCTGCCTCGCCCACCATGAAAATCATGCCTTTCCGCACGGCTGATCTCGATTTTCCTGCCCATTTGCTATTGTCGCGGTACTCAGGTTCTGTTGCGTTTCGGTCATCTGGCCGCAACCCGCTCGCTTGATTAAGTTGCTTCAGTGTGATAACAATAGGACGTGGCGGAGCCGCGCGATCCGAGTCTCGAGGTGCTTCTTGACCTTGACGGGCAGGTACTTGTGGTGGACCCGAAAGGCGGTCATTGGGTCCGGTTCGTTGTCAGGCGGGTGCCTGTGACAAAGGAGAAGCCGCACGGGATCGACTACTCGCTCACACTACACGGGCCGGATGGCGAACGGCTGGTTGGTTTCGACAACGCCCATTCAGTCCGCGGGCGGAAGCACGGCAGACCGCAGGATCATCGCCACCGGTTGCAAACGATCAAGGCGTACGAGTACCAGGATGCGCCAACCCTACTGGCTGACTTTTGGTCCGTGGTTGACGCGGTGCTGCGTGAGAGAGGAGTGATCTCATGAAGACCTTGAGAGTCGGCATCGCCAGTTACAAGGAGATGAAGGCTCGCACCATGGCGGTGGCCCGCGGCGAGCGCCGCGTCGGTCTCAATGAGCCTAAAGTTTGGTTCACCTCGACGGAGTCGTTCGCCAAAGTCCTATCAGCCGGAAACCGTGAGCTGCTGCGGGTCATTGTCGCGAGGGCGCCTGGTTCGCTTGAGGAGTTGGCACGTATTACGGGGAAGGCAAAGTCCAATCTGTCGCGCACGCTACGCACGATGGAAGGCTACGGGCTTGTCCGCCTTGAACGCGGTGCCCGCGGTCGGATCAGGCCTAAGGTTTTGCACGATCATGTGGAATTGGACCTGCCGCTCGCCCAACCGCGAAAGGCAGGGTGAGGCGCGCGTTTAACCCGAAGTCTGGCGATCCAAGCTTCTCCCGCTATTCTGGTGCATTCCGTGCGACGGCACGAGCCGT
The DNA here is from genome assembly GCA_005882275.1 of Candidatus Segetimicrobium genomatis. GTDB lineage: Bacteria > Sysuimicrobiota > Sysuimicrobiia > Sysuimicrobiales > Segetimicrobiaceae > Segetimicrobium > Segetimicrobium genomatis. Next base: position 27,041 of record VBAK01000151.1, read on the forward strand.
GCGCCGGTCTTCGCTTTTTCACACCGAGGAGGTCGCGGGTTCGACCCCTGCCTCGCACACCAAGGAAAATATGGCTTTCCGGACGGTTGCTCCTGAAGCTTCGCGCTCGTCTGCTATTTTCGGATGGCTTCCGAAATATCAAAACGCGCCACCCGATTAGACGATCCGCTCGGAAAGTCCTTCCGGGGCGGTTGCGGGTCCAGCCGATGCGGTGGGGAGGATTCTCCGCGAGCCGCGCCCAAGGACTCGAACCGGAAAGTGTCCAGTATTTCGGACGCAAGCAAACCCCACAGATCGGAGACGTACGTGGCACGGATTACGCTGGATCCCCACCGACGGATCGGGACCGTCGACCGCGGCATCTTCGGCGGCTTTATCGAACACCTGGGCCGGTGCATCTACGGGGGGATCTTCGAGGAAGGTTCGCCCCTCAGCGACGAGCGTGGCTTCCGGCGGGACGTACTCGAGGCCCTCCGCCCGTTTCGCATGCCCGTACTGCGGTGGCCCGGCGGGAACTTCGTCAGCGGCTACCACTGGCTCGACGGTGTAGGCCCCGTGGAGCAGCGGCCCCGCCGGATCGAGCTTGCCTGGCACGGGGAAGAGCCGAACCGATTCGGCACCGACGAGTTCATCGAGTATTGCCGGGCGCTCGGGACCGACCCGTTCATCGTGGTCAACATGGGCTCCGGCACGATGGATGAGGCGCAGGCCTGGGTGGAGTACTGCAACGGCACGGGCGACACGCACTGGGCCAACCTGCGCCGAAAGCACGGCCACGAGGAACCGTACGGGGTGAAGTACTGGGGACTGGGCAACGAGATGTACGGAAAATGGCAGATCGGCTCGCTCAGCGCTGAGGACTACGTGAAGAAGGCCCGGCAGTTCGCGGCGATGATGAAGTGGACCGATCCCAGCGTGCGGCTGGTGAGTTGCGGACAGCAGGGGTGGAACGACTGGGACCGCATCGTGCTGGAGGGGCTCGCCGACCTCGTGGATTATCACTCGATTCATATCTACACGGGGAGCGACCTGTACTACACGAACGTGTTGCATCCGCATCAGGCCGACCGCGCGCTTCGCATCTGCGAGGCGACGATCGAACGCACCCGCTACGAGAAGCGGATCGACCACCCGATCTATATCGCCTACGACGAGTGGAACGTATGGTACCGGGAGCGGAGCCCCGAGGCCCGCCGCGCCGGCCTGGAGGAGCGGTACAGTCTTGCCGACGCGGTGGCGGTGGCGACATTTCTCAACATCTTCATCCGGCACTGCCGCAGTGTGCGCATGGCCAACCTCGCCCAGATGGTCAACGTGATCGCTCCAATCGTGACGAGCCGGCAGGGGATGTTTCTGCAAACGATCTATCATCCGTTCCGCTTGTACGCCGAGCATACTCGCGAGGTCGCGCTCGATGTCGATGTCGAGTGCGACACGTACGCCTTCGCGCCCGGGGAAGAGGATGTCTCCGTACGGCCGCACCGCATCGCCGACCTGGGGCCGTTTGCGCTTTTGGATGCCGCGGCCACCTGCGACGTGGAAGGACGGGAGATCTGTCTTGCCGTCGTCAACCGCGATCGGGAGCGCGCCATCGCCGCCACGATCCGGGTGCTCGACGGGACGATCGGGTCCCCGGTGCGCGCCTACGAGGTGTGGGGCGAGGACCCGGAAGTCACGAACTCCTTTGAGCGCCCTGCGGCGGTCGACGTGCGGGAGCGGCAGGTCGAGCGACGCGGGGCCGATCTCGGTCACGCGTTTCCGCCGCACTCCGTGACGGTCATGCGCATACCCGTTGGGTGAGCCGGCGCCCGGCGCACCGCCGGAGCGGGCGAGACGAGGGGGAGGGGATGGCGATGGCGAGTGCGAGGCGACGGATGCCGAGACGCAGGTTTTTGCGAATCTTCGGAGCGTCGACGGCGGCGGTGGCGGGCGGATTGTGGAGGACCGCGCGGAGAAGCGCGGCGGTCCCCGCGAACCTGACCCTCGCGTTCTGGAACGGCCTCACCGGTCCCGACGGCCGGGTGATGGAAGGCATCGTGGCCGATTTCATGTCGCAGCACCCGACGATCAAGATCGAACAGCAGCAGCTGCCGTGGACCGACTTCCACACAAAGATGCTGATGTCGATCCCGGCCGGCCAGGCGCCCGATGTCGCGATCATGCACACTTACGAAAAGCCGCGGTACGTTCAGAGCGGCGCGTTGACCGAGTTCTCGGACGCGGACCTGCAGGCGCTGGGGTTCCAGCAAAAAGACTTCGCGCCGCGGGCGTGGGACGGAGGCATCTACCAGGGCAAGCGGTACTCGGTGCCGCTCGACATCCACGCCATGTGCCTGTACATCAACAATCCTCTCTTCAAGAGCGCGAACTTGTGGGTCGACAACGAGCCCAAGGCGCCGAGGAATCAGGCGGAGTTCCTGGCCGCCTGCCAGGCGCTGACGAAAGGTGACCACTGGGGCGTGGCCTGGTTGCAGCGCGGGGTGGGTTGGGCGTTCCAGATGCTGCTGTGGCAGAATGGGGGCGACATGTTCGACGCCCAGGGGGAACCGACGCTGGACAGTCCCGCGGCGATCGAGGCGATGCAGTTCATTCAAGACCTCAATAAGAAATATCATGTCACGCCGGAGGGCATCACCGGTAACCCTGCGGAGGCGTTCCAGACCGGCAAGATCGGGATGGCGGTCCACGGGGATTGGTTGACGCCCGCGTTCGTCGCGGCGAACATGGATTTCACGGTCGTGCCCGCGCCGACGTTCTTCAAGCAGCGGGCGGTGTGGGCGGGATCCCACCAATTCTACCTGCCGGTGCAGCGCCGGCCCGACAGCGCGAAGCGCGAGGCGGCGCTCGTGTTCATCAAGTGGATCAGCGAGCACAGTCTCGCCTGGGCGCAGGGCGGCCATATCCCGGCCCGCACGGCGCTGACCGCCACCCCGGGTTTCCGGGCGCGAAAGCAGGCGGTCCTGCTCACCGACGGGTCCTACTGGCACTTCATGCCGGCTGTGCCGAAGATTCTTGTCGAGGAGAGCCTCATCACCGCGGCGCAGGAGCAGATCTTCTTAGGACGGGCGACGCCGAAGGAGGCCCTGCGGTCGCTCAACGACCAGATTAAGCGCGCACGGATTTGAGCCGGGCACTCCGGTCGTGAAGGCCGTGGGGTCGACGGGGAGCCAGGGATGACGCCGTCGGTTATCGTACGGCCGATCGACGCGGTGCCGCCCGCGGCGCGCCGGGCTATGATCGCCGTCCAGCGGCGGGAGGCATGGAGCGCCTATGCGTTGCTGGCGCCGTACCTCGTTGCTTTTCTGGCGTTCATGGTCGTGCCGTCCTCGTACGGTTTGTTCCTGAGCTTCACGGACTTCCGTCTCGGCATCGCCCATCCCCACTGGACGGGCCTGTCGAATTTCGCGTATGTCCTGACCGACCCGTTGTTTCGGACCACCGTCACCAACACCATCGTGTTCGTGCTGGAGAGCACGCCGGCGTTGATTGTCATTCCGCTCGCGCTGGCCGTCGTGCTGAACCAGCGGCTGCCGTTCCGGGCGTTCTTTCGGGGGGCGTTCTTCCTGCCTTTTACGCTCTCCGTGACAGTGGTCAGCATTTGCTGGTGGTGGCTGCTCGATCCTAATTTCGGACCGGTGTACTTCTACCTCAAAGAACTCGGGCTCCATCCGCGCTCCTGGATCAGCACCCCCGCCCTGGCGATGGCGGCGGTCGTTATCGCTACGGTCTGGTGGACCGCGGGGTACAACATGGTCCTGTTCCTCGCCGGCCTCCAGGAGATCCCCTTTCACCTGTACGAAGCCGCCCGCATCGACGGCGCCGGCGGCTGGCGTCAATTTTGGACGGTCACGCTCCCGTTGCTACGTCCGACGACGCTCTTTGTCATCGTCATTCAACTGATCGCGTCGTTCCAGGTCTTCGGGCAGGTGTACGTGATGACCAACGGCGGGCCTGGCAACGGCACCCGAACGGTGATCCAGTACGTCTACGAGACGGCGTTTGTCCAGTTGCAGATGTCGGAAGGCGCCGCGGCCGCCTGGGTGCTGTTTGTGATGATCCTGGCGTTCAGCTTGGCTCAGTTCAAACTCCTGTCGGGTCATACCGAGTATTAGCCGATGGCCGTCCTGGAGTTTGAAAAGGCAGGCCTGCGCCGCGCGCCGGCGCGGTTCTCGATGGGAGCCATCCTGGCCGTCCTCAGCCTGGCTGCGCTTGCGGCGGCGTGGCTTCTCCCGCTGGCGTGGATCGCCGTGACCTCGCTCAAGCCGGCCCCCGAGATCATCCGGCTGCCGATCCGCTGGCTCCCCGCGCATCCCACGGCGCACAACTTCGCGGTCGCGCTGACCACCAACCGCACGGCCCCCATCAGCCGAGCCTTCCTCAACAGCACGATCGTGGCGGTCAGCGAGACCCTCCTCACGCTGGCGCTCGACACCATGGCCGGCTATGCGCTGGCGAGGCTTGAGTTCCCCGGCCGCCGCCTCGCCTTCGGGGTCGTCGTGGCGAGCATCATGGTCCCGTTCCAGGTCACCCTGGTGCCACTGTACCTGATGTTTCAGCAGGCGGGCTGGCTGAACACGTACCAGGCGCTGGTCTTGCCGGGTCTTTCCCGCGCGTTCGGCGTCTTCCTGATGCGGCAGTTCTTCCTGACCTTGCCGCGGGATCTCTCGGATGCCGCGCGCATCGACGGCGCAGGCCCACTGACGGTCTTTACGCGTGTCGCGCTGCCGCTGGTGAGGCCGGCGCTCGCGGCGCTAGGGATCTTCACGTTTTTGCGCAGCTGGAACGAGTTCACATGGCCGTTGATCGCCACCAGCCGAAACGACATGATGACGCTCCCGGTGGCGCTGTCCCGCCTCCTCGGTTCCTTCTTCGTCGAATACGGGATTGTGATGGCAGGCGCGACGGTCGCCGCCCTTCCGCTGATCATCGTGTTCTTCGTGGCGCAGCGGCAAATCATCCAGGGCGTCGCCCTGACCGGGATGAAGGACTGAACGGAGGACCGAATGGCGAGACGTGTCCCCCCTGCCTCGCCCACCAGATCGAACGTGCTCGGCTCCATCGCATGGTCACGGGAATGGATGGACATGCAGTCCAAGCGCTTCCGCGTCTGTGCGCTGCTTGGCGTCGGCCGTCAGAAATGGGATCGGCGTTCCAAGGCTCTCCTGGAATACCAGGGATGATGCGATGTGAAGCGCGTCGGCCGCCCGTGCGGCGGCGTGGCCCAATACGTCTTCCGCCCGCCCCAGGATTGATGGCGTGACCTCGACGAGTGTCCACCACGGGCGCTCGTCGGCTGCGCGCGCCAGCGCGGTGCGTAGACCGGTCGAGGACAGTCCTCCGCTGCGATGCTTGGCGTGCAGCGCGGCGGTGAGTTCGAGCAGTCCGTATGCAGAGATGACGACGCGGTGATGGGATGTCAGCCGAATCGCCTCGGCTGTGCCCTGCTCGCGGACGTAGCGTCTCACCAGCATGCTCGTATCGATGTACGCCCAGGGCAGTCCGGTCATCGCTCGTCCCGCTGGTCACTGATGATCTGTGCTGCCGGCCGTCCTCGCGCCGAGACAGGACGTGCCCGGGGGGGCGTGCCGGTCTTCGCCGCCGGGCGGATCAGGCCCGCACGCGCAAACCGGTCGAGGGCTGTCTCCGGTCGCAGTGGGGCGATGATGGCGAAGGGACGGCCGCGATCGGTCAGGATGACCTCCTCGCCGTCACGAACGGCCCGCATCGCCTTCGAGAACTGCTGGTTGGCCTCTCGGAGCCCAAGTCTCACAGTGGGTCGCTCCTATTGTAGTGACATGCAGCTACATCATCGTAGCATCCCGGGAGGCTGCGGGTCAACAACGGCGCTGCGGGTCGCTGTTTGGGGCTTCATCCACAAGGGAACGAGTGGTTCTTCGGTGAAGGGAATACGGTTCCGGGACGGCCATGGATCGTGAAGGGAGGAGGTGCGGAAATGCTCTCGACACGGACGGTGGCGTGCGCGGTGGCGGTCGCCTTGGTTGTCGCCGCGGTGCCGGTCGCGATCAATGCCCAGGGAGCAGTGCAGCTCAAGTACTATTACCCGGTCGGTGTCTCCGGGCCCCTGAACAAGCTCATGACCGAGATGGTGAACGATTTCAATACCGCGCACCCAGGCATCAAGGTCGAGCCGGTGTTCGCCGGAAACTACGTCGAGGCGATGGCCAAGGCGATGACGGGCGTCATGGGCGGCAACCCGCCCGACGTGGCGGTGCTGGACACGCCCGAGCTCTTCTCGCTGCTCGACCGGGACGCCATCATTCCGCTGGACGACATGGTCGCGCAAAGCGGCGGCAAGGCCTGGCTGGACGATTTCTACGGCGCCTTCCTGTTGAACGCGCGCGCCAACGGTCACATCTGGAGTATTCCCTGGCAGCGCAGCACGCCGATCTTCTACTACAACAAAGACCTCTTTCAGAAGGCCGGGCTGGATCCGAACCAGCCCCCGAAGGACTGGACGGAACTCGTCGCCGACGCCCAGAAGCTGACGATGCGGGATCAGAGCGGGCATGTGACGCAGTGGGGCGTCCAGATTCCCGTGGTGGACACCTCGCCGTGGATCATCCAGGGGTTCATCATTCAGGCGGGCGGGGACCTGGCCGACCCCGACGGCAGGTGGGTGAAGTTCAACTCTCCGCAGGCCGAGCGGGCGGTCCAGTTCATCCTCGATTTGCAGAACAAATACAAGGTGCATCCTCCGGGGGCATCGAGCGAGGCCTTCTGGGACCAAACGAGCCAGGACTTCATCCAGCAGAAGGTGGCGATGATCTACCTGTCCACCGGCGCAATGACATTCATCCGGAAGAACGCGACCTTCCAGTGGGGGGCGGCGTTTATGCCGGGAGACAAGCGGTACGGCGCTCCCACGGGCGGCGGGAGCTTCTATATCTTCAAGAAGATTCCACCGGAGCACCAAAAGGCGGCATGGACGTTCGTTCGCTGGATGACCGAGCCGGCAACCGCGGCGCGCTGGACGATCGGCACCGGGTACGTGCCCATCCGCAAAAGCGAATTGTCACTGCCCGCCTTTCGAGAGTACCTCAAGATAGCGCCTCAGGCGTTGACGGCGACAAGGCAGCTGCAATACGCGGGGGAACAGATGACGGTCCACGAGGTGGATCGGGTAGGCTTGCTCCTGGTGACGGCGGTTCAAGCCGCGCAGACCGGCCGGCTCACTGTCAAGGCGGCGCTGGACCAAGCCCAGCGAGATGCCACGGCAATTCTCAATCAGTACAAGTAGATTCGGATGAGGCGGCGGAGCGGGGGCACGTTGTAGAGGCCCCCGCTCGGCGAGCCAACCAACTACCGAACGAACAAGAAAAAACCGCCGCTGTTCGGCAGGAAGACCGACCTCACCTCGAATTTTTCTCCAGCATGACAGGATCGCCACGCCAACAAGGAGCAGGTCCGTGCCCACCAAATTGCAGCACGCCGTTGCCCGCTGCGAATCCTATCTGCGCGACCACCCCGACGCGACGGTCGCGGAAGCCATCACGGCCCTGTGGGACTCGTTTGGGTTGGATCGAAACGACGTCCTTCCGCACATGCAGATTTGGTTCCCCGATGACACCCAGGAGACAATCCAGCGCGCGATAGTCCGGCAGGTATGGGTGGCGGCGTTTACGGAGGCGTCACAACTCCCTCCTGCACGGCCCTCATGGCGGGCCCGAGCGTAGGGCTCACCTCGGACCAGCGATAGCCTTCGTCAGGCAAGAAGACCTTGTCCGGGTGCGTGATGGCACCCGGCCTCACGAAGGCTTATGGTCCGCCCTCTCCCGCCGCTGTGCGCGCCTGTCGTGGTTGGGAGGCTCCGGCGTCAGCCCCGGCACCAGTTCCCCTTTGACCTGGGTGGAGTGGCCGCGAAACAGGGCGATGAGCCGGGCGTCCTGGTTGGTGATCGTCACGTCGCACACGCCCGATCGTCCGCCCCGGTGGCGCTCGACGGCGTCCGCAATGAGACTGTCGCCCTCACGCGCGGGGGCAATGAAGCTGATCGTGCAGTTGTTCGCCACCGTCACTGCGTTGTGCGAGTTGCAGGCGAACGCGAAGGCCGAATCAGCGAGCGCAAAGATCATGCCGCCGTGGCAGATGCGGTGGCCGTTGCACATCTCCGGGCGCACCGCCATGCGCATTGTCGCGCGGCCCCGGCCGACCTTGGTTATTTCCATGCCGAGCGCGCGGCTGGCCTTGTCCCGCGCCCACATGGCGTCGCGGGCGGCTTCGGCGATCTGCTGCGGCGTCGGCTTCCTTGTCGCCTTCACGTGAGCCGTTGAGGCGCGTCCGCTCTACGTTGGCGCCCGCGCCGAGACGATGACGGTCGGCTCACCGGACATAGCCTTCCACCGTCTTCGCATCCCGCACCTTCGCGTCGTCGGGATTGAGGCCGGCGGCCCTGCGGGCCCGGCGCTGGTGGAGCAGATCCCAGCACTGGTCCAGGATCACGTTGATCTGACGCAGCCGTTCGCGGTCCGCGTCCGTGGCTTCCCCCTGGGATTCCTTGTGCCAGATCTCGTGCTCCTCATTGGCCAGCTTATCGATCTGGTGAAACACCGCTTTGTCGTCCACGATCTTCCCTCCCGTCGGGTGCCGCTTTTGGCCCTTCCTGGTGCGCGCCGACTGTTTAGGTGCGTGCCGCGGTCGCTCCTGCGGCATTCAACGACCAGGCTCGCATCGAACCCGTTCTCTCTCGAAACAGAGGAACGAGAGCGACGTACGGATTCATTCCGCGGCCGGGTGCGCTCCGGTCCGAGGTTTCGATTCGCGATCTCTCCGATGCTCCGGGCGGCGCTGGCGTTGCGGAAGGTCGCGTGGGCGAGGTCGTCGCTTCGTGTCTTCTTAATGTTTCGTTGATGTTTCGTTCACTGGTGGTTCGATAAGGTGGAGGATTGCATGATGGGGCGTTTTCCGTGTGTGCGCGTCCAGCCTTTACCCGATTCCACCAGGCGACTTTGTCGCTATTGAATAGTGGCTGGTGACCAATGGCTTGTCATGATTCGGTATGGTATGAAAGGGGGTTTTACCGGGCGCGTATGTGAGGGGCTTTACCGGCCAGACATGAGCGTGATTTGTGAGGGGTTTCACCGATCGGATAGATGAGGGGTCTCCCCGGTCTGGTATATGGGGTGTTTTACCGCACAGCAGGTTCCACTGCGGTCCACAGAGGGGTCGCCCGGGTTTAGTCATCCGTGTTTAGTGGGCCGAGACCTGACCATGCGGAGGGTGCGCGGCCGCGTGCCTGGGGTGGGAAGCGCGCGGGGAGCAGGGGGACGATAACAGAGGCATCAGGGGGGTGGGTCGATTGAGGGGATGGAAGCGCACGCTTTGTCTGGTGGGACTGTTGTGTCTGGTGGGATTGGTGGCGGGTACACGACCGGCGAGCGGGTGGTCGTCAGCGATCGCGTACATCCCGGACACCGCGACTAACGACGTGAAGGTGGTCGACACCGGGTCGGACTCGGTGATCGCGACGGTGCCGGTGGGGACGTCCCCCTTCGGCGTGGTGGTGTTCCCGGACGGATCGCGCGTGTATGTGACGAACTTTGGCGACAACACGGTATCGGTGTTCGATGCCGCATCGTTTTCGGTGATCGCGACGGTGCCGGTGGGGATCGGCCCCCTCGGCGTGTGCGTGTCGCCGGACGAGTCGACCGTCTTCGTGCTGAACAATGGCGATAGCACCGTGTCGGTGATCAGTACCGCGACAAACACGGTGGAGTTGACGGCGCCGACGGGGTCGGCCCCCGCCGGGTGCGCGGTGAGCCTGGACGGGACGACCTTGTTCGTGACAAATGAGGGCGACGGCACCGTGTCGGTGCTCACCGCCTCATCAAGCGCGACGGTGCCGGTGGGGTCGGCCCCCATCGGTGTGACGCTGTCGCCGGACGGGTCGCGCCTATACGTGGCGAACTCCGGCGATAACACCGTGTCGGTGATCGATACCACGAGCGGCGCGGAGGCGACGGTGTCGGTGGGGACGAAGCCCGAAGCCGTGGCGGTGACCCCGGACGGGTCGCGCGCCTACGTCACGAACAACGGCGACAACACCGTGTCGGTGATCGACGCCGCGTCGCTCTCGGTGATCGCAACGGTGGCGGTGGGGGTGGCCCCCATCGGTGTGTCGGTGACTCCGGACGGGTCGACCGTGGTTGTGGCGAACTCCGGCGACGGCACCGTGTCGACAATCGACACGTCCACGAACACGGTGACGGCCACGGTGACGGTGGGGGCGAGCCCCTCGGCGTTCGGCACGTTCACCAGCCCCTAAGCGGTTGAGGGAGGCAGGCGAGGCCCTCCCGGCGAAGGGGGGGAGGATGTCAACGGGTTCTTCTGCTCGCGGTGGGAAGGCGGCGGCCGCCGCCGGCGTCGAGGTGCGGGCCTCGGCGACCGGCGGGGCCGCTGAGATTCTGACGCCGGAGGCGCTGGCGTTTGTCGCCACGCTGCAGCGCGAGTTCAACCCGACGCGCGAGGCCCTGCTCCAAAGGCGCGCTGAGCGGCAGTCGGCGCTCAACGCGGGCGGCCTGCCGGACTTCCTCTCCGACACCCGGCAGATCCGCGAGGGGCGGTGGACGGTCGCGCCCGTGCCGCGCGACCTGCAGGATCGCAAAGTCGAGATCACCGGGCCGGTGGACCGCAAGATGGTCATCAACGCCCTCAACTCCGGGGCCAGCACGTACATGGCCGACTTTGAGGACGCCAACTCGCCGACGTGGGCGAACAACGTCGGCGGGCACGTCAACCTGAGAGACGCGATCCGGCGATCCATCGAGTACACGACGCCGGACGGGCGGACGTACCGGCTCAACAACACGACGGCGACGTTGCTCGTCCGCCCGCGGGGGTGGCACCTCGACGAGAAGCATGTGCTCGTCGACGGCCGACCGATCTCGGGCAGCCTGATGGACTTCGGGCTCTACATGTTTCACAACGCGCGGGCGCTGCTCGATCGGGGAACCGGGCCGTACTTCTATCTGCCGAAGGTTCAGAGCCACCTCGAGGCCCGCCTCTGGAACGACGTCTTCGTCTTTGCTCAGGACGCCCTCGGCGTTCCCCGCGGCAGCATCAAGGCGACGGTGCTCGTCGAGCACATCCTCGCCGCGTTCGAGATGGAAGAAATCCTGTACGAGCTGCGGGAGCATTCCGCGGGCCTGAACGCCGGGCGCTGGGATTACATCTACAGCCTCATCAAGACCTTCCGCGACCGTCCGGAATTCGTCCTGCCCGACCGGGCTCAGGTGACGATGACGGTACCGTTCATGCGGGCCTACACGGAGCTCCTGGTCAAAACCTGCCACCGCCGCGGCGCCTACGCGATCGGCGGCATGGCCGCCTTCATCCCCAGCCGGCGGGATCCCGAGGTGAACCGGGTCGCCCTGGAGAAGGTCCATGACGACAAGATCCGCGAGGTCACCGATGGGTTCGACGGGACGTGGGTGGCGCACCCGGACCTGGTGCGGGAGGCGATGGCGTCCTTCAACAGTGTGCTCGAAGACCGCCCGCATCAGCTCGGCCGGCGGCGCGAAGAGGTGCGGACGTCCGCGCGGGATCTGCTCGACGTCCGGATCCCCGGGGGCACGGTGACCGAGGCCGGCCTGCGCGCCAATATCAGTGTCGGGATCCAGTACGTGGAGTCGTGGCTCCGGGGGACCGGGGCGGCCGCGCTCTACAACCTGATGGAGGATGCCGCCACCGCGGAGATCGCCCGGTCCCAGGTGTGGCAGTGGGTGCGCCACGCCGTCCGGCTCAGCGGGGGCGCTCCCGTGACCGCGGACCTCGTCCGCCGACTTGAATTGGAAGAGCTCGCCCGGATCCGCCGCGAGATCGGCGCCGACACGTTCGACCGGGGCCGGTTCGAGGAGGCCCGCGGGCTGTTCGAGGAGGTCGCGCTGAGCGACACGTTTGTGGAGTTTCTCACCATCCCCGCCTACAGGCACATCGACTGACGCCTTCCCCCGACCAACACACCTAAGGAATCTCCAGCCTGACGATCAGGGCATCCCTCTATTGGCGATTACCTGATCCGCGTGTAGCCTGCCTTCAGCGGTAGAAGGAAAGCCTCTTCGGGGTGATTCCCGCAGGTGCCAGAGCCACCTTCGCGTGCCGGGCAGTTAGGGTGTCGGCATTCACCCAGGAGCCCTCCAGAGATCACGCTCCTTTCCAGATCCCTCACCCAAAGGAGGATGTTTCATCCGCGAGAGGGGGCTGACCGGATGTCACGTTCTTGGATCAGAACGGGTACTGCGCTGTGCGCGATCTTCGCGTTCGCCGTCGCGCTGTCGCCGGCCGGAGGACCTGGATACCAGAGAGTGTTGGAGTTCGCTCCGCTGATCGCCGTGGCGCCCGACGAGGATCAGGCGACCGTCGCGACCGCCGCCGCCTGCACCACCCCGGCGCCTACGATACAGTCGGCGTTCATCCACTGCTACCGGCCGGCCGATATCTATGCCGCCTACCGCGTCGACGCCGTGCACCAGGCGGGCATCACCGGCGCGGGGCAGACGATCGTCATCGTCGACTCGTACGGCAGCCCGACGGCGCTTCACGATCTGCAGTTCTTCAGTTCCACCTTTGGCCTGCCCCAGCCGGACCTCACGATCATCTACCCGGACGGCGCGCCGCCCTTCAACAACTCGGTCAACGGCGCGCAGGTCAACTGGGCCTTCGAGACCAGCCTGGATGTGCAGTGGGCCCACGCCATCGCGCCCGACGCCAAGATTGTGTTGATCGCTCCCGTTCCGGCCGAGACCGAGGGCGTGCAGGGGTTCCCGAACATGCTCAAGGGCGAGGAGATCGCGGCGGACAACTTCCCCGGCTCCCCCATCAGCCAGAGCTTCGCGGCCACCGAGCAATCGTTCCATGGGGCCGGCGACCCGCAGGTGCAGCGGTTCGATGACGTCTACCGGCAGGCCGCGGCGAACGGGATGACGGTGTTTGGGTCGAGCGGCGACACCGGTACCGCGAACGTCGACAAACAGCGGCGGACGTTCCCGTTCCCGACCGTGAACTGGCCGTCCTCGGACCCGCTGGTGACCTCGGCGGGGGGGACGTGGCTGCAGTTCGGCTGGCGCTGGCGGCCGACGGTCCAGGCCTCCGATTACTTCGCCTGCCTGGAGGCGGGTCACCCGGTCAACACGTGCCGCGCCCAGTACCTGAGCTTCGTCCCGGGTGGGCGGAGCGAGGCTGTCTGGAAAGAGGACTGGGATCTGATCGCCACCGGGGGCGGACGGAGCGCGCTGTTCGCCCCCCCGGCGTTCCAGTCGGGGATATCGCAGCCGGTCCTGCACGGCCGCCGCGGCATTCCCGACCTGGCCTGGAACGCCGCGGTGAACGGCGGGGTGCTCGTGTTCACGAGCTTCCCCGGCACGCGCGTGGGGTGGCACACCGTCGGCGGAACGAGCGCCTCTTCCCCCCAACTGGCCGCCCTGATCGCCCTGACCAACCAGATGCGCGCGCACGCGGGGAAGGGACCCGTGGGGTATCTCAACCCCCGGCTCTATCACCTGCCTGCCTCCGACTTCACCGACATCGTTCCGCTGACATTTGGGGCCGGCGCCGGGGCGACCACGCTCAACAGCAACGCCGAGTACGGCGCGGGGATCCCCGGGATGCCGACGACCGCCGGCTGGGACCTCACCACCGGATTCGGGAGCCCGAGGGCCGACGATTTTGTGCTCGATCTGGCGCTGCAGCCGTAGGTTCTGCCCTCGTCAGCTCGAGCACGATGAGGCATGCCCGTTGGGGCGCACGCCGTCAGGCGGCGCCCCAGCGGAGCGTCTCAGGTCCGCGACGGCTTTCACCCAGCCTTCGACGGCTCTTCACCTCCGGTTGACGACCGGTGGTGACGCTGTGGAATAATAAGGGTGTCCGCTGGCGACTGTGCGGGGAGGGCGAGATGCGACTTCGCGGGCGAACCGTGACCGCCGTGATCATCCTGGACGTCGCCCTGGCGCTCACCGGGATGCAGGTGCGGGCGGCGTTGAGCCAGGCGGCGGGGTTGAGCAAGATCAACCACGTCATCGTCATCTACCAGGAGAACTGGAGCTTCGACGGCCTCTACGGAACGTTCCCGGGAGCGAACGGGGTGGCCAATGCCGGTCCGACGCTCCGGCAGGTGGACAAGACCGGGCAGCCGTATGCCACGCTCCCGCAGCCGATCGACACCACGAAGAAGCCTCCTGCCCCCGACCCGCGCTTCCCCGCCGACATGCCCATCGGGCCGTTCGATCTCGCCCGCTTCGTCGAACCCGACCAGCGGACCGGTGACCTCGTCCATCAATTTTTCCAGGAGCAGTACCAGATCGACGGCGGAAAGATGGACAAGTTCGTCGCGTGGAGCGACGCCGCCGGCCTGGTGATGAGCCGCTACGACGCCACGAATCTGCCGGAAGGGATGCTCGCCCAACGGTACGTCCTCGCCGACAACTTCTTCCACGCCGCCTTCGGCGGTTCGTTCCTGAACCACTTCTGGTTGGTCTGCGCGTGCACGCCGCAGTGGCCCAACGCTCCCGACGCTCTTAAAGCGCAACTGGACGCCGGCGGCATGGTGGTCAAGGACGGCTTTGTGACGCCGGACGGCTACGCCGTCAACACCGCCTACACGATCAACACGCCGCACCCCGCCCGCGTCAGCGATCCCGCCCGGCTCCTGCCCAGCCAGACCATGCCGACGATCGGCGACCGGTTGGAGGAGAAGGGGATCTCCTGGGCCTGGTATTCGGGCGGCTGGAACGACGCGCTCGCGGGGCGCCCCGACCCGCTCTTCCAGTTCCACCATCAGGTGTTCGCGTACTTTGCCCGGTACGCGGACGGCACGCCCGGCCGCGCCCAGCACCTCAGAGACGAGCAGGACCTCTGGGCGGCGCTCAAGGAGGGCACGCTGCCGGCCGTGGCCTTCGTCAAGTTCCTCGGACCCGACAACGAGCACCCCGGCTACGCGGACGTGATCCGCGGGCAGCGGCACACCCTCGAGCTGGTCGCCGCCGTGATGCAGAGTCCCTATTGGGCCGACTCGGCGATCATTATCACCTACGATGAGAACGGCGGCCGCTGGGACCACGTCCCGCCGCCGAAGGGGGACCGCTGGGGACCCGGCGCCCGCGTCCCGACCATCATCATCTCCCCCTACGCGAAACGGCGCGTCGTCGACCACACCCAGTACGATACGACCGCGATCCTCCGGCTGATCGAGCGGCGGTGGAACCTCCCGCCCCTGGGCAGCCGGGATGCCGGCGCCGGCGACCTCCGCAACGCGTTCAACTTCTTCTAGGCCGGCCGGGCGCCCGGGGACGGGCGCCGCTTCCCAACGGACGGACATCCGGGCATCGAGGCGCGGACGGTCCCCGCGTGGAGATCCCGCCGGCACTTCCTCTCGTACCGCTCGTACCGCGACGCACGCCGGCGGGCTGCAACGAGAGGTCTGAAGACACGGCGGATGGGGTAAGAAACTTTCCGATGGTCCGTGTCCCAGGCTCGATAAATCAACCTCGACGATCAGTTCGCATCTGACCAGTGGAGATCTCATTTCACAAGGACTGTGATCGATTCTTCATGTGATCGATTCTTCAATTGAAGAGGCGGCCATGCGGGCCCGGAAGGGAGGTTTGAAAGCCCGGCGGATGGGGCAAAGACAGTGGAGAGGGAAAAATGACAGGGAGGGAAGGCCAGATGGCATATTGGAAATGTGCCGCGTGTGGATACGAAGCCCAAAACGATAAGCAAAAGCAGGAGCACACGACCAAGATGGCCAATGACCCTATACACGCGAAGAATTCCCGGCCGGCAGAAGGACAGCGCTGGGGCGGGGAGAGCGCTCCCGTCGGCGGCGGTGGTGGTGGGGCGCGAGATCCCTGGAAGAGGCCCGAGCAGCAGCCACAGCAACAGCAGCAGCCGGCCAAGGCCAATCAGCCCCCGCGCATGGATCCCAAGTGGGGCGGCGGTGGAAAGGGAGACAAGAAGCCCTAGTTCCAAGCCGGGGCGAACGTTCAACAAATTCGCATAAGCGCCTCCGGGGGCCGGACTCGGCACGACAGCCGGGTCCGACCCCCGAAGTGTTTCCACGCAGGGAGACAGGATGTGACGGCCAATGATGCCGCGGTGACCCGCAGGCGATTCCTGGAAATTGCCGCCGCCTCGATCCCGGCGGGTCTCCCTTCGACTCCGCGGGGGACGGAAGGCGTCGGTCGGGTGCCCCGCCGCCCGCTCGGCCGCACGGGGGAACGCGTGTCCGCGATCGGGCTCGGCGGATTTCACCTCGGCAAGCCGGACGTCCCGGAGCCGGAAAGCCTTCGCATCATCCGCGCCGCGATCGACGGCGGAATCACCTTTCTCGACAACTGCTGGGATTACAACGGCGGGCAGAGCGAGATCCGCATGGGCAAAGCGCTGCGCGACGGATACCGTCGGCGCGCGTTTCTGATGACCAAGATCGACGGGCGCGATCGGCGCACGGCCGCGAGGCAGATCGACGAATCGCTCCGCCGGCTCGAGACCGACCGCATCGACCTCCTGCAGTTCCACGAAGTCATTCGGATGGACGATCCCGAGCGTATTTTTGCGGCGGGCGGGGCGATGGAAGCGGCGCTCGAGGCCAGGCAGGCGGGCAAGGTCCGCTACATCGGGTTCACCGGGCACAAGAGCCCCAAGATCCACCTGAAGATGCTGGAGGTGGCGGCGGGCCACCGCGTTCGCTTCGACGCGGTGCAGATGCCCCTCAACGCGATGGACGCCCACTACGACAGCTTCGAGCGGCACGTCCTGCCTGCGCTCGTGCGAGACGGGATCGGGGTGCTCGGGATGAAGCCGATGGGCGACCACGTCATTCTCGAAAGCAAGACCGTGACACCGGTGGAATGCCTGCGCTACGCGATGAGCCTGCCGACCAGCGTCGTGATCACCGGATGCGACTCGATGCCGATCCTCGAGCAGGCGCTGCGCGCGGCGCGGAGTTTCCGGCCGATGGACTCGAACGAGATCGACGCGCTGTTCGCGAAGACCGCCCAGGCCGCGCGCGGCGGACGCTACGAGTTGTACAAGACGACGCACACGTTCGACGGGACCGTGCACAACCCGCACTGGTTGGGATGACGGAGACGGGCCGTCGGACGGAGCCGGTGCGGTCCTAGAGTCGCAGGCCGGGCGGAACCGTGCGGCCGATATCCAAGCCTGCCGCGCCGTGGAAACGGGCAAAGGACTCCAGGGCCTCGCGGAGGACGCGGCGCAGCCGCCCGGTCGGCCGGATCCCCGGCTCCAGGTGAAGCAGCCTGATGACCAGCCGCCGCGCCTCTCTGTCCAGGTGCGGGTCGAGGCGGCCGATCAGCCGATCGCCGAAGAGGATCGGCATCGCATAGTGCCCGTAGCGCCTCTTCCGCGGGGGGAGGTAGACTTCCCACGTGTACTCGAATCGGAAGAGGTCCCGGAGCCGGCTGCGGCGCCACAGGAGATTGTCCAGCGGCGCAAGGAAGCGCATGGGGGGGTCGTCCTCCCGGACCGTCTGCGCTCCGGCGGGCCGCTCGTGGCGCCGGAGGTCATCCACGTCGCCGGCCCTCACGAAATACTGCCGTCCGACGCCGTCGATCAGGAGCGGCACGACGCGGCCTGCGCGAACCAGGCGCCGCAGGGTCTGGTCGCGCGCGCCCGCCGGCATCGCCCGCCATCCGAACCGAGGGTCACCCGCGTCGAACAGGCGGTACGCCCTGAGGTATTTCTCGAGCAGCAACGCGTCCGCATCGTGCGCGCTGATCGCGCGGGCACGTCGCATCAGGGCGGCCGGCACCGCCCGCTCCGGCAGATCGAAGTACCGCTCCAGACCCCGGCGCTTCACGACGAGAATGTCCCCGGTCTTCAGCAGGAGGCTGAGCGCGTGCGACGTCGCCTTGGTCTTGGGGTCGCCGAGGTCCCAGGCGCCGCGGACGCGATGGTCGGAGACAAAGGCGCGGGCGGTCAGTGGCCCGTGGGCGTCGATGTCCGCGAAGATCCGGCGGACGACGGGGCGCAACGCGGTCAGGTCCGGGGCCAGGCGCGCACGGTACCGTCGGCGGGTGCCCTCGAAGATCGGGTAGTCTTCTACGGGAAGGACGCAGGCGGCGTTGGCCCAGTACTCGAACACCCGGCGGCGCCGGAGGAGTTCCCCCAGCATCTCCGGCAGATAGCCCGGGAGACGCGCCGCCAGCACGAGGTGCTGGTTTCGCTCCACCACCGACACGGGGTCGATCTGAACGCCCTCAAGGTGCCGGATCTCCCGCAGGACGGCGGGGGGCGTCGGGGCGGTCCCTGGGCCGCGCGCTCCGCCGTGCGCCAGGTGCTGCGCGTCCAGCAGAAACCGGATGACCGCGTCCCGGGCGACCCGCAGCGGCGTCCCGCCGACCGATCCCTCCCCCATCGACCCTCATGATACGTTCTGCCGGGGGGCGGCATCAAGGCGCAGGAGGGTTCTTTCCTTTCCGCGTGCGGGCTACTGAAACTTGCCCGGGAACTGTTTGGCGATCCCTTCGGCGAGGGCGTCGGACAGCGTGTAGATGTGCTTGACCATGGGATCCCACGAATCCGCCTCGGCGGCCCAATCGTTCTTGGCCACGGCGTCGATCATCATGATGTGCTGCTGCCCGTGCGTCAGCAGGAGGCCGTAGACGGCGTCTTTCGGCAGGTTGGGGTTGGCCGCGCTCACGAACATCGCGATATCGTTGGCGTTTTTCAGCAGCCTGTCCACCGCGGCCTTCTTTTGCGCCGCGCTGCCTTTGAAGTTGTTGGCAAACGCGGCCGTCATGTAGCCCTTCACGGCCGCGTAGTGCCCCGTGAAGAGCATCGCGAACTTCTCGCCCGCCGCCTGGCCGTAGATGGGAGCGATGGACTGCCCGACGGCCGTGGCGTTCTTCAACCCATACTCGTCGGCTTCGCCGGCCGCCGCTTTATCGCCCAGCCGGGTCGCCATGACGAGGTCCCTCACCCAGAAGATGTGGTTGATGTAGAGGTCGCGCAGGGCCAGTTTCAGTTCGGCGACCTTCGCGGGATTGGGCGCCGCCTGGCTCCGCGCCGGGGGGACAACCGAGGCAACGACAAGGCTGATCACCACGAGGCTGTTCAGCATGAACCGCAGGATCCGCACCGTGCTCACCCCTCTCTGTGTGTGTGACTCGGCATTGCGTGCGAGGCTCATCGCGATCGTTCTTTGGCGCCGGCGGCGATGGTATAGGCCGAGAAGGGATCCCCAAGGCGGAGGCAGCGTACCCGGCTCATCCGGGCGCCGAACAGCGCTTCCAGCCACCGGTGCACCATGTCGCAGACCTCGTCGTGCCCGGCCGCGAGAAGCATCAGGGGACAGTTGTACTCGCGCAGCTGATACCCATCCTGTGTGCGTTCCAGGGCGGGCATGAATCCCCGGCCGGCCACGATGGATGTCGCCCGTTCGAACCGCTCACGGCCCCGAAGGCCGTCGACCTGCTGCAGGTCGCGCGCAATCCACCTGTCCGCGATTCGCTCGAGGTACCCTCCGAGGTCATCAGGGCGGCGCCGTTTGATTTCTTCGAGCAAGGCCGCGGCAAAGTCGTCGTACGCCTTGGGGAACAGCTGGTCGGCGCCCGGGGTCAGCTCGTAGACGTTGCTGGGCCGCCGCCTCCCCGGCTGCAGCCCGCGGAGACGAACCAGGCCTTCGGCCCGCAGGGCATTCAGGTGGCTCTTCACCGCCGTACGGCTGAGGTGTAACGCGGCGCACAGGCTTTCCACCGTATGACTGCTCTGAAATCGAAGCAGTTCAACGATTCGCCCGCGGGTCTCATGCATTGCACTCCGAATTCTATCTCGATAGAGGATAATGTGTCAATCAGAATAATTTACACATTCGTTATTGTGTTTATACAATATTTCGTCTATGGTAATAGTTGCTAATGGAACCGAGGGGGGAGGGAGAGGAGTGGGGTCACCGGGCCCGGGTTCTGATCTGCGCCATATGCGACTGCTCGCGGGCCTGGCGCCTCAGGATCTCGGCGAAGTGGCGCGGTTTTTGAATATCCGCCACTACCGGCCCGGCGGGTTCATCTTTGACGTGGGCGAGCGGGCCGATAAGATCTATTTCCTCGACAGGGGCATCGTCAAAGTCACGATCGTGTCGCCCGATGGGCGGGAGCGCATCCTTGACGTGATCGACGCGGGCGACACGTTCGGCGAAAGCTTCTTGGGCGAGGAGCGGGGCCGGACGTCTGCGGCGCAGTCGCTCACCGCGACGGTCGTCCGGACAATGCCGGCTGCGGCATTCATCAGCCTGATGCAGACCCTTCCGAAGCTCTGCGTCGCCTTTGTCCGGCGTCTCAGCGATCTGCAGCGGCGCGCCCTGCTGCGGCTGGACGCTCAAATGCAGGCGGATCGGGGGGTGCGCCTGCTGGCCGTCTTGGTCGACCTGGCCGAGCGCTGCGGCAGGCGGGTAGGCGAGGGGTATCTGCTGCCCGTGGAGCTGACCCAAGGGGAGCTTGGGCGCATGGTCGGGCTGAACCGCAGCAGCGTGAGCGTGCTGCTCAACCGCAAACGGCGCGCCGGGATCGTTGGGGGGCGAGGCGGAACCATCGTGATCAATCCAACGCTCGCGAGGGAGGAACTCCGGAAGGCCGGCCTCCTGTTCTCGTAGAGCGTTTCTCGAGGGGCCGCATGGCGTCCGGCGGGGTCCCGGAGTTTGCACTAGGGAGTATTCCCGTAGGGCAGGGAGGCCAAACCAGCGTGACGTGTTGCGGGCGCAACAGCGCCCCGGATCCGGGTTTGATACCATGCGGCCGATGATCCCTGCTCCTGTGCTCGTCCAGACAGCCTCGACGCGCGGAGGTGGATGTGGATGAAGCATACGTCCGTGCTGCTCAGCCTGACCATCGCGTTCGGCCTGGGTGCGGCGCTCGCCCGTTTCTCGGGCGGATCTCCCTTCAACCTCGCCGCCACGGCACAGGCCCCTCCTCTGGGGGCGTTCGATCGCGTGATCACCCAGAATACGCAGCGAATGATCGAGGAAGGGAGACGGATCTTCCGCTTCGATACGTTTGGGGACGAGGCCTTCTGGGGCGACACGCTGCAGCTCCACCGTGCGATCGAAGGCGGCGGGGTCGGAGGCGTGGGCCCGGGCGTGGGCCCGGGCGTCAGCCCGAAGACCGCGCTGGCCGTGGGGTTGAAGGTGGACATGGACGCCCTTCCGCCCGCCCTGGTGGACCAGGTCAAGGCGGGGAAAGTCGATCTCGACGATCCCGCGACCACGCTCGCGCTCCTCAAAATCAACGCGGTCGTCGGGGTCACGGGGTTCTTCAATGCAGACGGCAGCCTTCGGTCGATGGGCGTGCAGTGCGCCCTCTGTCATTCCACGGTCGATGACGCGTTCGCGCCCGGGATTGGGCATCGCCTCGATGGCTGGCCCAACCGCGATCTGAACGTCGGGGCCATTGCGGCGCTCGCGCCGAACCTCAAGGTGATCGCCGATCTGCTGGGCGCCGATCCGCCCACGGTGGTGAAGGTGCTCAAGAGCTGGGGACCGGGGAAATACGACGCCGAGCTCATCCAGGACGGCAAGGCGTTCCGTCCCGACGGCAAGTCCGCGGCCACCCTGCTGCCGGCCGCGTTCGGCCTCGCGGGCGTCAACCTGGCCACGTACACGGGTTGGGGCTCGGTCACCTACTGGAACGCCTATGTCGCCAACACCCAGATGCACGGGATGGGGACCTTCTTCGACCCGCGGCTTGACAATGCGCGGCAGTTCCCGATCGCAGCGAAGACCCACTACGGCGCGAAGCGGGATATGCCCGACGAGATCACCTCGAAGCTGGCCGCCCTGCACTTCTATCAACTGGCCATCCCTGCTCCGACGCCCCCTGAGGGTTCCTTCGACAGGGACGCCGCGGCGCGGGGACAGACGCTCTTCGAGGGCAAGGCGCACTGCGCCGGCTGTCACGTCCCGCCGCTCTACACCGAGCCGGGGTACAACATGCACACCGCGGCCGAGATGGGCATCGATGACTTCCAGGCGGGCCGGTCGCCCGACAAGCGATACCGCACCACGCCGCTGCGCGGACTGTGGGCGCGCCAGAAGGGCGGGTTCTTCCACGACGGCCGGTTCCCCACGCTGCGGGCTGTGGTCGAGCACTACAACAGGGTGTTCCGCAGGAACCTGACGGATCAAGAGATCACCGATCTGGTCGAATTCCTGAAGTCATTGTAGCCGTGCCGGTCCGGGTTCGCCCCGGGGTCGGGGCGCAGGTGCCGGCCCCGGCGGACGGGAACGCCTCAGTGTGACGGCGTATCTGTCCACCGGAGGGTCATGATGGCGCAGCCGGCGCGGTACAAATACCTCATCATCGGCGGGGGCATGACCGCCGATGCCGCGATCGGAGGGATTCGCCAGACGGATCCGTCGGGATCCATCGGGCTCATCGGGGTCGAGCCGCACCCGCCGTACAACCGTCCGCCCCTCTCCAAGGCCCTGTGGAAGGGAAAACCGCTGGACACCGTCTGGCGCCGCACGGACCGCCGGGGGGTCGATCTCCACCTCGGGCGGACGGCCGTGGCGCTCGACCCCGGGCGAAAGCAGGTCACCGACGATCAGGGCACGACCCACACCTGGGAGAAGCTGCTCCTGGCGACGGGCGGCACGCCCCGGCGCCTCGGCTTCGGAGGCGAGCGCGTCATCTACTTCCGGACGCTCGACGACTACACCCGCCTCCGCGCCCTCACCGAGCGGGGCCGCCAGTTCGCCGTCATCGGCGGCGGGTTCATCGGCTCGGAGATCGCGGCGGCGCTGGCCATGAACAACAAGGACGTCGTGATGCTGTTCCCTGATGAAGGGATCGGCGGCCGCCGCTATCCGCGCGACCTGTCGATGTTCCTCAATGACTTCTACCGGACAAAGGGCGCGGACGTGCGGCCCGGAGAGCGGATCGCCGGGCTGGAGGAGAACGAGACGAAGACCGTGCTGAAGACGCAGGGCGGCCGGGAGGTCGTCGTGGACGGAGTGGTGGCCGGGCTCGGCATCGAGCCGAACACAGCACTGGCCCGCGCCGCAGGGCTGAAGATCGAGAACGGGATTGTGGTCGATGAAACCCTCCGGACGAGCCATCCCGACATTTACGCGGCCGGCGACGTGGCGGCGTTCCACAACCCCGCGCTGGGCAATCGGATGCGCGTGGAGCACGAGGACAACGCGAACACCATGGGGCGGGCGGCGGGGGAGGCCATGGCCGGCGGCGGGACACCGTACCACCACCTGCCGTATTTCTATTCCGATCTGTTCGATCTGGGATATGAAGCGGTGGGCGACCTGGACGCGCGGCTCGAGACGGTGGCCGACTGGAAGCAGCCCTTCCGTGAGGGTGTCGTCTACTACCTGCGGCGCGGCCGGGTGCGGGGAGTCCTGCTGTGGAACACCTGGGACCAGGTGGAAGCGGCGCGAAGGGTGATCGCGGATCCCGGACCATTCCGCGCCGAGGACCTGCGGGGGCGGCTGCCCGAAAAGGCTTGAAGACCCGGGGGGGGGTGGGCTGATGGCGATGACGAAAGTGGCGAACGTGGGAGACGTGCCTGCCGGCGCGGGGAAGGTCGTGCAGGCGGGGAACACGGTGTTGGCGCTCTTCAACATCGGCGGCAAGTTCTATGCGCTGGACAACCGGTGCACCCATGTGGGCGGGCCGCTGGGTCAGGGGAAGGTGGAAGGGACGCGGGTCACCTGCCCCTGGCACGGCAGCATCTTCGATGTCACCAGCGGCGCGGTGGTTGAGCCCCCCGCGCGCCGGCCGGTGGCGACGTTTCGCGTGAAGGTGGAGGGGAGCGAGGTGTTCGTCGAGCTTCCCGGATGATCAGGCCGAGCGGGCGGAGGTGACCGAGGCCGTGTGTTACAACTGCGGATGCAACATGCCCGATAACCCGATGGGAATGGGACACGCCGGAGCCGAGCCGAAAGGAAAGTCGATCACCAACAAGACCTTCGACGAGGCCGGCAGATCCATGGAGGAGACCGCCGACGAATCAAAGCGAAACGCTCTCGACCTGCTGAAGAAGGTGCTGGGGGAAAAACCTGCGCGAATCGTGAAGGATCCCTCAGGGTTCGACCGCTACGACGATCGCTAGATCGAAGTGGGACGCCCCGGCCCTCGGCCGGCGCAGGTGTCGCGCGCGGCGTCCCGTGGGGTAATCTCGCGGCAACCCCCATGGAGTCTAAATAGAGGCTGCTCTGGGCACCATCCCTATTGCCTGATATCCAAATTGCCTGATATCCAAGCCCCGGTCCGGCGCATCCAGGTCACGCTGCGGGGTCCGCGCTTGATTGATCTCGAGAAGCGGTTTGCGGAGACGGTACTGAGCGGATCGCTCGACGCCTGTCTCGCCATCTCGCCGGACGGTACGATCCTGGCGTGGAGCCCAAGCGCGCAGTCTATCTTGGGCTATACGCGGGAAGAGGCGGTCGGCCGGTCGCTGTTCGACCTCATCGTTCCCGCCGATCGGCAGGAGCAGTCACGCCACGAGATCCAGCAGGCCATGGAACGGGGCGCCGTGACCTACGAGTCCGTGCGCCGCACCAAGGACGCCTCGGAGCTCTACATGGTCATCAGCTACCGGGTGGTCAGGGGCCCGACAGGAGATCTGGAGTTCGTCCTCGTCAGCGACCGCGATATCACTGAGCTCAGGAGCCTGCGGCAGACCGACACGCTTGAAGCAAAATTCCACGGGCTCCTGCAATCCATGCCGGATGCGACGGTCGTGGTCAACCGAGTCGGCCGCATTGTGCTCGTGAACGCGCAGACGGAGAAGCTATTCGGGTACGGCCGGGACGAGCTGCTGACGAAGCCGATCGAGATCCTGGTCCCGGAGCGCTACCGGAGCGCGCACCCCGGCCATCGCACCGGATACTTCGCAAGCCCCCACGCCCGGCCGATGGGGTCGGCGCTGGAATTGTTCGGCCTGCGCCGGGACGGCACGGAGTTTCCGGTGGAGATCAGCCTCAGCCCGCTTGAGACCGAGGAGGGCGTCATGGCGATGGCCGCCGTCCGCGATGTCGCGGGGCGGAAGCGCGCGGAAGCGAAGTTCCGGGGCCTCCTCGAGTCGGCGCCGGACGCCATGGTGATCGTTGGTCGAGACGGCCGCATCGTCTTGGTGAACGCCCAGGTCGAGAAGTTATTCGGGTACAGTCGGGACGAGCTGCTGGCGCAGCCGATCGAGATCCTGGTCCCGGAACGCTACCGGACCGGGCACCCCGGCCACCGCATCGGGTACATCGCGGATCCGCACTCCCGGCCGATGGGGTCGGGGCTGGAGTTGTTCGGCCTGCGGCGGGACGGGACGGAGTTTCCGGTCGAGATCAGCCTCAGTCCGCTCGAGACCGAGGAGGGCCTGCTGATCACCGCCGCCGTCCGGGACATCACCGAACGGAAGCGTTTGGAAGAGCGGATTGCCGAACGAACCACGGCCCTCGAGGCGGCCAATCAGGAACTGGAAGCGTTCGCGTACAGCGCCGCCCATGACCTTCGGGCGCCCCTCATCACCATCGGCGGGCTCTCGCGCATGCTGATCGAAGACCATGCGCCGAGTCTGCCGGACGAGGCGCAGCGATACCTGCGCGAAGTGGACCAGAGCGCGAAGAAGATGAGCAATCTGATCAACGATCTGCTGGCGTTCTCGCGGCTCGGCCGCCAGCCCATCAAGCAGCAGGCGGTCGACCTTGCGGATGTCGCCCGACAGGCCCTGGCGGAGATCAACGGCGCCGCCATGGGAGGGAGCGCGCGCGCCCAGATCGGCGACCTGCCTTCTTGCCGGGTCGATCCTGCGCTGCTCAAGCAGGTCCTTGTGAATCTCCTCTCCAACGCCTTCAAGTTTAGCCGCGACCGCCAGGACCCCGTGGTCGAAGTGGGCTGGCGCCGTGATCTCGACGCGGAGACCCATCACACCCTCTTCATCAAGGACAACGGGGTAGGATTTGACATGCGCTACGCCGACAAGCTGTTCGGCGTCTTCCAGCGGCTGCACAGCGCCGAGGAGTACGAAGGGACCGGCGTGGGGCTGGCGATCGTCCAGCGGATCATCCAGCGCCACGGGGGCCGGGTCTGGGCCGAAGGAGAGCCGGGGAAGGGCGCGACGTTCTACTTCACGCTGCCGAAGGATGGTGCCGCATGAGTTCCGATTCCGTCGAGATCCTGCTGGTGGAAGACAACGCCAGCCACGCGGAGATGACCATCCGCGCGCTGCGGAAGCACGGGATCTCCAATCATATTCAGGTGGCCAGGGACGGGGCGGAGGCGGTGGAATTTCTCTTCTCCAACGGTCCAAAGCCCGGCGGGGTCCCGCGGCTGGTCCTTCTCGACCTGAAGCTCCCCAAGATCGACGGGATCGAAGTGCTCCGCCGGATCAAGGGGGATCCCCGGACCCAGAAGATCCCCGTGGTCATGCTGACCTCGTCGCACGAGGATCACGATCTCCAGGCCTGCTACGAATTGGGGGTCAACAGCTACATCGTCAAGCCGGTCGATTTTCAGCAGTTCACCGACGCCGTCCGCTCGTTGGGCCTCTACTGGATGCTGCTCAACCGCTTTCCAACCTGACGCAATGCCCAGCCAGCAGCCGCCGGCTCCATCGGGAAGGCCCGGGCCCCGAAATCGCGCCGGCCCCGGGCGGCGGCTGCGCGTCCTCATTGTCGAGGACGAACCGGCCCACGCCGAGCTCGAAGTGCGGGAGCTCCTCCGGGCGGAGTTCGCCCCCGAGTGGCAGCGGGTAGAAACCGAACAGGCGTATCTCGAGCACCTGGCGGCTTCCCCGGATCTCATCCTGGCCGATTACTCGCTGCCTCAGTTCGGCGCCCCGCGCGCATT
This sequence comes from Candidatus Segetimicrobium genomatis, assembly GCA_005882275.1. GTDB lineage: Bacteria > Sysuimicrobiota > Sysuimicrobiia > Sysuimicrobiales > Segetimicrobiaceae > Segetimicrobium > Segetimicrobium genomatis. Next base: position 53,866 of record VBAK01000151.1, read on the forward strand.
GGAGCTGCTTCGCGATCGCGGGCTTGAGATTCCCTTCATCGTGGTCTCGGGGACGATGGGGGAAGAAGTGGCGGTCGACCTGATGAGGCTCGGAGCCGCCGATTACCTGCTGAAAGATCGGCTGGCGCGGCTGGGCCCGGCCGTGCACCGGGTGCTGGATCAGCAGCGCCTGCGCCGGCACCAGCAGCACACAGAAGAGGCCCTGCTGGCCAGCGCGGCGCGGTACCAGAGCCTGTTCGAGGGCGTTCCGGTCGGCCTCTACCGCACCACCGCCGGCGGCGAGTTCCTGGAGGCCAACCCGGCCTTCCTGCAGATGCTGGGATTACCGGACCTGGAGGCCCTGCGCGATGCGAAAGCGACATCGCTCTACGTCGATCCCGAGGTGCGGGCGCAGTGGATCGCTCTGTTGGAGCGCGAGGGTGTGGTCAATGGGTTCGAGAGCCGGCTGCGCAGGGTGGACGGACAGATCATCTGGGTGCGCGCCAGCGCGCGGATGGTTCGCGGCGACTCAGGCCGGGCCGCGTACCTCGAGGGAGCGGTGGAGGACATCACGGAGCGCAAGCGCGCTGAAGAAGCGCTCATGAAAGCGCGCGAGGCCGACCGGGCGAATCAGGCGAAGAGCGAGTTCCTGTCCCGGATGAGCCACGAACTGCGCACGCCGCTCAACGCCATCCTCGGCTTTGCCCAGATGCTGGAGTCGGATCCCCTCGCGCCGGAGCAGCGCGAAAGCGTGGGTTACATCCTGCGGGGCGGGAGGCATCTCCTCGGGTTGATCAACGAGGTCCTGGACATCGCCCGCATCGAGGCGGGCCGGCTGACGCTTTCCCCGGAGCCGGTGCTGGTGCCGGAGATCGTCAGGGAGACGGTCGAGCTCGCCGCGCCTCTGGCGGCCGGGGCGGCCGTGCAGCTTCACGCCGATGTGGCCGATTTCCCCCAGCGGCATGTGATGGCCGACAAGCAGCGAGTCGTCCAGGTTCTGTTGAACCTGGTGTCCAACGCGATCAAGTACAATCATCGAGGAGGCGCCGTCACCCTGTCCTGCGAGGACGTGGCGGGGGGACGGTTCCGAATCACCGTACGCGACACCGGCCCCGGGATTCCCCGCGAAAACCTTGAGCGCCTCTTTACCCCCTTCGAGCGCCTGAACGCCGACACGACCTCCGTCGAAGGCAGCGGGCTCGGCCTGGCGCTTTCGAAGGGTCTGGTGGAGGCGATGGGGGGCGTGATGGGCGTCGACAGCGTGGTGGGGCAGGGGAGCACCTTCTGGGCGGAATTTCCCGTCGCGGATGGGACGATCCCGCCGGAGGAGCCGGCGGACCGGGAGCCGCCCGGCACGGACGCGGCCGGC
>VBAK01000066.1 GCA_005882275.1 Candidatus Segetimicrobium genomatis
CGGGCGCCGGAGCGTACCTGCCCGGCGCCGGGCCCTCTCCATCACCTCTGCCATTAGACGCCAACGCCCGGCTTCCCTTACCGATTCCGGACGAAATCGGCCCCCAATAGGATGATTCCAGATCATCCGTTCTGGTGGGTCCCTACCGGCAGGGATTCCGGAGCGCGCTTGGCGCTTGTGCGATGGCCAGGGAGTAGTGAACAGTGGATTAGCTGTAAGAGATCCTGTCGCCGTGGCGGAGGGGGTGGGATTTGAACCCACGAGGCGGTTGCCCGCCTACACGCTCTCCAGGCGTGCCGGATCGGCCACTCTCGCACCCCTCCGAGCGAACTCAATTATAGCATAGGGCCTAAGGGACAAACTCGGCGTTCACGTCGGCGCTCCCGCCGTTATTGCCGATGGCAAACCCGACCTTGATCGGATTGTCGCTCGGGAGGTCGCCGACATTCGCCCCTGTAACGCTGAAGAAGTACCCGTTGTCGCCGGTCGGCGCCAGGTTCGCCTCGAGCGCGACGCCCTTGATCGTCCCCACGAACGCATACATCCCCTGCCCGGTCTGGGTGAAAGACCCGGCCGGGATGGTCACCAGGAAGGCGCCCAGTGCAATCGTCACGGGTTGCTCCTCGGGTGAGAGAGTCCCTCCCGAGCCCATCTTGAACGTCCCATTGACCTCGAACGCCCTGGAGGCCGGGTTGATCCCCAGGGTGATCGCGAAGGCGGAGAAGGTGTTGACCTCGCCTTGGAAGGTGAACTGGAAAGAGCGCCCGGGAGACGCCGTTCCCGAGTACGACTGGGTGACTCGGTTTCCGCCGGCGTCGGAGGCTTTGACGTAGACGGTGAAGTCCCCGCTGTCTGTTCCGATGACCTCGAGGGTGTACTGACCGGCCATTTGGTTCGCCACGTCCAGTGCCTTCAAGGGCGGCGGATCGGGAGCCGAAGGATTTTGTTCATCTCGAAAGGTGGTCTTGGAGTACGTCGACGCCGGGATCTCCCGAAGCGAGGTGCTGTGAACGGGATCGTCGCCGGTCCGGCGTCCCTGAGGATCCGTCAGGATGAGCTCTACCGGGCCGTTCGTGTAGATCCCCAGGGCTCTTGGAGCGCTGCGGACTGCGGGCGCCGCGGCGTTGGCAGCGGGGCGGACGGGGGCGGGTTTCACGTCCACGTATTGCGCCCACAGGAAGGCATGCGGCCGATCCGACCCACGCGGCCGGGCATCGCCGACGATGATCCCGCTCGGATCGATCCCGTACGCATTGGATTCCTCAAAGCCCGGGGGAAGAAATGCGTGTAAGTCCACTGCGCTGGCGGCGGTGCCGCGCCACACCAGCGCGTGGTGATGGTTTCCGGCGGCCGCGCCGGCGCCCCACCCCACCTGCCGGCCGCCGGAGATGCCGAGAGCCTGAGAGGAGTCAAAGCCGGACGGATGGAGGTCCACAACATTCGCGGCGCTGCCGCCCCACACCAGCGCGTGAATCTGACTCTTGGTGGCCTGGCCGGAACCCCACCCCACCTGCCGATCGCCGGAGATCCCAAGGGCCTCAGACGAGTTGAATCCGCTGGGGTGGAGGTCCACCACGCTCGCCGCGGTCCCTTTCCACAATAGTGCGTGGTGGTTCCCTCCGGTGGCCGGACCGGAACCCCAGCCCGCCTGCTGATCCCCGGAGATCCCAAGGGCCTCAGACGAGTCAAAGCCGTTTGGGTGGAGGTCCACCACGCTCGCCGCGGTCCCTTTCCATAGTAGTGCGTGGTGGTGTCCTCCGGTGGGCGGACCGGAACCCCATCCCACCTGCTGCCCGCCGGAGATGCCGACGGCGGCGCTGTTGGCAAACGCGCCGGGGTGCAGGTCCACAGCGCTCTCCGCGCTGCCGCTCCACAACAGGGCGTGATCATGACCCCAGGTGGCCAGGCCGGAGCCCCACCCCACCTGCTGCCCGCCGGAGATGCCGACCGTTTGAGCATCCACAAACCAGTTTGGGGTGAGATCCACCACGCCGGCCGCGTGGCCGCGCCACAAGAGCGCGTGCGTGTGGCCCCAGGTGGCCTGTCCGGAACCGTCCCCCACCTGCTGTCCGCCGAAGATGCCGTACGCTCCGGAATCGGTAAACCCGCGGGGGAGGAGGTCGATCGCGATGAACGAGGGTGTCCCCGCCGGGCTCCCGGGGCTGCTCTGACCCAAGGCCACATCGCCGTGGGGAGTCGCGAGGGCGATCGCGACCCCGAGCAGCAGGGCCCTGCCGATCGTGCCGGAGGCCGGAAAGTGTGAAGTGTGGTCTGTCATCGCTCTGAACCTGAACATGCCCACGCCCGAGCAAGCGTAGACCATCGCGGCCTCAAGCCTGCTGATCAGTCAGGATCGCCGGCAACGCCGAAGGCCCGGGCACTTGTCCCGGGCCTCCGCGGAGATTCCTTGGGCGCTGCGTTACTTGGCGCGCGACGCCGCGAGCAGCACCGCCCGCTTCGTGTACACCGAGGCGAGATGCGCGCGGAATTGCCCCGACGCGTAGAGGTCCCCCTGTGGGTCGACCCCCTCCGCCGCATGGGCGGCGGCCTTCGCCACGGTCGCTTCGTCCAGCGACTGCCCGGTGAGCGCCTTCTCGACCGCCGTGGCCCGGTAGGGTTTCCCGGCCACGCCGGTGACGCCGATGGCCGCGCTCTTGCACTTCCCGCCGCTCAGGGTCACCACCGCCGCGACACCCACCACGGCGTACCCGCTGGCCGGGTGGGGATGTTTCTGGTAGGCGGCGCCGGTGCCGCGGGCCAGCACCGGGACGCGCAGCTCGGTAATGATCTCCGTGGGCTTCAACGCCGTGGTGAGCATCTCGACGAAGAACTCGCCCGCCGGGATCGTCCGGGTGCCCTTGGGACCCGTCGCCACGATCTCCGCGCCCAGCGCGAGCAGCGCCGCGGGATAGTCCGCGGCGGGGTCGGCGTGCGCCGCGCTGCCCCCGATCGTTCCGCGGTTCCGCACCTGCATGTCGCCGATGACCGCCGCGGTTTCGGCGAGCAGCGGGCATTTCTCTTTGAGCACGGCGTCGCGCTCGATCGCATCGTGGGTGGCGAGCGCGCCGATGGCGACCTTCTGCCCGTCCGCCTTGATCCCGCTCAGCCCGCTGATCCGGCCGATGTCCACGATGACCTTGGGCTGCGCGAGCCTGAGCTTCATGATGGGCAGCAGGCTGTGCCCGCCGGCGAGGATCTTGGCGTCGTCCCCATGCTTCTCCAGCAGGCCGATCGCTTCTTTGACCGACTGGGGTGAAAAATACTCAAACGCTGCAGGAATCATCGTGCCTTCACCTCCCGGCGCTCGTGAATGGCATTCCAGATTCGCTCCGGCGTCAGCGGCATGTCGAGGTGCGTGATGCCGTAAGACTGCAGGGCGTCCACCACCGCGTTGACCACGGCCGGCGTGCTGGCGATCGTGCCGGTCTCGCCCACCCCCTTGACCCCGAGCGGATTGTGGGGAGACGGCGTTTCCGTCCGCCCGGTCTCGAAGGTGGGAAACATATGCGCCTTGGGCACGGCATAGTCCGCCATGGTGGCGGTGATCAGCTGCCCGTTGGGACCGTAGGCCGCGGCCTCGTAGAGCGCCTGCGCGATGCCCTGCACCAGCCCCCCGTGCACCTGACCGTCGACGATCAGGGGGTTGATGACCCGGCCGCAGTCGTCGACGGCGACGTACCGCTTGAGCGCCACCTGCCCTGTCTCCGCGTCCACCTCCACGACGGCGACGTGCGAGCCGAAGGGGAACGTGAAGTTGGTGGGATCGTAGAACGCGGAGGCCTCCAGCGCCGGCTCGATCCCCGGCGGGAGGTTCCACGCCAGGTACGCCTGCAGCGTGACCTCCTGGATGGTCTTGGCCTTGTCCGGGCTGCCGCGGACGGAGAACCGGCCCTGGTCGAACACGATATCCTTCTCCGCGGCCTCGAGCAGGTGGGCGGCGATCTTCGTGGCCTTCTCCCGCACCCGGCGGGCGGCCAGCACGATCGCGGCGCCGCCGACCACGGTCGTGCGGCTGCCGTAGGTCCCCCACCCCATCGGCACGGCCGCCGTGTCGCCGTGCACGACCTCGATATCGTCGATGGGCAGCCCCAGTTCGTCGGCCACGACCTGGGCGAACGTGGTCTCCTCGCCCTGCCCGTGCGGCGACGTCCCGGTGAAGACGGTCGCTTTGGCGGTCGGGTGCAGCCGCACCACGGCGCTCTCCCACAGCCCGCCCTGGAAGCCGGTCGAGCCGACCACGGACGACGGCCCCAGCCCGCAGATCTCCACGTAAGTGCTGAGCCCGATGCCGAGATGCCTGCCGTTGCGCGGGCCGCGCTTCTGCTCCTCACGGAGGCGCCGGTAGTCCACCGCGGCGAGCGCCTTGTCGAGGGCCGGGCCGTAGTTCCCGCTGTCGTAGGCCAGCCCCTCGGCGGACGTGTACGGAAACTTGTCGGGCGGGATGAAGTTCTTGCGGCGAACGTCGGCGGGATCCAATTTGAGTTTCGCCGCCACCAGGTCGACGATCCGTTCGATGAGGTACGTCGCCTCCGGCCGCCCCGCCCCACGATACGCATCGACGGGGGTGGTGTTGGTGAACACGCCGTAGACCACGTAGTCGAGGTTGGGGATCGTATAGCAGCCCGTCAGCATCAGGCCGTGGAGGATCGTCGGGATCCCCGGCCCGGCGGTAGAGAGGTAGGCGCCGAGGTTGGCCCAGGTCTTCCCGCGCAGGGCCGTGATCGTGCCGTCGCGGCGCGCCGCCACCTCGAGATCCGTGATGTGGTCGCGCCCGTGGATCGTGGTCAGGTAGTTCTCCCGGCGGTCCTCGGTCCACTTCACCGGCCGCCCGGTCTTCCGCGCGCAGAACACGACGATGGCCTCGTCGGCGTAGAACGGGATCTTGCTCCCGAATCCCCCGCCCACCTCGGGCGCCACGATCCGGATCTTGTGCTCGGGCAGCCCCGTCACCACGGACATCAGGAACCGGGCGATGTGGGGGTTCTGCGTCGTGTACCAGACGGTGAGGTCGCCGGAGCCGCTGTTGTACCGGGCGACGACCGATCGGGTCTCCATCGCGTTGGGGATCAGCCGCTGATTGATGAAGCGCTGCGCGATCACGACGCCGTCGCGCGCGGCTTCCTTGAACGCCGCGGCCGTCGCCTCGCCGTTGCCGAGGGCCCACTTGAAGGCCAGGTTGTTGGGGACGTCGGCGTGCAGCAGGGGAGCGCCCGCGGCCATCGCCTGCCGCTGATCGACCACCGCCGGCAGGGCCTCGTAGTCGACCCGGACCTGTGCGGCGGCGTCGCGCGCCGTGTACCGGTCCTCCGCGACCACGACGGCGACCCCATCGCCCACATAGCGGACGGTGTCCACGGCCAGCGCCGGATGGGGCGGGGTCTTGAGGTCGGCGTTGGGGATGAGCCACGCGGTCGGGATGGGGTTGATGACCCCCTGGAGGTCTTTGCCGGTGAAAACGGCCACCACTCCCGGCTGCCGCCGCGCCGCCTCGACGTCGATGCGCTTGATCCTGGCGTGGGCATGCGGGCTGCGGACGATCTCCGCGTACGCGAGCCCGGAGATTTGCAGATCGTCGGTGTAGGTGGCCCGCCCCGTGATCAACCGGGGATCTTCACGCCGCTTGATCTTCGCCCCGAACAGCTTGCTGACGGCCATGGGCTCCCCCCTCCCCTCACCGCGGCGCGGCCCGTCCGGGGGCGCCGCGCATCTTGCGGGCCGCGTGCTGGATGGAGTTCACGATGTGCTGGTAGCCGGTGCACCGGCACAGGTTGCCTTCGATCCCCATCCGGATCTGCTCTTCCGTGGGATCGGGCGTGCGCTGGAGCAGGTCGACGGCGGTCAGCATCATCCCGGGCGTGCAGAAGCCGCACTGCAGCCCGTGTTCCTCCCAAAACCCTTCCTGGATCGGGTGGAGCTTGCCGTCCGTCGCCAGGCCTTCGACGGTCTGGATCGAGACGCCGTCGGCCTGAACCGCCAGCAGCGTGCAGGACTTGACGGCCCTGCCGTTCAGGAGGATCGTACACGCCCCGCAGTTGCTGGTGTCGCAGCCGACATGGGTGCCGGTCAGCCCCAGCACGTCCCGGATGTAATGCACGAGCAGGAGCCGCGGTTCGACTTCGTTCGCGTAGGCCTTCCCGTTCACCGTCACCTTGACCGCCCGCTTCACCGTCCGTCCCCCTTTCCTCTCGCGCCGCCCCAGAAGGTCGGGCGCCGGCCGCCGGTCCTGCGGCGGACGGCGCCTTCATCAAAACCTATCCCTTGCTATTCTTGGCTCCGGCCGAAATCATCTGCCCGGTCGGACACTCATTCTCGGAGCTGGCTGCAGCATACTCATCCTGTTGCCTTCCGGGTCGACAAACGCCACGTATAACCCCACGCCGGGGATCTCGTCCGGTTCGCCAGTCTTTTGACCGCCAATCACTTTTCCGCCCGCCTCTGCAACCTTCTTCATATGCGCCCGAATATCATCTACCGCAATAACCACCGAAGGGTACTGTGTCGATTTCGTCTTCTTGAAAAACCCTCCGTTGATCATGCCGGGCTTCTTCGGACCGTTTTCGTCGGATTCGGTTGTCGTCACCACAACGTACTCGCCCATTTCGGGGCCCAACTGTTTGGTCTGCCAGCCGAATGCACGTGTGTAGAAATTGGACAGGCGCTTCCTGTCTTCCGCGGGCAGTTCAAAATGGACGACTGGATTCATTTTCGCCTCCTATTTTTTAATCTGGTGTCTGATCTGGTGGGTTGAGGCTGCGGTATCTGGGCCGGCGTCGAGAGCATCGTGCGAGTGCATTATAGCGAGCCGCCTCGCGGCGAAGCAAGGGTTTGTTGCGGCCGGCCGGAATCCCGTGCTTGCATGGGCTCGCCGGGCTCGCGCCGCACTCGGGGCAGGCGCGCAGTTCGCGCAACCCGCCCGGGCGCGTCGGGAGAGCGTGGTAAGGGCGGCAGATACGCATGACGCGGCGGGCAGTCCGCACCGATCGTGTGTTTGCCCCAACCGGCCGGCGTGTCATCGATGTGATCCGGACCCTGTGAACTGTACGGCTAGATGGACCGGCGGCAACAGGGGCGCCGGGGGCCTCACGCGGGCGCGAATCGTTTGATAAGGCTCGAATCGTTCGTCGGAAGGATCGCCCCGAGCGGGAAATTCTCCCATACTTCATAATTGGAGCTTCGGGTGGGGAGAACAGGTCATGAAAACGCTTTTGCCTGCTGTCACGGCACTGGTGATCGCGTCCGCCTCCACGACGGCCCTCGCGGCCGTGACAGGATTGACCGGCGGCGGCCAACCCTTCGACAACATGCAGCCTTCTCTTGTCGTGACCGAGGTCACGCCCTTTTCCGGCGTTTACCCGAGCAGGGACGTCGGCTTCCCCTCAGGCGACACGTTGGGATTTATCTATGATTTCGCGGGCAATTTCGCGCCGGGCACCAGTCTTGCCGCGCAAGGACAGCTGCAATCCATAAGTCAAAACACGGCGCTCTTTAGCCTTCTCGGCACCACGTATGGCGGCAATGGACAGACCACCTTCGCGCTGCCCAACTTTCAAGGCACCGCAACAACGGGAGTCAGTGCGGAGTCAGTCCTCGGCCTGGGGACCGGAACCCCTGTGGTCAGCCTCACCACGGCGCAGATTCCTCCGCACGATCACACACTGCCCGGGGGCGGGGTCACGGGGACGACCGGCGGAGGCCTGCCCTTCAGCAACGAGCAACCATCGCTGACACTCCAACCCCTCATCGCCACCGCGGGTATCTTCCCGTCACAAGGCGGCGGCGCGGGGAGTGCGGCATTCATCGGTCAGATCGCGACCTTCGCAGGCAACTTTGCTCCTCATGGGTGGGAGCCCGCGGACGGCCAGCTGCTGCCGATCACCTCGAACCCGGCCCTGTTCTCCATTCTCGGAACCACCTATGGCGGCAATGGAATAACGACATTCGCACTGCCGGACCTGCAGGGGCGGGTGGCGGTCGGTGCTGATGGCGCGCATCCTCTGGGATTGACATTCGGGGAGGAATCCACGGCGCTCACGGCTCCCCAACTGCCGCCGCACGACCATACCCTGCCAGGCGGCGGCGTGACGGGGATTACCGGCGGGGGTCTACCGGTGAACAACGACCAGCCTTCGCTGGCCGTGACCTATCTGATCGCCGTGACCGGCATTTTTCCCGGCCATGGGAGCGGGGCCGGCTTCGATCCGTCCACCCCGACACTCGGCCAGATCGTCCAGTTCGCCGGCGGTTTCGCACCGAGCGGATGGGCACTCGCGAACGGACAGCTGCTGCGGATCGACCAGAACCAGGCGCTGTTTTCCCTCCTGGGAACCCAATATGGCGGCAATGGAGCAACGACATTCGCGCTGCCGGACTTCAGGGGGCGCACCTTGATCGGCACAGGGACCAACGACGGAGTAGATTATCTCCTCGGTGGGGTCTTCGGCGCCGATGCGATCACGCTCGACGAGGCCAACCTGTCTCCGCACGACCACAGCCTGCCCAACCCGGTGCCGGAACCAACCAGCCTGGTCCTGCTTGCGACGGGCCTGCTCGGTCTCGGCTTCGCCCGCCACCGCGTCCGGGCTAACGCTTAGCGCTGCCACCAACTCCGCTTCGCCTCGGGCACAATCCGCAGGGACATCCGGATCAGCCCCCGTTTACGTGAGTCACATTTCCGGCCAGATCGGTATATTATAGGAAGAACGAGTCATTGGGGGGTGAGATGACAACCGGGGCTTCGCCGGAGCCGCCGCCGTACCCAGCCGGGCCGTTCGCCGCCGGAGACGGGTACGACGACCGCCGGCGCCAGGCGTGGATGGACGAGATCGAGCGCGCGCCGGCGCGGCTGCGGGAGGCGGTGTCGGGCCTCTCGGACCCGCAGCTCGACACCACATACCGGAACTGGACGATCCGCCAGATCGTCCACCATGTGGCGGACAGCCATCTGAACAGCTACGTGCGCTTCAAGCTGGCGCTTACAGAAGAGCGGCCGACGATCAAGCCCTACGACGAGAGCCGGTGGTCGCTCCTCGCCGACGCGCAGCGCGCGGCCGTCGCCCCGTCGATCGCGCTCCTGGAATCGCTGCACGCCCGGTGGGCCTTCCTGCTGCGGTCGCTTGCGCCCGCCGCGCTTGAGCGGTCGTTCTACCATCCGGAGCATCAGGAGGCCGTGCCCCTGTGGCGCGCCCTCGCCTATTACGCCTGGCACGCCCGCCACCACACCGCGCAGATCGAGTGGGTCAGGACGCACAAGCTCTAAGCGGCAGCGGGGAGAGCCGGACGGCGCAGTGAAGAGGATGGGGCTGGGCCTCGGAATCCGTGGTTCATGAGGAGGGATGTCCAGTGGGCAGATATCGTCGCTTGGCTGGTGCGCTGACGGCCCTGATTGTCCTGGGAACGCTCGCCTGGGGCGCGGGAGGCCCGGCGGGCGGACAGGAGGTCCTGAAAATCGGGGCCCCGCTGGCGGCCACCGGCGCCGACGCCCGGGAAGGCGCCCTGACCAAGCAGGGCTACGACCTGTGGGTGGAGACCGTGAACACGCGCGGCGGCATCAAGGTCGGCGGCACCGCCTACAGGGCCCAGATCCTCTACTACGACGACCAGAGCAAGCCCCAGATCTCCGCGGAGCTCACGGATAAGCTCATCAGCCAGGATCACGTGCGCTTCCTGTTGGGGCCGTACGGGAGCCCCGCCACCTTCGCGGACGCCGCGATCGCGGAGAGGTACAAGATCCCGCTGGTGGAATCGAACGGGGCCGCCCGGAGGATCTTCCGGCAGGGGTACAAGTACATCTTCGGCGTCCTCAGTCCCGCGGACGAGTACGCGAGCGCCATGCTGAAGGCGGCCGTCTCGCTCAGGCCCCGGCCGGAGACCGTGGCGATCTTGACG
>VBAK01000152.1 GCA_005882275.1 Candidatus Segetimicrobium genomatis
ACCACGATGCGGCAGAGGTGGCCGGCGGGGACGGTCCAGGCTCTGCCGGAGCGGATCGGCACCACGAATCGCTCGCGGGGCGTCCGGCTCTCCACCTCGCGGGCGAGCCGGCCGTAGAACTCGCGGTCCACGTCGAGCGGCGTCCCGGGACCGCGGTCGTAGAGCGCGCGCGGTTCTGTCATGCCACACCTCCTGGGGAGCGGTGGGGCGCCTTTGGGCGCGCCCCCACCCCGAGATATGCCTGTCTCACCGCCTCGTTTCGCGCCAGGTCGGGGCCCGGCCCTTCCAGCGCGATGCGGCCGTTCTCGAGCACGTAGGCGCGGCGGGCCAGACGCAGCGCGGCGCTGGCATTCTGCTCGACGAGCAGGATCGTCGTCCCCTCCCGGTTGATTTCGGCGACCGTGTGGAAGATCGCGCGGACGAGGACGGGCGCCAGCCCCATCGACGGTTCGTCGAGCAGGAGCAGCCGCGGCCTGGCCATCAGCGCCCGCGCCATCGCCAGCATCTGCTGCTCGCCGCCCGAGAGGGTCCCGGCGACTTGAGCCCGGCGTTCCGCCAGCCGGGGGAAGAGCGCGAAGACGCGATCCAGGGCCGCCTGCGGCACGCGCGGCTCCGCGTACGCCCCGAGCCGCAGGTTCTCGTCGACCGTCATGAGGGTGAAGATCCATCGCCCTTCGGGCACCTGCGTCAGCCCCAGGCGGACGATCTCGTGCGCCGGGCGGGCGTCGATCCGCTCGCCGGCGAACCGGACTTCCCCGGATCGCGGGCGCAGCAGCCCGGAGATCGTCCGCAGCGCCGTCGTCTTCCCGGCCCCGTTCGCGCCGAGGAGGGCGACGATCTCGCCCTCCTCCACGCGGAAGGAGACGCCGTGCAGCGCTTCGATGCTCCCGTAGGCGGTGACGAGGTCCCGCACCTCGAGCAGGCTCACTCCGCGTCCTCCCGGCCGAGGTAGGCCTCGATCACCCGCGGGTCCCGCTGGATCGCGTCCGGGACCCCCTCGGCGATCCGGACCCCGTAATCCAGGACGATGATGCGGTCGCTGATCCCCATGACGACGCTCATGTCGTGTTCGATGAAGAGGACCGTGATCCCCGAGTCCCGGATCCGGCCGACGAGCTGCACGAGCCCGGCCTTCTCGGCCGGATTCATCCCGCTCGCCGGCTCGTCGAGGATGAGGAGCCGGGGGGCGGTGGCCAGCGCCCGGGCGATCTCCAGACGCCGCTGGTCCCCGTAGGCCAGCTCCCGCGCCCGGGAGCGCGCGCGCGCTTCCAATCCGACAAACGCCAGCCACCGGTAGGTCTCGTCGCGCGCCCAGGCCTCCTCCCGCCGGTGCAGCGGCGTGTGCAGGAGGGAGTCGAGCGTTCCCGCCCGCGTCCTGCCGTGGAGGCCGATCATCACGTTTTCGTCCACGTCGAGGTCGGGGAACAGGCGGATCATCTGAAAGGTGCGGGCGATCCGCCGCTTCACGATGAGGTCGGGACGGAGGCCCGTGATGGCCGCGCCGTCCAGGGTGATGCGGCCGGCCGTGGGGCGCAGAAACCCGGTGATGCAGTTGAAGACCGTCGTCTTCCCCGCCCCGTTGGGGCCGATGATGCTGAGGATCTCCCGCGGCCGGACGGTGAACGACACGTCGGCCACGGCGACCAGACCGCCGAAGCGCACGGTGAGGCCCTCGACCCCGAGGACGGCGCCGGTCTGGACGTGGGGGGCGGCGGAAGCGGCGGCCATGGCTGTGTTGGGGTCCGCGCTACTCGGGCGTCGGAGCGACGCCGGGGGCGATCTCTGCCGCGGCCCTCGCCTCCGAGAGCGCGACCGTCCGCTTGACGATCTGCCCGATCCGGCTCGGCCACAGTCCCTGGGGGCGCAGGAGCATCAGGACGATGAGGCCGACCCCGAATGCCAGCATCCGAACGCGGTCGAACGCCCGCAGCGCCTCGGGCAGAATGATGATCACCGCGGCCCCCAGGATCACCCCGGGCAGGCTGCCCATGCCTCCCAGGATGATGACCATCAGGATGGTGACGGACTGGATGAACGTGAAGCTCGACGGGTTGATCGCGGTGAGCTTCACGGCGAAGAACGAGCCCGCCGCGCCGGCGAAGACCGCGCCGAGCACATAGGCCAGCAGCTTGTAATAGACAGGGTAGATGCCGGCCGCCTGCGCCGCCGCCTCGTCCTCACGGATCGCGAGCCAGGCCCGCCCCAGACGCGACCGGGCGAGGTTATAGCTGCCCACGAGGACGACGAGGGCGAACGCCATCCCGAGCCAGTACATGGCCTGCGGAGAGCGCAGCACCAGGCGGCCGATCGTCGCGTGGGGGATCCCGTAGACCCCCTCCGGCCCCCCGGTGAACGTGAAGTTCGTGGCCGCGATCCGGACGATCTCGCCGAATCCCAGCGTGACGATCGCCAGGTAGTCGCTGCGCATCCGCAGCGTCGGCGTGCCGATGACGACGCCGGAGACCGCGGTGAGGATCCCGGCCGCCGGCAGGGTCAGCCAGAAGGCGACGTGGTAGCGCACCATCAGGATGGCCGTCGTGTAGGCGCCGATCGCGAAGAAGGCCGCGTAGCCGAGGTCGAGGAGCCCCGCGTACCCGACCACCACGTTGAGGCCCAGGCCCAGCATGATGTACACCAGGACGAGCGTGCCGACGTCGATGAGATACGGGGTCCCGAAGATGGGCAGCCCGATCGCCAGCAGCACCACCGCGGCGATCGGCGCGATGCGGTGGAGCGGGTGGGGCTGGGTGGCGGGCGCCTTCACATGCGCTCGACCACGCGCTCGCCGAGGAGTCCGCGCGGCCGCGCGACGAGGATGACGATCAGGATCACGAAGGCGACCACGTCCTTCCAGCGGCTGGAGAAGTAGCCGGCGGCCAGGCTCTCCAGGATGCCGAGGAGGAAGCCGCCGAGGACGGCGCCCGGGATGTTGCCGATCCCGCCGAGAACGGCCGCGGTGAACGCCTTGAGGCCGACGAGAAACCCCATCAGAAAGGAAATCTGCGAGTAATACAGGCCGGTCATGACCCCGGCGAACGCGGCCAGCGTCGACCCGAGGAAAAAGGTCGAGGCGATCACGCGGTTGACGTCGATGCCCATCAGCCTCGCGGCGTCCTGGTTGATCGCCAGGGCCCGCATGGCCATGCCGATCTTCGTGCGGTGGACGAGCACGTAGAGGGCCGCCATCAGCACGAGGCTGGACACGAAGATGACGACCTGCAGCCAGGAGACCGCGACGTTGCCGAGCGCCGGCCCGGCGCGGCCGAACAGGTGGGGATAGACGAGGAAGGACGGGCTGTAGATCAGGAAGAGGCCGTACTCCAGGGTCAGGGACCCGCCGATGGCCGAGATGAGGATGGAGAGCCGGGCGTGCAGCAGGGGGCGGTAGGCAATCCGGTAGAGCAGCACCCCGAGCAGGCCGGTGCATCCCATGGACACCACCAGCGCCAGCAGCGTTGTCAGCACCGGGTTCTGGATGCCCAGCACGGCGAGCAGCGCGTACAACGAGAGCCCCAGGAACGCGCCGGCCGCGTAGACGTCCCCGTGGGCAAAGTTGATCAGCCGGATGATGCCGTACACCATCGTGTAGCCGAGGGCGATCAGCGCGTAGAACGCCCCCACCGTCAGGCCGTTGACCAGCTGCTGCAGCGCGATGTCCATGTGCTGAGGGAAAAGCGTTCCGGGGCCGCCCCGCGAGGGACGGCCCCGGGCGGATCCGCAGCCGTTACGACATGCCGTAGGTCACGAACTTGCCGCCCTTGATGATGTACGTGAT
The DNA here is from genome assembly GCA_005882275.1 of Candidatus Segetimicrobium genomatis. Classification (GTDB taxonomy): domain Bacteria; phylum Sysuimicrobiota; class Sysuimicrobiia; order Sysuimicrobiales; family Segetimicrobiaceae; genus Segetimicrobium; species Segetimicrobium genomatis. The sequence continues at coordinate 3,776 of VBAK01000152.1, forward strand.
GTAGAGGACGCTTTTCCGGTCACCCTTCATATCGAAGTTGATCGTGCCGGTCGCGCCCATGTAGGCCTTGGTCGCCGCGATCGCCTTCACAATCTTGCCCCGGTCGGCGGAGCCGGTCCGCTTGATCGCATCGAGCACGACGCTGACGGCGTCGTACTCCAGCGCGGAGTAGGGGCCGGGGTCCTGATTCCACCGCTTCTTGTACCGGTCGATGAACGACTTGGCCGTCGACTGATCCTGCGGGAGCGGCGTCGACGTGACAAACACCCCTTCCGACGCGTTCCCCGCCTCGCTGATGAACGTCGGATCGTTGTTCGCGTCGCCGGCCATGAACTTCCCGGGGACGCCCAGCTCCTTGAACTGCTTGGCGATCAGGCCGCCTTCGGGATAGTAGCCCGTGTAGTACGTCACCGCGGGAGCCAGGCTCTTCACCTTGGTCAGGATCGCCGAGAAATCTTTCTCCCCCGGGGTGACGGCGTCGAAGAAGACCACCTGCACGCCGGATTGCCCCTCGATCGCCGCCTTGGTGGCGTCGGCCAGCCCCTTGGCGTACGCCGTGTTGTCGTGGATGATCGCGATCTTCTTGGCTTTGAGCGTCTTCATCATGAACCCGGCGGCGTAGGGGCCCTGCTGGTCGTCCCGGCCGATCACCCGGAAGACGTTCTCGAAGCCCTGATCGGTGAGCTTGGGATTGCTGGACGCGTCGGCTACGAACGCGACCCCCGCGTCGTGGTAGACCGCGCTCGCGGGAATCGCGGCCGAGGAGCAGTAGCCGCCGGCGACGGCAACCACGCCGGCGTCGAGCAGCTTGTGCGCCGCGGTCACGCTCTGCTGCGCATCGCACGCGTCGTCGAACGACACGATCTCGATCTTGCGCCCGAGCACGCCGCCCCGGGCGGTCCACTCTTCGGCGGCGAGCGTCGCCGCCTTCGCAATGTCGTCGCCCATCTTGGCGTTGCCGCCGGAGAGCGGCACGGGAACCCCGATCTTGATCGGCGCACCCTGGGCGCCCACGCCGAGCGCCGCCGCGGGCACGAGCAGCGCCAGCATCGCAAGACAAGCCAGACTCCTTCGCATGCTGAATTCCCTCCCCCCGCCGGCCTAACAGAGTTTCGTCGAACAACCGGCGCGTAGCCCACGCCTTCTCCGCGGTAGGGTGACTCCTCCTTCCTCCTTAAGGGGAAATCCCTCTCCGCTCCACTGATTCGAACGAACGACGTCCCATCGCATGACCGGTGGAATCAGGCGGCGAGCGCAGGAACGCGGCATTCATCTACAGAAGGCGAAGAGAAGTAGGGAGCGGAGCTCAGCCGGCCGCACCGATCACCTGTTCGGTCCTTGGACAGAAGCCGACCGGAAGCCGGCCGCGCCGCGCCCGGCGAGGGGAGGGGGGCATGGAACACCCTGGGATCACGCGCTCATTGATTGCCTTCGACGAGATCATCCCGCCGCGCGGAGGCACGGCCTTCACGGTGCGGGCGGGGCAGGTGTGCCGGGTCGTCGACCTCGAGGGCAAGCAGGTGGCGGATTTCATCTGCTTCCACCTGCGCGATTTCGTCGACAAGCTCTCCCCCGAGAACACGCAGCTGCTGAACGGCACGCTGTTTCTCACGACCGGCCATCATCTGTACTCGACGAAAGCCACGCGGCTCATGACCATCACGGCGGATACCTGCGGCGTGCACGATCTGATCAGCGGGTCCTGCAGCGAGTACACCAACGCGTTCCGCTACGGGGTCCGCGGGACGCCCAACTGCCGGAGCAACTTCGAGCGGGCGCTGCGGCCCTACGGCATCCCGCTCGCGGAGATCCCGTACTCCTTCAACATCTTCATGAACACCCCGATCTCCACCGGCGGCGCCACCGGGATCCAGGAGCCGAAATCGAAGCCGGGCGATTACCTCGACCTGCGCGCCAACATCGACCTGCTGATTGCGATCTCCAACTGTCCTCAGGAGCGGAATCCCTGCAACGGCTGGAACCCCACGACGCTGGAGGTGGTCGTGTACGAGGTTGAGCCGACGGGGAAGGGCGCGCCGCGACAGTAGGCCGTCGCACACAGGCCTTGACCCGGCTCGGACCAGAGGGAGAGCGCCATGGATTGGGAACGGCGACGGAAGGCCGCGGAGAGCATCCTGGACACGGCGGGCCTCACGCCGCTCGTGCGCATCCGCCGCGTGATCGGAGACATTCCGGCCGCGGTGTACGCCAAGCTCGAGTACTATGGTCCCAGCGGCAGCCTCAAGGACCGCATCCTGCCCTTCATGATCGCGGAGGCGGAGCGCCGCGGCGAGCTGCGTCCCGGCATGACCCTCATCGAGGGGACGACCGGCAACACCGGGATTGCGACGGCGATGGTCGGCGCCGCGAAGGGATACCGGGTCATCATCGTCATGCCCGAGGGCATGAGCCGGGAGCGGCAGAAGGTGATCCAGGCGTACGGGGCAGAGCTGGTGCTGACGCCCGGAAGCGAGAGCGATGTCGATCTCGTGCTCGACAAGGTCCGGCAGATCAAAGCCCAGCGGGGAGAGGCGATCTGGGAGGTGGGGCAGTTCTCGAATCAGGACAATGTCCGCGCCCACCGGCAGTCCACCGGTCCCGAGATCTGGGAGCAGACCGGAGGGCGCGTGGAGGCGTTCGTGGCCGCGGTGGGGACCGGGGGGACGCTGACCGGGGTGAGCGCCTACCTCAAGGAGCGGAGGGGGGAGGTGCTGAGCTTCGCGGTGGAGCCGGCCGAGTGCCCGATCCTGTCGGGAGGGGGATGGGGCTCGCACGAGATCGAGGGGATCGGGGACGGGTTCATCCCCGACATCCTGGATCTCCGATGGGTGGACGGCGTGGTCACGGTCGCCTCCGGTGAGGCGATCGCCATGGCGCGGCGTCTGGCGCGGGAGGAGGGGATCTTCTGCGGGATCTCCTCGGGGTGCAACGTCGCCGCCTGCGTCAAAGTGGCCCGCGCCTATCCCCGGCTGGGGACGATCGTCACGGTGATCAACGACAACGGCCTGCGCTATCTCTCGACCGAGGTCGGCGGAGAATCCGCCCGCGAGCGGGCGGCGACGCCGGCCGCGGCGCGGGACCGGGGCCCCCGGCCTGCGGATGTGCGCAGGCTGGCCGGCCGGCGCCTCGCGGTCATCGACTGATCCGCCCCGCACCGCGTCGTGTATCCGTCCCCGTTTGCCTATCACGCGCCGGCGACCATCGAGGAGACGCTGGCGCTGCTGGCGCGCCTCCCGGAGGCGAAGATCCTGGCCGGAGGGCAGAGCCTGCTCCCGATGATGAACCTCGGTCTGGCGCAGCCGGGCGCCCTCGTCGATGTGAACGACCTGCCCGGCCTCGAGACGGTGACCGAGGACGGCGGCGGCCTCCGGCTCGGCGCGCTGGTGCGCCACCGCACCCTCGAAACGTCGCCCCTCATCCGGCGGCGCTGCCCGGCCCTCGCCGAGGCCGCGTCGCTGATCGGCAACATCCGGGTGCGCCACCGCGGAACGCTCGGGGGCAGCCTGGCGCACGCCGATCCCGCGGCCGAACTTCCCCTCGTCGCCGTGGCGCTGGGGGCGACGCTGGAGATCCGCCGCCTCGAGGGGGCGCGCGAGGTGTCCGCCGCGCAGTTCTTCCGGGGGTATCTGCTCACCGACCTCGCGCCCGGTGAACTGGTGACCGGCGTGCGGATTCCGCCGTTCGCCCCGGGCACCGGGTACGGCCTGGCCGAACTGGTGCGGCGCGCGGGAGATTTCGCGATCGTCGCGGCCTGCGCCGTCCTCACCACCGACGGGGCGGGCGCCTGCCGGCACGCATCGCTGGCGCTCGGCGGCGTCGGCCCGCACCCGCTCGTGATGCGGCGGGCGGAGGCCCTGCTGGCCGGCGGCCCCCTCACCGATCGCCGTCTCGCGGAGGCCGCCGATGCCGTTCCCGGTGAGGTCGCTCCGGAATCCGATGTCCATGCCACGGCCGCGTACCGGCGGGCGATGGCCCGGGTGATGGCCTACCGCGCGCTGGCGCAGGCGAGGGCACGGGCGGTCCCCGGGCCCGGCAGGGCCGCGTGATGCGGGAGTGATGGAGACCGCGGCCGCAGACGCGGCGGCGCGCGTCCGGGTGCGCTTCGCCCTCAACGGATCCCCGGTCGACGTGTGGGCCGCGCCCCACGAGACGCTGCTCGCCGTCCTCCGGGATACGCTCGGGGCGACCGAGGTGAAGTACGGCTGCGGCGAGGGCGTGTGCGGGACCTGCACGGTCCTCCTCGACGGGGCGCCCATCAATGCCTGCCTGCTGCTCGCCGTTCAGGCGGCCGGCCGCGCGGTGACGACGGTCAAGGGGTTGGGGGCGGAGGGCCGCCTCCACCCTCTGCAGGGGGCCTTCGTGGCGCACGAAGCGGCTCAATGCGGCTTCTGCACCCCCGGCATGCTGCTCGTCGCGCACGCCTTTCTCGCCGATCACCCCCGTCCGACCCGGGACGAGATCCGGTCCGCGATCGCGGGAAACCTGTGCCGGTGCACGGGCTATACGCGGATTGTCGACGCGATCGAGGCCTGCGCGGGATCGGGCACGGACGCGCGCGGGGAACCGGCGTAACGATGGCGCGGCCCGCCGAACCCCCCGCTCCCTTCCGCATCGTCGGCCGGCCCCTGCCGCGCTTTGACGTCGCCGACAAGGTTCAGGGGACCACGCTCTACGCCGCCGACTGGCGCCTCCCGGGGATGCTGGCCGGGCGCATTCTCCGGGCCGTCTATCCATCCGCCCGGATCCGGCGCATCTCCGTGGAGAAGGCCCGCGCCCTCCCGGGGGTGGCGGCCGTGCTGACGGCGGACGATGTCCCCCAAAACGCGCTGCACGAGGATCCGACCGGCCTCGGCCTCTCCTCGTTTGCCACCCCCGTGCTGGCCGCCGATCGGGTGCGGTACCAGGGCGAGCCCGTCGCGCTCGTGGCGGCGGAGTCGGAGGTCCTCGCCCAGGCCGCCCTCCAGGCGATCGAGGTGGACTACGAGCCGCTCCCCGGCGTGTTCGATGCCGGCACGGCGCTGGCAGCCGACGCTCCGCGCGTTCACCCGGACCGGGAGAATCTCCTCATCCACTGGAAGCTACGGCAGGGCGACGTGGAGGGCGCGTTCCGCCAAGCGGACGCCGTCGTGGAGCGCACGTACCGGACCCAGCGGGTGGATCACGCCGCGCTCGAGCCGGAGGCGGCCGTGGCCTGGGTCGACGGCGACGGGGTGGTCACGATCCGCGCCGCGACACAGGTCATCGAGCACTTCCGGGAGATCGCGGAGATCCTCCGCCTCCCCCACAACAAGGTGCGCGTCATGGCGCCGTTCCTCGGCGGAGGGTTCGGGGGCAAGGAGGATATGACCGTCGAGCCCTACGCCGCGCTGCTGGCCTGGAAGACGCGGCGCCCGGTGCGGATGATGTGGACCCGTCAGGAGTCCCTGCTCGCCCGTCCGAAGCGCCATCCGTTCACGATGGCCTACAAGACTGGGGCGACCAGGGACGGCCGCCTCGTCGCCCAGGAGATCAGCCTGCTGGCCGATGCCGGCCCGTACCCGCTCCTCTCGCCCCGGGTGGTGTTCGCCGCCCTGGTCGTCGGCTGCGGTCCGTACCGGGTGCCCAACGTCAAGATCGACGCCCGGGCGGTGTTCACGAACAACGTCCCTACCAGCGCCATGCGCGGGTTTGGAGCGATGCAGGTCACCTTTGCCTACGAGTCCCAGATGGATCTCCTCGCCGAGCAGTTGGGCATGTCCGCGCTCGAGATCCGGTCCCGGAACTTTCTCCAGAAGGGAGACCGCCTCCCCACGGGCGAGGCACTCGAGACCGAGGCCGCGCTCCCCCGCATCACCGCGCGGGCCGTGGACGCGCTGGGCGAGCGGAGCCGGCCCTCGGCTCCGTCCGGCCGCGTCGGCCGGGGGATCGCCTGCAACATGCAGCCGTACGGCCGCACGGTCTGGTTCCGCGACCGCGCCCAGGCGTGGATCGGCTTCGAAGCCGATGGCGCGCTGGTGATTCGCGCGGGGATCACGGACCTCGGAGGCGGCCAGGCCGCCTCGCTGGCGCAGCTCGCCGCCGAGGTCCTCGGCGTCTCCCCCGACCGCATCGCCGTCCACATCGGGGACAGCGCCCTCACCCCCCTCGCCGGGGGGACCTTCGCGACGCGGCAGCTCTATATGTCGGGGAACGCCGTCGTGAAGGCCGCGGGGGAACTCCGGGCGATGATGATCCCGGTCGCGGCCTCGCTGCTCGAAGCCGCGGAGCCGGACGTGCAGTTCGCCGGCAACCACGCCGGCGTCATCGGCGCCCCCGAGCGGACCATCGCGCTGGCCCGCGTCGTCAAGGAATGCGCCCGCCGGGGCATCCCCACGTCGCTCCTGTCCGGGTTCCAGGGAGAGCACGCCGCCCCGATCGACCTGGAAACGGGACAGGGGAGGACCTTTCCCGACTACACGTTTGGGTGCCACGCCGTCGAGGTGGAGGTCGATGCGGAGACGGGAACCGTCAGGGTGCTCAAGCTCGCGGCATGCCACGATGTCGGACGCGCCATCAACCCACAGAGCGTCGAGGGGCAGATCCAGGGGGGCGCCGTCATGGGAGCGGGGCAGGCCCTGATGGAGGAGGTGGCGGTCGAGGCGGGCATCAACCTCACCACGTTCTTCGCCGGCTATCTCATCCCGACGGCGATGGACATGCCCGATGTGCGTGCCCTCGTGGTCGAGTCCGGGGAAGGCAAGGGCCCGTTCAGCGCGCGCGGCATCGGCGAGCCGCCCACGGGGCCTCCGCCGGCGGCGGTCGCGGCGGCGATTCAGGACGCCGTCGGCGTGCGGCTCATGGAACTGCCGATGACGTCCGAGCGGGTCTTCGACGCGGTCCGAGCCCGGCCGGCCCGGCCCGAGCACGAGGCGCGCGGGAAAGTCTAGGAGGTGCAGCGCATGGCAGGGCGAGAGGTGCAGTACGGGGTGGCGCTCGAGAATTTCACGCCCCATCCGGCTGAGCCGAGCATCGATGGCATCATGGAGTACGCGGCCCGGGCGGAAGCCCTGGGATTTCATTCCGCCTGGGTCTGGGACCACATCCTCCTGGGGACCCGGCGGCCGTTCCCCTTCCTGGAAGCGCTGTCGACCCTGGCGGCGCTTGCGGTGCGCACCAGCCGCCTCAGGCTCGGGACCGGGGTGTGCGTGCTGCCGCTGCGGAATCCGGTGGTCCTCGCCAAGGTCCTCGCCAGCGTCGATCACCTGTCGAAAGGCAGGCTCATCCTGGGCGTCGCCGCGGGCTGGTACACGCGCGAGTTCGAGGCCTGCGGGGTGCCGTTCACCGAGCGGGGCAAGATCTTCGTGCGCAACCTGGACATCGTCAAGCGCTTCTGGACCGAACCACAGGTGGAAGGCGCGGTCGACGGCTACACCTTCAATGGCGCGGTGATGCTGCCGAGACCGGTGCAGCGGCCGCGGCCTCCGATCCTCCTCGGCGGATACGTCGATACCGTGTTCAAACGGATTGTCCGGCATGGGGACGGCTGGCTGACCTACTTTTATACGCCGGACAGCTTTCGGAAGGCCTGGGCCCGGCTCCATCACCTGGCCCGGGAGGGGGGTCGCGATCCCGCGGAGCTTCGGAACGTGAGCCAGTTGCCGATCTGCGTCGCCCGAACGTTCGAGGAGGCCGATCGCGGGATCCGGGAGTTCATCGGCCGGTACTTCGACGTGGCCCCGTGGAGCGAGTCGACACCCGACAGCGCCATCCGCGGGACCCCCGACCAGTGCGCCGAACAGCTGGCCCGCCACATTCAGGCCGGCGTCGAGCACATCGTGTTCGTGCCGGCCGACTACCGCACGAGCCAGCTCGACCTGATCGCCCAGGAGGTCATCCCCCGCCTTCGGGGCATGACGACGGGGGTGACGGCGTGAGCGAGTTGACCTTTGTTGACGCGAGACGCCGCCTGGAGGCCAAGGACCGGTCGCTGCGCGACAAACGCACCTCCCTCGTCGAGGCGGCGGCGCTCGTCAAGGACGGCGATCATGTCGCCATCGGCGGGTGCCTCTACTCGCGCACCCCGATGGCCGTGCTCCGGGAGCTCCTCCGGCAGCGGCGGGGCCGCCTGACCCTGTCGCGCAACCTGATGTGCTACGAGGGCGAGCTGTTCATGGTCGCCGGGGCCACCCAGGAGCTCGTCACGAGCTGGATGGGCATCGGCCTTCCGTGGGGGCTCTCGCGGGTGCTGCGGGAGTTCGTCGAAGGCGGGCGCGCCCGCATGGAGGAGTGGAGTCATCTGGCGATGGGACTCCGGTATCGGGCGGGGGCCATGGGCGTGCCGTTCCTGCCCACGCTGTCGATGCTCGGGTCGGACCTCCGGAAGACGGCGGCCGCCAAGACGATGGTCTGTCCCTTCACCGGCGCGCAGTTGTGTCTCGTGCCGGCGCTCTTCCCGGACGTCGCGGTGGTCCACGTGCACCGGGCGGACCGCTTCGGCAACGCGCAGATCGACGGATACCCCCACATGGACGCCGACCTGGCCTCCGCCGCCTCCACGGTGATCCTGACCACCGAAGAGATCGTCGACACCGACGAGATCCGCCGGACGGCGGACCGCACGGCCATCCCGTTTTTCGCCGTGGACGCGGTCGTCGAGGTGCCGTACGGCGCGTTTCCGCACGAATGCTACGGCCTCTACGAGGCTGACCTCGACCACATCGGAGCCTACGCGCGCCGGGTGGGCTCCGAGGGCGTCGAGGCCGTCCGCGGCTACCTGCAAGACTATGTGTATGGCCCGGAGACGTTCGACGCGTACCTGGCGCTGTTCGGACCGTCCCGGCTCGACCGCGCGCGGCAGGCGGCGCGCGAGCTGACGCGGTAGCATGGCATACACGGCCTCCGAGCTCCTCGCGGTGACCTCGAGCCGCCTCCTCGCCGACCACAAGATCGTCTTCGCCGGGGTGGGGACGCCGCTCTTGGCCTCCGCGCTGGCGCGCGCCACGCACGCGCCCAACCTGACGATCGTCGTGGAAGGCGGGGTCATCGGCCTGGAGGCGCAGCCCGGGCGGCTCCCCATCTCGACCAACGAAATGCGCGCGGGCCGCCGCGCCGTGATGCTCCCGTCGATCACGGAGATCTTCCTCTACGCCCAGCGGGGATTCTTCGACTACGGGTTTCTCGGAGGCGCGCAGATCGATCCCTACGGCAACATCAACACCTCCGTGATCGGCCCGGCGGAGCGGCCGCGGGTGCGCCTCCCGGGAAGCGGCGGCGCCTGCGACATCATCTCCCACTGCCGGGAGATCCTCATCGTCACGACGCACGAGCGGCGCCGGTTCGTGGAGCGCGTGGACTTCGTGACGAGCCCCGGGTACCTCACCGGCGGGGAGGCGCGCGCGCAGGCCGGGCTGCTCTTCGGCGCGCTCACGTGGGTCGTGACCGATCTCGCCCTGATGCGCTTCCACCCCGAGACCAGGCGCATGCAGGTCGATGCGCTTCAGGCCGGGGTGGAGGTCCAGCAGGTTCGGGACAACACGGGATTCGACCTCGAGGTGCCCCCGGTTCCCGCCCGGCTCTCGCCTCCTGCCGAGAACGAACTGCGGATTCTGCGGCAACTCGATCCCGACCGGCTGTTCCTGGGGCCCATCGGGTGATCTCCTGGGGAGGCCCCACTGCAGGCGACGTTATGCTTGAGATTCGAACTCGGGTGACGCAAACTCATCCGGGTACGCAGAAAGGAAGAGAGTATTTCCCCCGGCGATCTCGAATTCAGGAAGGTGGCCGGAGGGCCGTGCCCGGGACGCGATGGCGGGGAGGCCCGCCGCACCGGGGAGGAGGGGGACCCAGATGGACTTCACCGTGGTCGGCGCCGGGGCGATCGGGGGGACGGTCGGCGCGCACCTGGTCCGCGCGGGCCACGACGTGCTCTTCGTCGACACGGTCGCCGAGCACGTGGAGGCGATCCGGCGGGACGGCCTGGCGATCGAGGGGCGCGCCCCCTTCACGGCGCGGGCGCGGGCGGTGACGGCCGGCGCGCTCGCCGGTGCGCTGGGCGGGCGGCGGCTGGACGCGGTCCTGCTGGCGGTCAAGGCGATGCACACCGCCGCGGCGCTCGAGCCCCTCGTGCCCCTCTTGGGACCCGACAGTTTCGTCGTGTCGTTGCAGAACGGGCTCAACGAGAAGGTGATCGCCGCCCGTGTGGGGGCGGCCCGGACCGTCGGCGCGTTCGTCAACTTCGGCGCGGACTACCAGTCCCCCGGGCGCATCCTCTACGGCGGCGGCGGGGCGCTCTATCTCGGCGAGCTGGACGGCCAGATCACCCCGAGGCTCGAGCAGTTGGGCGGCATCTTGCGCGCGGCCTTCCTCGAGAACACCACGCTCACCGCGAACATCTGGGGCTATCTGTGGGGAAAACTCGGGTACGGCTCGATGCTCTTCGCCACAGCGGTCGTCGACGAGACGATCGCCGACGTGCTGGCGGACGCGGCGTCGCGGCCGCTCCTGGCCAACCTGGCGGGGGAAGTCGTCCGGGTCGCGGATGCCGAGGGCGTGCGCAGCGAGGGGTTTGACGGCTACGACCCCGACGCGATGCGGTTCACCCAGCCCCGCAACTGGGCCGCCATCCACCAGAGCCTCGACCGGCTGGCGGCCTTCAACCGGGCGTCCCTCAAGCAGAAGAGCGGCGTCTGGCGGGATCTCGCGGTGCGCCACCGCCGCACGGAGGTCGACGATCAGATCGGGGTGATCGTCCGGGCGGCCGAGGAGCACGGGTGCCCGGTCCCGCTGAACCGGCGCCTCGTGGAGATCGTTCACGACCTGGAGGAGGGCCGGCGCTCGATGAGCGCCGCGAACCTCGATGATCTGCGCAGGCTCAACGAACAGGCCTATGCCGAATCGGGCCGGGGGAGGCCGTCTCTTGCCGAGCAGCGTCCGCGCATCCGTTGACCGGAACCTGGAGGCCTTCCTGACGGACCTCCGGAGATTTGTGGAGACCGAATCGCCGACCGTGGACAAGGCGGCGTGCGACCGGGCCGGCGGGTACCTTGCCGGATTGTTCGCAGAATACACGCGGGCGGAGATCATCCGGCATCCGCAGCCGGGGTGGGGGGATCACTTCGAAGCGAGGGTGGGGAGCGGGGCGCGGCGGATCCTGCTCCTCGGTCACTTCGACACCGTGTGGCCGATCGGGACGATCGCGCGCCTGCCGTGCCGCGTGGATGGGGACCGCTTCACCGGGCCCGGCAGCTTCGACATGAAGTACGGCGATCTCCAGGCCGCGTGGGGCCTGCGCCTCGTGGTGGACGCGGGGGCGCTGCGCGACCGGACCTTCGTGTTCTTCGGCAACTCCGATGAAGAGGTGGGCAGTCCCACCTCCCGTCCGATCATCGAGCGCCTCGCCCGCGAATCCGAGTCCGTTCTCGTCCTCGAGCCCTCGGTGGGGGCGGCGGGGGCGGTGAAACTCTGGCGGAAGGGCGTGGGGATGTATCGCCTCGAGGTGGAAGGCGTGGCGAGCCATGCCGGGGCCGACCCGGAGCAGGGGCGCAGCGCGGTGCTCGAGATGGCGCACCAGATCATCGATCTCCACGGGTTGAACGACGCCGCGAAAGGCACCACGGTCAACGTCGGCGTCGTGCGCGGCGGGACCCGGTCGAACGTCGTGGCGGCGCATGCCGAGGCGGAGATCGACCTCCGGGTTCGGACGGCGGACGAGGCCCGACGGGCCGACGAGCGGATCTTGAGCCGGCCGGCCTTCGTGGACGGCACCGCGGTCCGCGCCCGGGGTGGGCTCAACCGCCCGCCGATGGAGGAGACGCCGGCGTCCCGCCGCCTGTACGAGAAGGCGAGGCGCCTGGCGGCGGAGGAGGGGTTCGACCTCCCGGCCGGCGGGACCGGCGGCGGCAGCGACGGCAACTTCACGGCCGCGCTCGGCGTGCCGACCCTGGACGGTCTGGGGGCGGTGGGGGACGGCGGGCACGCCGACCACGAGCATGTGCGGGTGTCCACCATCGCCCCGCGGCTCGCCTGGTTTACCCGGCTGCTGATGGAGGTGTAGCCGCCCGGACCGAGACGAGGTCTGCTTCGGTATCCACATCAAAGGTGAGACCCGGCCGCCGCACTTCGACGATCCCAAGGCCCAGCGCGCGGCTGCGGCGCCGGTGGGCCGCCAGGCTCCCGGGTCCGTAGGCCGGCCGGAAGGTAATGCCGGGGGGCACCAGCATGGCGTTCGTCCCGCCATCCTTCGACGGGGCGAGCGCGAGCGAGCGCGCCCGCCCGGCGCGGAGCAGCGCGATGATGTCGGCGGGGCGCAGGAACGGCAGATCGGCGGCCACGACGAGGATGCCGTGCGACCCGCCGGCGAGGCGCAGAAACGCCTCGGCCAGGGCGGCGTTCAGCTCAGGATAGGGGTCGAGGATGGCCCGCGCTCCCCACGCGGCCGCCTGTGCCTGGACGGCGACATCAGGCGTCATGATGATGGTATCCTCGATGTCCGGCACCGCCCTCAGGGTGGCGCACACCGTTCGCAGGAGCGCCAGACTCAGCGTCGCTCGCGCCGGACCGGACAGCGCGCCTGCCAGCCGGCTCTTGGCGTCCGGCAGCGGCTTCTGGGGGACAATGGCGCGGACCCTCACGCGGTTGTTGCGGCCACCTCGATGCCGTGTCTGGCCGCGATGTCGATGAGCGCCCGGGCCAGCCGCCGTCGGCCGGCAGGGTCGGTCATCAAGGTGTCGGCGCACTCGACGGCCGGCGGCTGCGCAGGCGGCCCGGCGGCCGCCACCGTGTCCCGGAGCGCCCGGTCCCGGATGTCCAGAACGAACACGTCGATGAACCGCCCGTACCGGGCGGCGACCGCCGCCGAATCGGCCCGCATCCCCAGTCCCCGCAGCATCTCTACCGTTGGACCTTTCACGGCGGTTCCGCCGATCAGCGGCGTCACCGCCATCCGCAGCGCGGCGCTCGCGCTCAGCGCGTCCCTCATGCCCTGTAGCGCCAGGATCGGGCCGATGCTGACCACCGGGTTGCTCGGGGCGATGATGATCACGGCGGAGGAGCGGATGGCATCGAGCACCTCGGGCGACGGACGGGCGTGTTCGATGCCCTCGAACTCGACGCCGGTGACCGGGTCCCGCGCCCCCCGCCTCACAAAGTACTCCTGGAACGGCAGGCGCCCCGCCGGGGTGCTCACGAAGGTCGCGACGCGGGCGTCGGTCATCGGCAGCACCCTCGGGACGACCCCCAGCGCCGACGCCAGGGCGGCGGTGACCTCGGTCGGCCTCCGCCCCTCCCGGAGCCACTGCGTTCGAGCGAGGTGCGTGGCCAGGTCGCGGTCCCCAAGCCGGAACCAGGTCGGCAGCCTGTAGCGCTTCAGCATCTCGAGGGCCGTCCACGTGTCCCCGTCGATCCCCCAGCCCCGCTCGTCGCCGGCCAGGCCGGCCAGCGTGTACAGGACGGTATCCACGTCCGGGGAGATGGAGAGGCCCAGATACTCCCAATCGTCGGCGGTGTTGACGATGACGGTGAGCGTTGAGGGGTCGGCCAGCACCGCGGCGAGACCGTCCACCAGTTTGACGCCGCCCACGCCCCCGCAGAGGACCGTAATCACGCCGCGCCGGTTACAGGAAGGTCGCGATCGAGTCCAGGGGCTTGCGCGGCGGGACCGGCGGAGTGTGCGCGGGGTACCCGATGGTCAGCAGCGCCTGAGGGGTGAAGGCTCGGGGCAGCCCGAGGGCCCGGCGGACAATCCCGGGGCAAAACAGCGGGGCACAGCACCAACACGCGCCCAGGCCGGCCGCGGCGGCCGCGAGCAAGAGGTTCTGGACCGCGGCGGCCGCGCTCTGCACCGCCATGACGTGCTCCGCCGCCCGCCGAGCGCGATCGGGGTAGACATCCATCCCCTCCATCGTGTACCCGACGAGGATCAGCGCCGGCGCCTCGCTGAACCGCCTGAGCGAAAACCGGAGCTCCACCTGGATGGCCGCCTCGGAGGTCCCGCTGCGCTCCAGGTCGCGGCGCCAGCGGCGCGCCATGCGCTCGGCCAGCCGCCGCTTGACCTCGGGGGAGGTGATGGCGATGAACCGGGTCGGCTGAGCATTGTGGGCCGACGGCGCCTCGGTCGCGGCCTCGAGCAGGGTGCGGAGGACGCCGGCCGGCACCGGGTCGGCCTTGTAGAACCGCACGGTGCGCCGCGCGGTGAGCACCTCGGGGATTTTCAAGACCCCGACCTCAGGAGACGTCATTGCACAGCAATGGTTCTCGCGCGGACGCCGGGACCCTGCCGCCAGGATGTCCGCCGCAGGAAAGCGAAAAGCCGTCCGTTGAACACACCCGTGTGCACAATCGACGAAGCGTGATGGCGCCGAGGGGCCTCGTCACGGCCCCGCACGGCCTGGCCGCGACCTCAGGCCTCAAGATCCTCCAGGAAGGCGGCAACGCGGTCGAGGCCGCGATTGCCGCCGCGGCGACGATCGCGGTCGTCTACCCGCACATGAACGCGATCGGCGGGGACAACTTCTGGCTGATCTACGACGCGGGCGCGCGGCGCGCGCGGGCGTTGATGGCGTGCGGGGCCGCGGGGGCGCGCTGCACCATCGAGGCCTACCGGGCGGCCGGGCATTCGCGCGAGATCCCGCGCCGGGGCCCCCTGGCGGCGAACACCGTGCCGGGGGCGGTCGACGGATGGTGGGAGGCCTACGAGTATTCGCGGCGGTCCCTCGATGGCCGGAGGCCGTTCGAGGCGCTGCTGGCCGACGCGGTCCATTACGCCGAATCCGGATGTCCGGTGACGCCGGGCCAGGAGGCCTGGACGCGCGCCGGGATCGGGCCGGACTCCGGGCCGTTCGGCCACCTGGAGACTCTGGAAGGGTTCCGCCGAACCTTTCTGCGGCCCGACGGTTCGGTGTACCCGGCGGGCGCGCGGTTCGTCATGCCCGGCCTCGGCCGCACCCTCGCCGCCATTGGGCGGGACGGGCGGGACGCGTTCTACCGCGGTCCCATCGCCGCGCAGGTCTGCGCGTACCTCGAGGCCCGCGGCGGCCTCCTCACCGAGGGCGACTTCGCCGGCCACCGCAGCCGCTGGACCGATCCCATCAGCGTGCGGTACCGGGACTGGACGGTGTGCAATACGCCTCCCCCGACCCAGGGGTTGACGTCGCTCCAGCTGTTGAACATCCTCGCCCACTATCCGGTCGCGCGCTGGGGCGATCAGTCCCCGGATTACTACCACGTGATGGTCGAGGCGGCGAAGCAGGCGTTCGCCGACCGCGACGCCTGGATCGCGGATCCCGACGTCCATCCCGTCCCCGTCGAGGAGTTGCTGTCGGAGCGCCGCGGGCGGACGCAGGCGGCCGCGATCGACCTGGCGCGGGCGCAGCCGCGGACGATCGGGGCCGTGGGCCGCGATACGATCTGGCTCGGGACGGTCGACGCCGCGGGCAACGCGGTCTCGCTGATCCAGAGCATCGCGTTCGACTTCGGCTCGGCGGTCGTCGCGGAGGGGACGGGGGTCCTGCTGCAGAACCGGGGGGCGGCGTTCTCTCTCGATCCCGCCCACCGCAACGCGCTGGCGCCCGGGAAGCGCCCGTTCCACACGCTCAACCCCGCGATGGCCCTGCGCGACGGCCGGCCGGAACTGATCTACGGCGCGATGGGAGGGGAGGGGCAGCCCCAGACCCAGGCCGCCGTGCTGACCCGGGTCCTCGACCTGGGGATGGACGTGCAGGCCGCGATCGCCGCGCCTCGCTGGCTCTACGGACGTCACTGGGGGCTCCCCACCACGACGCTGTCGCTCGAAGCTCGGGTGCCGCAACCCGTGGCGGAGGAACTCGCCCGCCGCGGCCACGACGTGCGGATCGTCGGCGCCTGGGACGATCGCATGGGACACGCGCAGGCCATCTGGATCGATCCGCGGAACGGAATGCGCCACGGGGGCGCCGACCCTCGCGGCGATGGCCTCGCGGCCGGGTACTGAGGCCCGGAAGGCCGCGCACCGCGGTCGTGCCGGGAGCGCCAGTGAAGGCGGGCGAGACACAGGCGGGACGGGCTCAGCGGGTGGTGGTCGCCGGGATGTGCGCCGCCGCGGCGTTCCTCATGATGGCGGCCATCAGGATCCCTCTGCTCCCCCAGGCGCCGTTCCTCACCTACGACCCCAGCGACGCGGTGGGCCTGCTTGTGGGGGTGATCTACGGCCCGGCCACCGGCGCGATGGTGGTCTTCATCAAGGATATCCTCTTCCTGCTGTTCCTGGCGAAGGGCCCCTTCGGGCCGGTGGCCGATTTTATCGCGGCGGGCACTTTCGTCGCGGTGACGGCGTGGGCGTTCCGGCGGGGAAGCGGGCCGCTGCCGTCGCGCCTGCTGCGGGCGGCGGTCTTGGGCACCGCCGCTCGAGTCGTCGTGATGATCCCCGTGAACTTTCCGATCCTCGCCCTGCAGTTCGGGATGTCACCGGCGCGGATCGCGCGGCTGCTCTGGTCCGCGATCGTCCCGTTCAACGCGATCAAAGGCGCGATCAACGCCGGGCTCGCCCTCGTCATTGCCGAGCCCGTCGCGCGCTACGCGGCGCCCAGGCTCGTCTCGGCGCCGAAGCCGGAAGCCGTCCCTAGAAGCCCATCGTGTTGATGCGCTCGGGCTCGATGCGGATGGTGATCCGGTTCTTGGGGTTGTCGGTCGGGGGATACTGGTACGGCCGTCCATGGTACCGCTGCGAGAGCCGGTCGATGTCTTTGGCTCCGCTCTCACGGTCGAACTTCACCACCTTGCCCTGGATCTGGACGTACTTGTAGGGGTTCTCGCGGTCGAGGATCGCCAGCGCCACACCGCGGTTGGCTTCCATGTTCCTCAGTTTGGTCCGGCCGGCGCTCGTGTTGATGAGAATGTGGCCGTCGGCCAGCATGTACCAGACGGGGGTGGCCTGCACCCTGCCGGACGGCGACTGGGTGGCGAGGACGGCAAAGAGCGGTTTGTCGAGGAAGGTCTTCACTTGGGGGGGGATCTGGGCTGCCATTCTCTCTCTCCTCCTTCGCTTCACGGATGGTTCCATCATAGCACGATGACGCCGACGCATCGCCGGTGGCCGCCATAGTCTTTTAGCCCGCAAAACCATCGTAGATTAACGAAATCAAACTCCTCCGGCGAACACAATGGCCCGAATCGAAAGAGGTATCCCGAAATCATTCTATTGAAGGATCGTATCCGATTTAATCATCCGATACGCTTCGCTCAAAGAGGATGTGCGGAGCAGTAGGCGGGAGGCAAAGGCCCGGAGGGACCCAGGAGCGGGGGAATAAGCCAATGAAAGAGTCACGCTGCGTGAGATCATTGTGTGCTTTCGTCCTCATGCTTGGGACTGGCCTTGCTTTTGTGGTGACGCCTGGGGCTGTGGCCGAGACTCCATTAGTGCTGGATTGGCGGGTCATCGGGACTGGGATAGCCAGCTGCGTGCCATCCGCGGGGATCATTCCGACGGACATTTGCACCTTTGAAGGTGGGGGCCCCTTTCCCGGAGGCGCGCTTGGGACCCACATCGGCAGGGGCACGTACGTTGTGAACGTCACAACAGGAACCAACGTGCCGACCATTCTGGGCGGAAATTGTTTCACCGCCACGGGCTCCGGGACGGTCACCGCAGCCAGCGGGGATAAGATCAACTTCAATACCGTAGGCTGGCTTTGCGAGGAAGGGGTCCCGGCCTCGCCCCTTCAGTATAACGGGACGTATCGTATTTGCTCGCCCCCAACACTCACCTCACTCACCTGCCCCACCCCAGGGACGGGCCGCTTCAGTGCCGCCGCCGGCGGAGGAAGCCTCGCGGCCACCCTTACCAGCGCCCTCCCTACCTCCATTACGCCTCCCTCCTCCACGACAGGGGTGTCCTTTTTCAAGATCGACGGGATGATCAACTTCTTCTAGTCTGAATTCGCCCCACGCGGGATGGCCGATCGCCTGCCGGCTCCACAGAGGGGAGCGCCTCTTCGAAGGGCTGACGAAGGACGTGCACCGGAAAACGACGTACTGAACCGGGGAACTTCTGGTTGGCGCCGCAAAGCAGAGGAGGTGGGCGTCATGCCGGCACGGCGGGCGACCTGCGTGGTGATCTCCCCGGACGAGACGTTTCACGGCAAGCAGGACCTCGACTATTTCGCCGGGATCTCGGCCGAGAGCGCAGGGTCGACGGGACTGTGCATGCATCTCGTGACGATCCCGCCCCAGGCTCGGGCGACGCCGCATCTGCACGAACGTCACGAGACCGCGATCTACGTCCTGTCGGGTGAGGCGGGGATGTGGTACGGCGAGGGCCTGCGACAGCACCTGACGGTCAAGGCCGGACAGCTGCTCTATATCCCGGCGAACGTGCCCCACCTGCCCTACAATCCCAGCGCCACGGTGGCGTGCATCGGGGTGCTGGCCCGCACCGACCCCAAGGAACAGGAGAGCGTTGTCCCGTATCCCGTCCCGGACCCCGGCCCCGCGGTGCCTCCGAATGAGCGCGCCCGCCGATCGTCCGGATAGCCCTGAACCGGGCGAACACCTGCTGGTTCTCCCCGAATTCCACGGATTATATATATAATGGTAAACGGATGGGCCTGCGCCGGCGATCTCGGGGGGGCGAGGCGGCGCGGGTACTCTGTGGAGGTGCTGCAATGGCAGGATCAGACGGGCGATCTCCGCTAACGATCTCGGCGATCAAGGCGGACGTGGGCAGCATCGGGGGGCACACCCAGCCCAGCGCCGAGATGCTCAAGGTGGCGTCGGACATGGTTGCGGCGCAGCGCGGCAAGCTCCTCATTGACTCCCGGGTGACCCACACCGGCGACGATATCTGTCTTCTGATGACCCACCGCCAGGGAATCGAAGCGGAGGCGATCCACCGCCTTGCCTACGACATCTTTCTGGCCGCCGGCTCCGTGGCGGAGCGGCAGGGTCTCTACGGCGCCAAGCAGGATCTCCTGAAGAGCGAGTTCTCCGGGAACATCCAGGGGATGGGCCCGGGCGTCGCCGAAATGGAGATCGTCGAGCGCCCGGCGGAGCCGTTCATGGTCCTCACCGCCGACAAGACCGAGCCCGGCGCGTTCAACCTGCTCTTGTACCTCACGTTCTGCGATCCGATGTACTGCGGCGGCCTCCTGTTGAGCCCAGACGTGGGCAAGGGGTTCACCTTCAAGATCGTGGACGTGAACCACACCGAAGCGGAGCGGGAGATCACCCTGCACGCGCCCGAGGACCTCTACGACCTCGCCGCCCTGCTGCGGGACACCGGGCGGTTCGTGGTGAAGAGCATCCACTCCCGCGCCCACCCCGACGAGCAGGCGGCGTCCCTGAGCACGACGCGGCTCAAGAACATCGCCGGCCGGTACGTGGGAAAGGACGACCCCGTGGCGATCGTGCGGACCCAGAAGATCTTCCCCGCGACCGAGGAGTTCGGGCTCGCGTTCAGCAAGGTCCCGTACGTGGCCGGCGACTGCCGGGGAAGCCACAACATGCCGCTGGCGCCCGTGCCCCTCAACACCGATTCCAGCATCTTCTACTGCCTGCCGATGGTGGCCGCGGCCGGCTATTCGGTCAAAGACGGCATCCTCGCCGGCCCGGTGGACTTGTTCAAGAACCCGGTGTGGGAAGTCTTCCTGGAGCAGGCGGTGCGCAAGGGCGCCGAGATGCGCGCGCAGGGGTTCTTCAACCCGGCCATGCTCGGCATGGAAGAGCTCGAGTACGGCGGGATCATGGAGCGCCTCAAGGCGCTGGACCGGCGGTTCGTGCTGAACGGCGCTCGAGACGGCGAACGCGCACGGCCGGCCTCCGCATCCGGGCGAAAGGCGCCGGGCCAGGGGCGGGCTCGATAAGGTGCCACGCGCCGACGGCCGCGCACCGGACGAACTGCGGCCGCTCGTCCTCAAGCGCCGGTTCAACAAGTATGCCGAAGGCTCGGTGCTGATCGAGCTCGGCGAGACGCGCGTCGTTTGTACGGCCACCATCGAAGAACGGGTCCCGCCGTGGTTGCGCGGACACGGCCAGGGATGGGTGACCGCCGAATATGGAATGCTCCCCCGGTCCACCAAGGAGCGGAGCCCCCGGGAATCCGCCACCGGGAAGACCGGCGGCCGGGTGCATGAGATCCAGCGCCTGATCGGCCGGTCGCTCCGCGCGGTCGTCGACATGGAGCGGCTGGGCGAGCGGACGATCTGGATCGACTGCGACGTCCTCCAGGCCGACGGGGGAACCCGCACGGCGTCGATCACCGGGGCGTTCGTGGCCCTGATGGACGCCGTGATGCTCCTCCGGCGAACCGGGGCCGTGTCCAAGCTCCCCATCCGGGAATTCCTGGCGGCGACCAGCGCGGGGATCGTCGACGGCGTCCCGACACTCGACCTCACGTTTGCCGAGGACTCTCGAGCCCGGGTGGATATGAACATCGTCATGACGGAGTCCGGGAAGTTCGTCGAGATCCAGGGGACCGGGGAGGGGGCGGCGTTCACGAAAGCCGAGGCCGCCGCGCTCATGACCCTGGCCGAGCGGGGCATCGTGACCTTGATCGCCAAACAGCGTGAGGCGCTGGCCGACATCCTGACCGCCTCGTGAGCGGCGGCCCGACGAGCGGAGGCACCGCGCTCCGGCGTCTGGTGGTGGCAACCCGGAACCCGAACAAACATCGAGAGATCGCGGCCATCTACGCGCATCTGCCGCTGACCCTGGTGTCCCTCGCCGGCTATCCGGAGATCGGCGACCTCCCGGAAGAGGGCGCGACGTACGCGGAGAACGCCGCGGCGAAGGCGCGGCCGGTGGCGGCGGCCACGGGCCTGGCGGCGCTCGCCGATGACTCGGGGATCGAGATCGCGGCCCTGGGTGGGGCTCCGGGAATCCATTCCGCGCGCTTCCTCGGTGCCGGGGCGACGTCCGCCGAACGCAACGCGCGGGTGCTCGCGCTCCTCCAGCACGTCCCCGCCGGCCGGCGGACGGCCCGGTTCCGCGCCGTCATCGCCGTGGCCCTCCCCGACGGCGTGGTGCGGGTCTTCGAGGGCGCGTGCGCGGGGGCAATCGCCGAAGCCGCTCGGGGAACCGGTGGATTCGGGTACGACCCCATCTTCGTCCCGGAAGGAGAGGCCGGCACGATGGCCGAGATGCCGCCCGAGATGAAGAACCGCATCAGCCACCGCGCCCGCGCGCTCCGCGCCGCTGAGCCGTTTCTCCTCGAGGTCTTCGGGCTGGCCGTGCAGGATCGGGTGGATGCGGGAGGAACATAGAGGTGCGGCAGGCCTTGCGGGCGGCGGGGGCCTTCGAGTGACGCAGACCGCCGGATACCGCTGAAAGGAGACGGATCACCCTGAGCAAGTTCCTCACCTACTGGTCGCTGACATTCGCCATTCTCGTGATCATCGGGTTCTCCGTGGCCGTGGCCCTCGCGGACGTGAAGGACGACCTGATGGCCCAGATCCGCAAGAAGGCCGGCCGCGCGCGCCTCCGGCCGGTCGATCCGCTGGCGGGCCGGTCCATCGCCGAAACGCTGACGAGAACGGCGATGGACGAGAAAGAGACCTGGGTGTTCCACCTTGTCAGCGAGATCGCGATCCCGCTCAAACTGAACGTGAAGATCCTGGTGGTGCAGGATTCTATGGGGCACTATCTCGCCCAGTTCGCCCAGGGCAAGCGGCTGGTGTCCTACCGCGTGGACAAGGCCTGGGTGGCGGACGCCATGGCCGGCAAAGCCGAGGCGCGGGAGCGGATCCACACCGCGGTCACGCAGTACCTGCGCCAGGAGTTTCTCGGCCAGAAGATTCCCCCGAAGGCTCCGCCGGCCCCGGCGAAGGCACCCGCGCCCGCCGCTCCGGCGGCCAAGCCGGCCGCACCCCCGCAGCCGGCCGGGGCGGCGGCGGGAGGCGCGTCCTCCCCCGGCGCCGCGCCCGCGGGACAGGCTCCGGCGCCACCGGCGGCAGGCGCGGGGCAGCCGGAAATGAGCCGCGAGGAGAAGATCGCCGCGGCCAAGGCCAGGGCCGAAGCTATCAAGGCCGCGCTGGCCGCCGGCGGGAGCGGTGGGAGTCCCCCGGCGGGGACGCCCCCGGCACCGCAGGGTCCCGCGCAGGGCTGAACCTGGATTTTCTAGAGGGCGCCGGATTCCTTGCGGAAGGGCGGTGCGCATGATAGCATCGAGGCGGTCGATCGGGGCGTAGCGCAGCTTGGTAGCGCGTCTGCTTTGGGAGCAGAAGGTCCCCGGTTCAAGTCCGGGCGCCCCGACCAGACGTCCACGTCAGCGGGACGAAGGTTTCCGCGCCATCTCCCCATTCTTCAAGCAGGGCCAGCGGCAAGGGCTACACTGGGCGGTAGGGACTCCAGATGTGTGGCCTCTCCTGGAATTCTCCTGCGGAATTTTCCGGGACTTTCCGACTGCCTTCCAGAGTTCTTTGGCGGGAGCCGCCCCGGTGTCTTTTATGAAGATCGACGGGACGATCAACTTCTAGACTCGATCCACGCCACGTGGGCGCCCGCGGGGCGGTTTGGCGAGATCGGGTGCCCGACCAAAACCAAGTAGGGTAAGGAATTCCGCTTCCAGGCGGGATCCCGTAAGATGCCGAAGGCCGCCCTCACCTTGGGCGGCCTTCGAACATATCGCTGCCTTATCCGCGGAGCGGGAAGGTCCGCCCGCGGGCACCCAACATCCCGGCCAGCCCCACCCCGAATAGAGCGAAAGCCCTGGGTTCAGGGACAGCGTTCACTGAGACATCATCTAGCCAGTTGGCACCGGGGTCGTTCCGGCTTATGACCGAAGGCCCGCACGCAATCCTCCTAAAGAAGCAAGGCAGTACCATCAAAAGAACGAGCCCGGAGATGTGGCGCGGGGTCCGGACAACCGTCCGAGGTGGGCATTAGAAGCTCAAGGAACCTCTGAAGGCGCCGGGTCGACGCACGGGGCGCAGAAAGCGGCGAGGATGACGAGCAAGCTGGTGCCGGTCAAGAAATACGCCGCGTGCCGGTACTGCGGCAAAAGCGACGGCCTGGCGTGGACCAACGCCCCCAACGGCAAGTGGAGGCTGGTGGAGGCGGGATATGGTGTCCGCCACCCGGAGCAGATCTTCGCCGATCCGGACAAGCCGCATCGCTGTCAGAAGCACCGAGGCCGGGAAGTCGAAGCGGCCCCCGGTGACGGCGAGGATGGGGCCGGCCGGGGCACGCGCGAAGAGGCCGCCGCCATCTCGCTGGCGCTGACGGTGGAGGAGTTGAAGACGCTGCGGGCAGCGCTGGTGCTGGTGATGGATCAGGGTGACCATCGGGCGCGGCTGCCGGTCGCGGAGCAACGTGAATTGCAGAGAGTCCGGGACCTGGTCACGGACCTGCTGCTCGATGCGGGGGAAGGACCATAGGCCTGCATCCTCGGGGTCGTCCCAATCGCCTCCCGGCATCCGCATGGGAGGGGCGGGTTTGGGCAGCTGCGAATTGGTGTGCAGGTTTCTTTGGGAGGAGACTCTCCGCGAACGCTCTGATGTTGCGTCGAGTGCTGGGAACGGCCGCTTTGGTCACGGTGCTCACCATGGCGGTCCAGTCGGCCCGCCCCCTCCGGGCGATGGATCCGGCATTCCCCCCGGCCGTTCTGGCGGCCGCCTCCAGCGATGCCATCCCCTCGGCCGCGTACCGGCTGACCCGGAACGACTCGCTCGTGGTGTTCGGGGCGCACCCGGATGACGAGGCCCTCGGCGCCGGGGGCTTGATCCATGCCGCCATCGCCGCCGGGGCCCGGGTGCGCACCGTGACGTTTACCAATGGCGATGGCTATGTCGAGGGCGTCGACGTGGGGTTTCACACCCTGTTCAGCACGCCCCACCGATTCATCGAATACGGGCAGCGGCGACAGCAGGAAGCGTTCGCCGCCGCCGGGCGTATCGGGCTGTCCCCCTCGCAGGTCACCTTCCTCGGATACCCCGATCGTGGGCTTGCCGTCCTGTGGGGGGGCGCCTGGGATTGCCGACGTCCGTATACCTCGCCGTATACACGGCGCAGTTTCTCCCCGTATGCGTTGACCTACCGGCCGGGGGCGCGCTACTGCGGCGAGAACGTCCTCGAGGACGTCGAGCGCGTCCTCGTCCAGGAGCGACCGACCATCATCGTGACGCACCATCCCGCCGATACCCATCGCGATCACTGGGCGGCCGGAGCGTTCGTCGCCGCCGCGCTCGAGCAGCTCACGCTCCGGCAGGTGCCGTGGACCAGGACGGTTCGCGTCTGGCACTATCTGGTCCACCACGGCATCTGGCCGCGGCCCGGGGCCTACGCTCCCGACCTCTATCTCACCCCGCCCTCTGAACTCGCGGCCGCCGGACCCGAATGGGTCCAGTATCCGATCGGGCGGGCCGGTGAGGATGCCAAGCGCCTGGCGATCCTCGAGTACCGCAGCCAGGTGGACCTGATGCGGGGCTACATGCTGAGCTTTGTCCGCCGGAACGAACTGTTTGGGCTCCGCCCGCAGATCCGGCCGCCGCGGCTGGAAGGGGAGGGGGGGGCCGTGGCAACCCCGGAAGCGTGTGCGCGCCTGCCCCTGTTGATCCGCATGCCCTCGGGGAGATCCATGCTCTACGCCGCCGAGGGCAGCGCCACGCTCGACTCCGTTGCCCTCGCCCGCGACTCCACGCGCCTTTATGTCGCGCTGCGGCTGAGGCACCCTCCCATGCGGGAGGCGCAGTACCGCCTGGAGCTCCGCCTGTTCTACCGGGATGGGCGCACGGCCAGGCTGCCGCTGGTGTTTCGCGTCCCGCGATCGCTCACATCGCGGGGGACGTTGCCGCAAGATCTTCCGTTGCCGGCCGGGGCGGCCGCGCGGACCGTGGGATCGCAGATCTGTGTCGTCTTACCGCTGACCTCCCTGGGCGATCCGGTGAGCTTCCTCCTCCAGGCGGCGACCGTGGGCCCGCTCCGGACGCCGGTTGACCGGAGCCCCTGGATCCTGGTTCGCCTCGCGTCTCCCGCGCCGGGGGCCGCGGCCCCTCAGTCGGGCCTCAGGGAATGACCCCGATCTCCGCCCCGTTTGGCCGGTGTGAGGCCGGAATGGGTATGTTAATTGCGTGAGTGGGTATCTTCTATAGAAGGGATAGTAAGGGAGAGGTAGGAGTCGGGTCGCCCGGTCGATAACTACATAGATGCTCACACGAGGTGGACGCCGTGGCCGATGATCAACAGCCCCCCCGGATGCGTGTCCTGCGCTACCCGACCGATACGTTTGCGCAAGCCGCCAGCACCATGCGCAAGGTGTTGTACGAGATCAAGAAGATTATCGTGGGACAGGATCTCATGCTGGAGCGGATCCTGGTGGCGCTGCTCTCGCGCGGGCACATCCTGATCGAGGGCGTCCCCGGGCTCGCCAAGACCTTGGCGATCAAGACGACGGCGCAGGTGCTGGACTGCCAGTTCCGCCGCATCCAGTTCACCCCCGACCTCGTCCCCGCCGATCTGATCGGGACGCGCATCTACAATCAGAAGAGTGGAACGTTCGAGGTCGAGATGGGCCCGGTCTTCGCCAACCTGGTGCTGGCGGATGAGATCAACCGGGCGCCCGCGAAGGTCCAATCCGCGCTCCTGGAATCGATGCAGGAACGCCAGGTCACGATCGGCAAGCAGACGTTCGTGCTCCCCGACCCGTTCCTCGTGCTGGCGACCCAGAATCCGATCGAAAGCGAAGGCACCTACCCGCTCCCCGAGGCCCAGGTCGACCGGTTCATGTTCAAGGTCGTGATCTCCTACCCGTCGTTCCACGAGGAGATGACGGTCGTGGACCGGATCACCGAGCAGTCGCCCACGGTGTCCCGGATCATCCGCGCGGATGAACTCCTCGAACTCCAGAAGATCGCCGAGGCCGTCTACGTGGATCCCAAGCTGCATGAGTACGCCGTGAGCCTCGTGACCGCAACGCGCACCCCCCAGGAGTTCGGGCTCGGCGATCTCGCGAAGTTCATCTCCTACGGCAGCAGCCCACGCGGGTCCCTGAACCTGATCATCGGGGCGAAGGCCCTGGCGCTGCTGCGAGGGCGCGAATACGCGATGCCGGAGGACGTCCGGGACCTCGTGCCCGAGGTCCTGCGCCACCGGTTCATCCTTTCGTACGAGGCCCTGGCCCACGACATCACGCCGGAGCACCTGCTGCAGCGGGTGAGCGAGGCGGTCCCGGTTCCCAAGGTCCACATCGGAGATCCCTATGGAGACACCCGAGCGAATCTTGAGGCGCCTCGAGTTTAAGGTCGTCCGGCGCCTCGACGGCTTCCTGTTCGGCGACTACACGGGGGTGTTCTACGGCCCCAGCCTCGACCTGGCGGAAGTGCGTCAGTACCAGCCCGGGGACGAGGTCCGCCGCATCGATTGGAACGTGACCGCGCGGATGAATCAGCTGTTCGTCCGCCAGTACCGCGAGGAGAAGGAGCTCACGGCCTGGCTTCTGGTGGACCTGTCCCCCTCGATGGATTTCGGCACGGTGCAGCAATTCAAGCGCCAGGTGGCCCTCGATTTCGCCGGGGTCGCCGCGTACATCATCGCCCGGCACGGGGACAAGGTCGGGGTGATCGGATTTCCGACACGGACGGGGGAACTCTTCGTCCCGCCGCGCACAGGACGCCAGCAGCCCCTGCGGATCGTGCATGCCCTGGGCGCCGAGGCGCCCGTTTCGGGGGGCGGCCGGACGGATCTCGGCGCCGTGCTGCAGCAGCTCGGGCGCATCGTCCGCCGGCGGTCTCTGCTCTTTCTCATCTCTGACTTCCACTCGCCGGACGGCTGGGATGCGGCCCTGGCCGAACTCGGCAAGCGGCACGATGTCATCGCCGTCCGGATCGAGGACCCGCGAGAGCGGGAACTGCCGGACGTCGGAGGCATCTACCTGGAGGATCCGGAGACGGGGCGGCAGGTCTGGGTCGATACCTCCGACCGGAACGTGCGTGATGTCTATCGCCGGCTGGTGGAGACGCGCGACGTCCGGCTGGCCGAATTGATGCGGCGGGCGTCGGTCGACATGCTGCAGTTGTCTACCGGCGCTTCGCTGGTCGATCCCCTGCTGAAGTTTGTGACATTCCGGAGGAGGCGCCGGTGGAATTTACCTGGCCGGTAATGCTCTGGGGCCTCCTGCTGCTGCCGGCCTTTGTGGGCTGGTACGTCCTCGGCGTGCGGAAGGCCCGCCGCCGCGCCGCCGGACGGTTCGCCGAGGGCCCGCTGTTCGCCCAACTGGCCACCTCGATGCCGGGACTGCGCCGGCACGTCAGCATGGCGCTGTATTTTGTCGCGCTGGCGCTGCTCCTCGGCGCCGTGAGCCGGCCGGTCATGGGCCTCCCGATGCCGGTGAACAAGGCGGTCGTCGTGCTGGCGGTCGACACGAGCGGCAGCATGGTCGCGCCCGATCTCCCGCCCAGCAGGCTGGAGGCGGCCAAGGCGGCGGCCCGCGCGTTTGTGGACGTCTTTCCTCAGGGCCCCCGGATCGGCCTGGTGTCGTTCAGCACGTACGCGACGCTGATGATTGCGCCGACGCCTGACCACGAGGCGGTCAAGCAGGCGATCGCGACGCTCAAGCCCCAGGAGGCGACGGCGATCGGCGACGGGATCGTGATCGCGTTGAAAGCGCTGCCCGGGCGGTCCGTCGAGCTCCCGGACGCCCAGCCCGGTCCGTTTGGCCCCGCGCAGCCGCCGGCGCTCCAGCCGCCGTCCGGCCTCCCATCGCCGTCCTCCCCGCCGGCGCGCCCCGACGATCTCTCGCCGGCGGCGATCATTCTGCTGAGCGACGGGGGAAACAACGCCGGCACCGACCCCTTGAAGGCGGCCATCCTGGCCAAATCGCAGAAGGTGAAGATCTATACCATCGGCCTCGGGACCCAAGGCGGGAGCGTGTTTAGTTTCCAGGGGCAGATGGTCTTCGTGCCGTTCGATCCCACGCTGCTCCAGCAGATCGCCGCGACCACGGATGGGAAGTTTTTCTACTCGTCCACGACCCAGGATCTCAGGCAGATTTACCGGGACCTGGGGCGTGTCATCGGCTGGGAGACGCGCAAGACCGAGGTGTCCTCGATGTTCGTCGGGGGCGCGGGGCTGCTGCTGCTGGTGGGCGGGGTGATCTCGCTGGTGTGGGCGGGCCGGCTTCCATGACGTTCCTCTGGCCACCGGGACTGCTGCTGTACCTGCTCATTCCCGCGCTCATTGCCGGGTATGTCTGGATGCTGCGCCGGCCGTCCCGCGTCCGGGTCCGGTACTCCAGTCTCGACCTGGTCGCGCAGGCGGCGGCGGCGGGGAAACCCTGGCGGCGCCATGTGCCGGCCGGTCTGTACCTCGCAACGCTGTGCGCGATCATCCTGACCCTGGCGCGGCCGATGGCGCCGGTGCCGGTGCCGGACAACCACACGGTCGTCATGTTGAGCATCGACGTCAGCCGCAGCATGATGGCCCACGACGTCGTGCCGAACCGCATCGAGGCGGCGAAGAAGGCGGCGGTGGAGTTCGTCCGCGCGCTGCCGCGGGGCGCCAAGGTGGGGCTGGTCTCGTTCAGCAGTTACGCGACGCTCGTCACGCCGCCGACGGACGACCACGACCGCGTGATTCAGGCGATCAACGGGCTGACGCTCGAGTTCGCCACGGCGATCGGAGACGGGCTCCTGGAAGCCATCTATGCGCTGCCGGGGCGCGCGCGCCCCGAAAACGGCATGGCCCCTACCGTCCCCCCCGCCTCGCCGGAGCAACTCCCGCCGGCCACCGTGGTGCTCCTGAGCGACGGTCAGAGCAATCGCGGAACCCCGCCGGAGGATGCCGCGGTCGTCGCGCGTCAGCTACACGTCAAGGTTTACACGGTGGGACTGGGCTCGCCTGAAGGGACCTTCCTCGAGCTCGGCGGCCGGAGCATCTTCGTCCGCCTCGACGAGGAAACGCTGAAGGCCATCGCCCAGACGACCGCGGGGACCTACCAGCGTGTGTCCTCCACCACAGAGTTGAGCCGGGTCTACACGCGGCTGGGCCGGTCCATCGGCTGGGAGCGCAAGCCGACCGAGGTCAGCGGTCTGGTCTCGGTTGCGGTGGCGGCGCTGTTCGTCGGCACCGTGGCGGTCTCACTGCTCTGGATGCACCGGCTCGGGTAACGGTCGCCGGCGTGTTATAATCCTGCGTAGGAGCGCCCGTAGCTCAGGGGACAGAGCGGCTGCCTTCTAAGCAGCGGGTCGCAGGTTCGAATCCTGCCGGGCGCGCCATGCCTTGTTAATCAAGGGCTACCGCCCGGTGGGCACCTCTCCGAAGTAGCGTATCCACGTGCCAGGCCCTCAGAAACTCAAGACCCGGTCCGCCTCCACAGTCAACCGCGCCAGGTCGGGTGGGGTGATGAACTGCGCCTGCTGGCCTTTCAGGTGCTGTTCCGAGACCCCCCGGGCCTCTGCGCAGCCCTTTCAGATGTAGAAGCGGACGCCGCGCTGCGCGCAGGCTGCCAGGAGGTCGGCGAGCGGCGGGACGCCCACGCCCTTTACCTTGCTGGCGATCTCGCGCTTAATGAGCTCGGTCGCATCCCCGGCAAGCGCGATGCCGCATTCCTGACCTGCCGGAATGGCCCCGTTGGCGGCGATGTGAAAGGGAATGCTGGCGCGCGTGGGATCCTGGGCTCCGGTGCTGGCGACGATGAGCAGCTTGGCCATGATTTCCCACTCCCATATCCTTTTGAGGATCTCAGGAGCCGGCTTCAATTGAAGACGCCGGATCCTACTTTGGACTGGGTTCGTGTCCCCTGGACAAACTCCTATCGCCTGATTCCCGGCCAAGAACCTCTTAATGGGTTTAATAGGGATAATCTGATCCACTGCTGCTTAAGGGAACTCCCCCTTGATTTATAAGGGTTTTCATTGATTGTGACGCCCTGGAGAGTGGAATACACCTGAGGCAATGGGGATGCATAGGGATGAGGGGATCCCTGTGCCGCAGTTGAGGGACAGTTATTGATTGTGGGGGGAGGGGACCCTTGGAGATCCAAGACCTGAGTGCTTTAGGCCCCGCCGTTGACATCGCACCCGAACCACCGCCCGGCTCCTTGTCGCCTCCTGGGGGTGTCCGCGCGTGGGGCGGGGCCAACGTGGCGCGGAAGTGCCTCGCGCTGTTGATCGCGTTCGCTCTGGCCTCCGGTGGGCTCGGCACCGCGGGCAAGAATCTTCACATTAATAAGGCCTACGCCGGTCTCCCGCTGACCTTTGAAGCCAACCTCGGGCAGACCGATCCGCAGGTCAAGTTCGTCTCCCGCGGCCGCGACCACGTCCTCTTCCTCACGTCCACCGAGATGGTGCTCGTGCTGGCCCCGGAGCGGACACGGCAGGGCGCATTCCCGGGGAGGGGTGCGTCCCCCAGCCGGCCGGACGGTGAGGCTCCGACGGTTCTACGGATGAAGTTCGCCGGCGCGAATCCGGCCCCACGAATCAGCGGGCTGGATGAGTTCTCGGGTAAGACTAACTACTTCGTCGGCAACGACCCCACGCAGTGGCACACCAACATCCCCACGTATGCCCGGGTGCACTACGCGGACCTCTACCCGGGGATCGATCTCAGCTTTTACGGCGGCCAGCGGCAGTTGGAGTACGACTTCGTCGTGCAGCCCGGAGCCGATCCCAGCAAGATCGGCCTCGAGTTCCGAGGCGCCCAGACCCTGGCGGTCAATACCTGGGGCGACCTGGCGCTTCAGATGCGCAACGACATGGTCTGGCATCTGAAGCCGGTGTTCTACCAGACAGTCGCCGGCGTCCGGCGGGAAATCTCGGGCCGGTATGTGCTGAAGACTCCCCATCAGGTCGGCTTCCAGGTGGGTGCCTACGACCCCCACAGGCCCCTGGTGATTGACCCGGTGATCCTCGCCCAGTCCACGTACCTTGGGGGCAGCGGCGACGATGTAGGTTTCGGCATCGCCGTGGACAGCGCAGGCAGCGCCTACGTGACCGGGGACACCGCCTCCGCGAACTTCCCGACGACGGCCGGGGCCTACCGAACGACGAGCCCTGGGGGCGGCTACCACGTCTTCGTGACGAAGCTCGACGCGGGCGGCGCGCCCGTCTATTCGACCTACCTCGGGGGCAGCGGCCAGGAGATCGGCTACGGCATCTCGGTCGACAGTTCGGGCAATGCCTACGTGACAGGCGCCACCAACTCCGCAAACTTCCCGACGACGGCAGGAGCTTGCCAGGCGGCTTTTGGGGGCGCGGTCGACGTCTTCGTAACGAAGCTCAATTCCAGTGGCTCCGCCCTCATCTACTCGACGTACCTGGGAGGCAGCAAGGACGATTGGGGCCAGGCCATCGCTCTTGATAGCCCGGGCAACGCGTATGTGGCGGGGTATACTTCCTCCACGAACTACCCGACGGCGAACGCCTTCCAGGCCACCTACGGCGGCGGCAACACAGACGCGTTCGTGACAAAGATCAATCCCACCGGCACCGCTATCGTCTACTCGACCTACCTGGGAGGGAGCGGGGACGAGCCGCCGTCGCTTCTGCAAACGAATCCACCGAATCCCTCGCCCGAAGGCCCCAGCATCGCCGTGGACGGCTCAGGCAGCGCCTACGTGACGGGGACCACCACTTCGACGAACTTTCCGACGACGGCAGGGGCCTTCGTGACGGCGAGCCCCGGGGGCGTGCACGGCTTCGTGACGAAGTTCAGTTCCACCGGGTCGGTTGCGTACTCCACCTATTTCGGGGGGAACGGCGGGGAGGCCGGGTTCGGCATCGCGGTCGATAGCTCGGGCAGCGCCTACGTCACAGGCGCCACCACCTCCACAACCTTCCCGACGACGGCGGGGGCTTTTCAGAAGGCCTTCGCGGGTGGAACCAACACAACCGACGCCTTCGTCACGAAGTTCAATCCCAGTGGCTCCGCCCCCATCTACTCGACCTACCTGGGGGGCACCCAGAACGACTGGGGCCAGGCCATCGCACTTGACGGTTCGGGCAACGCGTATGTGACGGGGTACACTTCCTCGGCCGACTTCCCGACATCGAACGCCTTTCAGACGACCTACGGCGGGGGCACCAACAACGTCTTCGTGACCGAGTTCAATTCCACGGGCACCGCCGTCGTCTACTCGACATATCTAGGAGGCAGCGGGGACGACCAGGGCCA
Organism: Candidatus Segetimicrobium genomatis; assembly: GCA_005882275.1. Lineage (GTDB taxonomy): Bacteria > Sysuimicrobiota > Sysuimicrobiia > Sysuimicrobiales > Segetimicrobiaceae > Segetimicrobium > Segetimicrobium genomatis. Next base: position 35,801 of record VBAK01000152.1, read on the forward strand.
CAGCATTGCTGTGGACGGCTTAGGCAACGCTTACGTGACGGGTGGCACCACATCCATAAACTTCCCGACGACATCAGGGGCCTACCAGAAGGGCCCCGCCGGAGTCGGCCCCAACGTCCACGACGCTTTTGTCGCGACGATCGCGCAGGGCACGCCGCCACCACCGCCGTCACCGCCGCCGCCACCGCCGCTTCCGATACCGCTACCGCCGCTGCCGCCCCCACCGATACCGCTGCCGCCGCTGCCGCCGCCGCCGCCGATTCCTATCTAGCAGATGTCCAGGCGCGAGTGGGTGTTATCCGGGAGCCGTCCGTCAGATGCCGGACGGCTCCCGGCACCAGAAGGGGCATCAAACTTGACGGGGGCATCGCGGGCCCACTATCATCAAAGATACATCGGCGGCACAGTCGCTTCGGAACCTGGCTAAAGGGGGGATCGCCGGCGTCATGAAGAAGGAAATCAGCGAGGCCAAAATCAGCGAGACCGAAGTGCCCGCACTGATCGCCTACCGCGTCAGCGCCATAAACATGCGCCTTGTGCCGGCCCCTCGTGCCCGGGATTGGATGCAGAGCACGCGCGATCACTTTGCCAATCGGTGCCTGCCGCTGCTCGTCGCCAATCAGGCGGGGTGGTTCGCTCTCAACAGCCACCGATTCCGCGCAGTCTGGAATGGCGGCGAAGAACCCACCGATACCCGCATCGAGTACTTGAGTGGGAAGCCGCCCTACGCGGCGGTAACCCACTTCGGCTACGGCATTATCACCTGGAACCTTCCGTATCTTTTCCGGACCCCGCCGGGATACAATCTCCTCGCCCGGGGGCCCTCGAACCTGCCCAAGGACGGGGTGTATGCGCTCGAAGGGGTGGTCGAAACCGACTGGTCTGTGGCGGCCTTCACAATGAACTGGAAGCTGACACGTCCGCATCACCCGGTGACGTTCGAGGTCGACGAGCCTGTCTGCATGCTTGTTCCGCAACGAAGGAATGAGCTGGAGGCGTTCGAGGCCAAGATCCGCAGCATCGAGGGAGACCCCGAGTTATACCAGCGCTATGCGCAGTGGCACCAAAGCCGTACGCAGTTCCTGACGGACCTGAGAATCCCCGGGTCGGACGCGGTCGCCGAGGGATGGGAAAAGCACTACTTTCAAGGTACCGCCCCCGACGGGGCCCGCGCCCCTGAGCATCAGACGAAGTTGCACCTGCGGGACTTCGAAGAGCGCAAATAGGGTCGACCCGGCGCCGACCGGCTTCGTCGAACGATACCGCTCCACAGAATCCTACCCGTGTGCCCTCGTTTCGCCCCGCGCCAACGTCGGAACCTCGCCTCCTGCCGCCGCTGTCCGAGCGGATAAGTCAGTCTCACGGAGGGTGCCATGGGACGCGCGCGCCTGCGAGATCTTGGGCTCACGATCGGCCGGATGCCGCCCGGCCCGCTGAACGCGATCACCGACGTGCCGGGGGTGCTGGTCGGCCACCGCACCGTGATCCGGGACACCCCACGCGTCACGCGCACCGGAGTGACGATGGTGGTGCCCAGGGAGGGCTCGATCTGGACCGACTATGCGTTCGCGGGCTACCACTCGTTCAACGGCAACGGCGAGATGACCGGGATTCCCTGGATCGAGGAGTCGGGCCTGCTCGGTTCTCCGATCGGGATCACCAACACCTACGCGGTTGGGATCGTGCGAGATGCGCTCGTCGGCTACGCGGTCGAGCATGGGTACAGCCATCGCTTCCACCTGCCGGTCGTCGCGGAGACGTACGACGGATATCTCAACGACATCGACGCGTTTCCGCTGACGCGGGAGGATGCGTTTGCGGCGCTTGCCGCCGCTCGCTGCGGCCCGGTGGACGAGGGGAACGTCGGTGGCGGCACCGGGATGCGCTGTCACGGCTGGAAGGGCGGAATCGGGACATCGTCCCGCCGCGTCGAGGCGCCGAGCGGCGCCTACACCGTGGGCGCGCTCGTCCAGGCCAACTACGGACGCCGGCATCATCTGCGCGTGGACGGCGTCCCGGTGGGCCGCGAGCTCGATGCCCGCGCGGATGCGGGCGAGCC